>JANOTZ010000291.1:0-2270 GCA_031416735.1 Frankiales bacterium
CCGTCGGTCAGCGGCGCTGCTCAGCGAGGTCCCGCGCGTTGTCGAGCGCACCCCGCGGTCCGGGCAGGAACACCTGCGGCCGCGGAGCAGCGGTGGCGTCGTACCCCAGGCGCACGTCCTCCTGCTGCCCACCGCGGCACAGCGCGGCCATCACCACCACGGTGGCGAGGGAGAGCAGCATCCACGCTCCGAGCACGACAGTGATGGTCACCTCCTCACTGTCGACACCGGACCGGACCCGGCACCAGACACGAACGGGTGATATCCGTCCGATCCGGCCACCCGATCGGGTGACCTGGAACGACCCCAATTGTGACGAAGACAGCGAAGTCACAGTCAGCCGCGACAAGGGCAAACCCGCCGGAAGGCGGGGACGCAAAGCCACGGGCCCAGAACGGGTAGCCGAGCTGCCGAACGGGGAGAAGGAACGATCTCCTGCGTGGGACTTGCGCATCCACAGGCAAGGGATCCTCCATGAACCGCAGGTACCTCTGCAGCGCGGCCCTGATCGGCGCGATGACCGCCCTGAGCGTCGGACAGGCCTCCGCGGCCGGGACGCAGTCCACCCTCGAGGGGACCTACCGGACGATCGCCGCGGAGCCCAAGACCGGGTCGAAGCACGACCACCAGGTGGTGGTCGACAGGCACGGCCGCAGCACCCCGGTGCGGCTGACCAGGAAGCTCACCCCCGGCACCAAGGTCCGCCTGACCGGCAAGCGCACCGCGGGCACCTTCGAGGCCAGCAGCGTGCAGGTCGTGGAGGCCGCCCCGAAGACCACGGCGCCGACCCCGACCGCCACGGCGCCGACCGGCACGGGCGCCGCCGTACAACTGGCAACGACCGCGGCGACGCGGCAGCGGGTGCTGGTGATCCTCGCGTCCTGGACCACCCCCGACAGCGTCACCAAGGAGGCGGCGGAGAAGCTGTTCCTCGGCGACGCGGACGCCTGGTTCACCCAGGCCAGCCACGGCGCGATGGGCCTCACCGGTGACGTCACGCCCTGGCTGACGGTCGCCGGCCCGGACCAGAACCTGTGCTGGGCCAACATGTACCAGCTGATGACGCAGGCGAAGGAGGCCGCCAAGAGCCGGGGCTTCGACGCCGCGACCTATGACCGCACGGTCCTGTACTTCCCGCCGGCGCCGGCCGGCTCGGACTGCGCCAACTACGCCGGCTGGGCGACGGTCCCCGGCTCCGAGGTGTGGCTGAACGGCAACCTGAGCCTGCGCACGGCCATCCACGAGCAGGGCCACAACCTCGGCCTCGGGCACGCCTTCGCCTGGTCCTGCCGCAACCCCGACGGCTCGGCCGCCACGCTCAGCAGCACGTGCAGCGTCTCCGAGTACGGCGACCCGATCGACGCGATGGGTGGCAGCTCGTACGTCGGATTCTTCGCCGCACCGCAGATGCTCCGTCGCGGTTGGCTCGCCCCGGAGCGCCTCACCGACCTGAGCGCCGGCGGCTCCGCCACCCTGCAGCCCCTGGAGAGCAGCAGCGGCACGGTCGCGGCGAAGGTCACCGTCGGCACGCGGACCTACTGGATGGAATACCGCACCGGTGCCGGGATGGACGCCGGTGTCCCGGTGGGTTCCCGCGGGCTGCTCGTCCGGATGGCTGACGGCAGCCGCCCGGAGGCAGGACTGCTGGACCTGAGCCCGGCCGACGGGGTCTTCGACGCCGCCGCCCTGACCGGTTCGTGGGTGACTCCCGAAGGCTGGACGATCACGGCCGGGACCGACGGGGGCGGGGGGCTGCCGGTGACGGTGGCACGAGCCGCCGTACCCGGTGCTCCTGGGTCTTTGGGGCTGCGACTGCAGGGCACGAAGCTGACGGTGTCGTGGACGGCACCGGCGTCGAACGGGGGCGTGCCGCTGACCGGGTACGTCGTGGAGGTCGGCGCGACCAGGACCGTGGTGAGCGCCTCGTCGCTGTCTTGGTCGATGACGCTGGCGAGCGGGAGCTATGCGCCGCGGGTGTGGGCGACCAACCTGGTCGGCGCCGGGCCTGCGGTGAGCGGTGTGATCACGAAGCGCTGACGGCGCGGGTCCGAGCCGGCTGCGACGGGTCCAACCGACGCAGACCAAGGTTGAGGTGGACTTCCACCTGACCCCGGACGGCGAGCACACAGCTGCGCTCATCGAAGACTTGGGCGGACAGCGTGTCGTGCCCGGGCAGCGGCTGATTGCCACCGATGGCGACGTCAGCCACTGGGCGGTCGTTGACACCATTGACAACGCCAACGGCCTGCTCAGTCTGCGCATCCTGTGGG
>JANOTZ010000292.1:0-1914 GCA_031416735.1 Frankiales bacterium
CGACCGGATGTCGTCGAGTGCGAAGACGTTCGCCGGGTCGGCCATCGCGACGACGAGCTTGCCTTCGTCGTACCCGATCGGCAGGGCCGTGTGGCGGCGGCAGACCGTGTCGGAGACCCGCGAGACGGCCGAGCCGTCCACCGGGTAGTCGGTCAGGTCGACGAACTGCATCCCGATCTGGGTCGCCAGGGCCGCGACCAGCTGGGACTCGGACAAGATGCCGAGGTCGACGAGCACCCGACCGAGGCTGCGCCCGAGCCGCTGCTGCTCCACGACGGCACCGGACAGCTGGTCGTGCGTGACGAGCCCACCCTCGAGGAGGATGTCGCCGAGCTGCTTCACGCGTCCACTCCCCGAGTCAGGCTGATACTTCTCCTTCGGCGCAGATCGCCGGAGCCTTGACCCCATCCGGTCACGGCAGGGCGATCCGAAGCGCGGCGCTCACGCTCCGCATGGTGGCGGCCGAGAGCGCCCCGAGCGCCGTGGCGAGCTCGTCCCGGTAGAGCTGGATCAGGTCGTCGACCACGACGAACCCCACGAGCGGGTCCCCCGGTGCCAGCGCGATGACGGTGGGTACGGCGGCGTGCTTGCTGGTGGTCGTGATGCGCACCGCCACAACAGTCTCGAGGTTGCGGTTACGGGAGTTGTTGCTGACGACAAGCCATGGCTTGGCCCCATGTCCGAGGTCGACCCGGAACACCTGGCCCCTCAGCGGTGCCGGAGTCACAGATCGACAGCTGTGCGGGCGACGTAGCGGTCTCGGGACGCACGCCGCTCCTCGCGCTCCTCGGGCCGGTGGTAGACGCGCGCCAACTCGGCGTAACCCGCATCGAGCACGTCATCGCTGAGCGCTTCGGCGCCGGCCTGCAGCAGGGCTCGAATCGCCGCCGCGTCGGAACTCACCGAGCGCGCGCCACGGATCTCTGCCCAACGCTGGAGCGCCAAATGCGGGCCCGTGCCGGCCGTGAGAAAGGGCTCCAGAAGTCGCTCATCGGCCTCACCCAGGATCACGCTCAACCGCTTCGCCATACCTCAAGTATGCACCGGGTTCCGGTGCATGTCACACGACACTTCTTGGTGCAGCGGCCGGGTCGTTCCTCGGCGTAGTCATCGCGTCCCAGCCCCGCGGGAAAAGTGTGCCCAGTGGTGCGTGAAAACGGAGTTGAGCGTCACCGCGACGCGACGAGCTCGACCTAGTCGCGCTGGGTGAGGACCTGGGCGAGGTCGGTCAGGGCCTTCGCCTGCTCCGACCCGGGTGCGAGCGACGCAGTCGAGCCGTCCCGGAACCCGAGCTCCACCCGCGGCGCCGCCACCACCGGAGCCTCGTACGGCGGAAGGACCGCCTCCGGCTCAGCCGGGGCGACCGGAGCGGTCGCCTCGGGAACTGCAGGGGCGACCAGCTCAGGCGCGGAGGAGGCGACGGGCTCAGGCGCGGCAGGGGGCGCCGAGGGAGGCGGGGCGGGGAACGGAGGCGCGGGCTGAGCGCCGTACGGGGAAAGGACCGACGCGAGGGGCACCGAAGGGATGGCCGTGACGGCCGCACCCAGCTCGTGCTTGCCCACCTTGCGGCGGAAGGGCCACATCAGGCGTGTGCAGGCTCTGCGGTTGCGTCGATGGAGTCGACGACGGAGTAGAGCAGGGCCAGGAGCACGGCCTTGACGGACTCGCGGTCGGTGGCGTCGCAGGGGATGACCGCGACCTCGTCGTCGAGGCCGAGGACGTCGCGGACCTGCTGCTCATCGTCGGGGCTGACCCCGGCGGAGCGGTTGAGGGCCACGACGAACGGCACCCGGGCCATCTTGCGGAAGGCCGCGAGGATGCCAACGGCCTCCTCGAGTGAGTCCTCGCGCGAGGAGTCCACCAGGAGGATGTAGCCAAGCATCCCCTCGCCGAGGATCTCCCACATGAAGTCGA
>JANOTZ010000293.1:0-11512 GCA_031416735.1 Frankiales bacterium
CGCCCGGTCTGGCCGCGCTGTCGCCACCCTCGCGTCCGTCCGGTGGCCGCGCTGCCTCCGGCCGTCCCGCCGGTTCGGCCCTTGAGGCGCGCCGTCCGACCGGTCTGGCCGCGTTGGCCGAGGGCTTCCCTTCTGCTATCCGAGCTGCCACCGGCTGTCCACGCTCAGGGGAATACCCCTCGAGGCCTTCCCTTTCGGCGGCCGGAAGGGAAGGCCTCTGGTGAGTACGGCGAAAGGGCCCTCACCGGCTGGGGGCTCACGAGCCCGCGCGGCCGCTTGCCTGCGAGCTCGGGGGCCGGGGACGTCAGGTGACTGCGAGCTCGGGGGCCGGGGACGTCAGGTGACTGCGAGCTCGGGGGCCGGGGACGTCAGGTGACTGCGAGCTCCTTGGCGGCGCTGTGCGCGCGGGCGCGGCCGTAGCGCCGGGCCGTGCGGCCCTCGAGGCGGCGGGCTACCCGTGACAGCGCGAGGCAGACGGTGAGGTAGATGACGGCGACGATCAGGTAGGCCTGGAGCACATCTCCCGTAACCTCCCCGGCGTTCTGGCCGGTGCGGAGCAACTCCTCGTAGCCGATCACGAAGCCGTAGGAGGTGTCCTTCAGGACCACCACGCCCTGGGCCACGAGCGAGGGAAGCATCCGGCTGATGGCCTGGGGCAGCACGACCAGGCGTTGGACCTGCGACCGGCGCAGGCCCAGGGCGACGGCGGCCTCGGACTGTCCGCGGGGCAGCGACAGGATGCCCGCGCGCACGATCTCGGCGAAGACCGCGCTGTTGTAGAGCGAGAGTCCGAGGACGACGGCGGCGTACTGCGAGACGTCCTGGCCGATCAGCTTGGGCAGGCCGAAGTAGCTGAACAAGATGAGCAGCAGCGACGGGAGCGCGCGGAACAGCTCGACGTAGGTGCCGGCCAGCCAACGCAGGGGGGCGAAGGGCGAGAGCCTCCCCAGCGCCATGAGCAGACCGACCGTGACGCTGACGAACACGGCGGTCGCGGCGACCTTCAGCGTCGAGAGCAGGCCGCGGGCATACAGCTCGCGGGCGTCGGCGGAGAGCAGCTCGCTCCAGCGGTCCCCGTCGAGCTGTCCCTGCTCGGCGAACTTCGCAACCACGAGGTAGAGCAGCCCGAGCAGCGCGATGCCGGCGACGACCGAGGCCATGAGGGCGCGGCGGCGACCGCGCGGCCCGAGCGGGTCGGCGAAGGCGGACAGGCCCGTCGGCGCGCTCATCGGGCTGCCACCTGGAGGTGGGCGGGCGTGCTCATCGCGGCGGTCATCGGGCGAAGGCCTGACGGCGCTCGAGCCGACCGAGCAGCAGCCCGGTCGGCAGGGTGAGGATGAGGTAGGCGACTGCGCTGCCGACGATGGCCGTCAGCGGGTCGACCGTGTCGTTGATGATGAACTCGGTCATGTTGGTGATGTCCGTGACGTCGATCAGGGCGACCACCGAGGTGTTCTTGGTCAACGCGATGAGGACGTTGCCGAGCGGCGGGATGACGGTGCGGAACGCCTGTGGCAGCACGACCAGACCCATCGTCTGCCGGAACGTCAGGCCGAGGGAGCGGGCCGCCTCCCCCTGACCGACGCCGACGGAGTTGATGCCGGACCGCAGCGCCTCACAGACGAAGGCGGCGTGGTAGATCCCGATCGCCAGGACGCCCCAGGTGAAGAACGAGAAGCCCTGCAGTGGTGGCCCGAGCTTGGGCAGCCCGAAGGCCATGAGCACCACCAGGACCGGCAGCGGGAAGTTGCGGAACAGCTCCACGTAGGTCAGCCCGGCGGCCCGCAGAGAGCCGACGGGGGAGACCCGCATCGCCGCGAGCGCGACCCCGAGAACCAGGGCCGTGCCCGCGCCGATACCGGTGAGCTTGAGCGTCCCGAGGAAACCCTCGGCGTAGCGGTCGAGGTTGTCCGTGATGGTCGACAGCGACACCGAGCGTGCCTTAGTAGCGGTTGACGGCCGGCGGCTCGGGCAGCGTGTCCTGCACCTTGCCGACCGTGCTCTCGAGCGCCTTCTTCCAGCTGCCGTCGGCGTAGGCCTTCTCGATGACGTCGTTGATGAAGTCGCGGAACGCCTTGTCGTCCTTCTTCACGCCGATGCCGTAGGGCTCCTCGGAGAACTGCTCGCCGACGACCTTGAAGTCCTCGGGGCTCTTGCTGACCAGGCCGAGCAGGATTGCCTCGTCGGTGGTGACGGCGTCGACCTGCTTGTTCTTCAGGGCTTCTGCGCACTTTCCGTAGCTGTCGAACAGGGTGACCTTGGCCTTCGGGGCCTCGGTCACGATGCGCTCGGCCGGGGTCGAGCCCTCCACGGAGCAGACCCGCTTGCCGGCCAGGGTGTCCTTGCCGGTGATGGACGTGTCGCCCTTGGCGACGAGCAGCGACTGACCGGTCTTGTAATAGGGACCGGCGAAGGAGACAACCTTCTTGCGCTTGTCGCTGATCGTGTAGGTCGCGACGACGATGTCGACGGTGCCGTTCTGGATGAAGGGCTCGCGGTTCTTCGACACGGCCTCCTGGAACTCGGCCTTCACGCCGATCGCCTTGGCGACGATCCTGGCGATCTCCACGTCGAACCCGGTGATGTCACCGCTGAGCTGCTTCTCGCCGTACAGCGGCTGGTCGAACTTGGTGCCGACCTTCAGGACGCCCTTGTCCTGGATGGCCTTCATGGTGGTGCCGGCGGCGAACGTCGGCTTGGTGCCGGTGGAGACCGTGCTGTCGTCGCTGCCACAGCCGGTGGCGGCGAAGGCGAGCGCGGCGAGTCCGGCGGCGGTGCGCAGGATGCGAGGGCGGACGATCACAGGTGTCTCCATGGGCTAGTGCGACAGGATGGCGGACAGGAACTCTCGGGCTCGCGGACTGGCGGGTGCGGCGAAGAACTGGTCCGGCGGGGCGTCCTCGACGAGCTTCCCGCGGTCCATGAAGACGACCCGGGTGGCTGCCGACCGGGCGAACCCCATCTCGTGGGTCACCACCACCATCGTCATGCCGTCCTTGGCGAGGTCCTTCATGACATCGAGGACTTCGCGGACGTACTCCGGGTCGAGCGCGCTGGTGGGCTCGTCGAAGAGCATCAGCTTGGGCTGCATCGCCAGGGCACGGGCGATCGCGGCCCGCTGCTGCTGGCCGCCGGACAGCTGGGCCGGCATGGAGGTGGCCTTGTCGCCGATGCCGACCCGCTCGAGCAGGGCGTGCGCTTCCTTCTCGGCAGCCGCGCGGCCACGGCCGCGGACCTTGATGGGACCGAGGGTCACGTTGTCGAGCACGGTCATGTGCGCGAACAGGTTGAACGACTGGAACACCATGCCGATGTCGGCGCGGACCGCGGCGAGCTCGCGGCCCTCCTGCGGCAGCGGCGTGCCCTCGAAGATCACCTCGCCGGCATCGACGGTCTCGAGCCGGTTCAGGCATCGGCACAGTGTCGATTTACCGGAGCCGGACGGCCCGATCACCACTACGACCTCGCCGGGCTGGACGGCGAGGTCGACGTTGTCGAGGGCGTGCAGGTCGCCGAAGAGCTTGTGCACCGCGCGCATCTCGATCAGGGGTTCCGTCACGATCTGGACACTAGCCGCAGAACAGCCCAACCATCGCAAGCGGGTACGGCGGTCACCTCGCGCTCAGGAGCACCTTCGCGAGGGCCCGGCGCTCGTCGAGCTCGAGCAGGGCCGCGCTGGCCTGCTCCAGCGGGTAGGTGTTGCCGACCAGCGGCTCGAGCCGGCCGTCCTCCAGAGAGGGCAGCAGGCGGGCCCACTGCTCCTGCAGGTAGGCCGGGTCGCGCATCCAGAAAGCACCCCAGCCGACGCCGACGACGCTGACGTTGTTGAGCAGCAGCCGGTTGACCTTCACCTCCGGGATGGTCCCGCCGGTGAAGCCGATGACGAGCAGCCGTCCTTCCTGGGCGAGCGAGCGCTGGTTGTCGGTGAAGCGGTCGCCGCCGAGGGGGTCCACCACCTGGTCGACCCCGCGGCCGCCGGTGAGCTCCTTCACGGCGGCCAGGAAGCCGTCGACCTGGACCACCTCGTCGGCACCGGCCCGACGGGCGACCTCGGCCTTGGCGTCGGTGGAGACGACCGCGATGACCCGGGCCCCGAGGACCTTGGCGAGCTGGATCGCGGCGACGCCGATGCCGCCCGCGGCGCCCTGGACGAGGACGGTCTCCCCGGCTTGCAGCTGGCCGCGGCGGACCAGGGCGAAGTCGACGGTCAGGTAGTTCATGAGCAGCGCGGCGCCCGCTTCGAACGACACCCGGTCGGGCAGCGGGAAGAGCAGTGCCGCGTCGACGGCGGCCCTCTCGGCGTACCCGCCCAGGACTGAGAAGCCGGCCACTCGGGTGCCGGGCGCGAAGCCCGCACCGGACAGCACCACGCCGGCCACCTCGGAGCCCGGGACGAACGGCAGGTCAGGCTTCATCTGGTAGGCGCCGCGGGTCATCAGCACGTCCGGGAAGTTGACCCCGGCGACGTGCACGTCGATGAGGATCTTGCCGGTGGCGTCGGGCTCGGGCAGCTCGACGACCTGCACGGCCTGGGGGCCGTCGAGGGCGGTGACCTGGACAGCGCGCATCGGATTCTCCTGGGTTCGGGAGGGTTCACCGTAGAGGTTGTCCACACGCCTCCCCCGGACTGTCGGACGTTCGTGGTCCGCTGGAGGCATGGAGCTGTTCGACCTACCACCTCAGCACCGGTTGGATGCCGCGACCCACGCGGCGGTCTTCGGCGGGCTGCCGTCCGCCCTGGCCGCGGGCCTGCACACCGACGAGGTCGGCGACCTCGTCCTGCAGCTGCTCGATCGGGGCTGGCGAGCCGGGCAGCTCGCCGCCCGCATCGGTGCGCTGCCCGCCGGCAGGGACCCCTACTCGCAGGTCGTCGACCTGCTCGGCGGCTTCCTGGGGCAGGTCCCGCCCGACGCCCGGTGGCGGGAGGAGAAGGCGCAGCGCGACGCCGCGAGCAGCTCGGCCCAGGTCGAGCAGCCTGCCAGTGAGGAGTCCCGGCAGGCCTGGATCGACCAGATCCGCACCGGCCTCGGAGCCCCTCGCCACCCCGCCCGGGAACCACTGCGGCGTGTCCGGCCGGCCTGCGCACTGTGCGGTGCGGAGAGCAGCTTCTTCGTCACCCGTGAGGTCCGGCTCTGCGACGGCTGCGTGATCCTGTTGAGCACCGGGGCCGTCCGGCTCGCCGAGGCGGGCTGATGCCCCGACTTTGTTTCTCCACAGGCCGGGGACAACCGTGTGGGCAGGCCGCAGGCCTGATTCGTCCGGAACGTCCGGGGTCTTGCACAGGGCTCCACCAGATCATCCACAGCGGCGCGCCGTGTCATCCACACCGCGCCCCCAGCTGCCTCCACAAGCTGGCCGGGGAAGCTGCCCCGGACATGCGGGCATCGATCCGTTCTGCGACTAGAAAGGCGGTGGCGCAGGGGTCCTGGGCCGGACGTAAGGGGTGGGTGCAGCGGTGAGCGAGCGCGTTCTCGAGCTCAACCGGACACCACCCCCGCAGCCGACGGAGTTCGAGCGGACGCCTCCGCAGGACGTGGCGGCGGAGCAGTCGGTGCTCGGCGGCATGCTGCTCAACAAGGACGCGATCGCCGACGTCATCGAGGCGGTCAGGTCGGGGGACTTCTACCGTCCGGCGCACCAGATCATCTTCGACGTCATCATCGACCTCTACGGCAAGGGCGAGCCGGCCGACGCGATCACCGTCGGCGCGGAGCTCACCAAGAACGGCGACATCGGCCGGGTCGGTGGGCTCCCCTACCTGCACACCCTGGTGTCGACGGTGCCGACCGCGGCCAACGCCGGTTACTACGCGAAGATCGTCGCGGAGCTGGCGATCCTGCGGCGTCTCGTCGAGGCCGGCACCCGGATCGTGCAGCTGGGCTACTCCGCGGATGGCAACGAGGTCGATGACATCGTCGACCGGGCGCAGCAGGCGATCTACGACGTCACCGAACGGCGCACCTCCGAGGACTACACCCTCCTCGAGGACCTCATGCAGCCGACCATGGACGAGCTCGAGGCGATCGGCGGCCGGGCCGGGATGATGTCCGGCGTCCCGACCGGCTTCGCCGACCTCGACGCACTCACCAACGGCCTGCACCCCGGCCAGCTCATCGTCATCGCCGGTCGCCCTGGTCTCGGGAAGTCGACGATGGGACTCGATATCGCGCGGAGCGCGTCGATCAAGAACGGCCAGGCCTCCTGCATCTTCTCGCTCGAGATGAGCAAGACCGAGATCACCATGCGTCTGCTGTCGGCCGAGGCCCGGGTCCCTCTGCACCACATGCGATCGGGCTCGATGACCGACGACGACTGGGCCCGACTGGCCCGCCGGATGGGCGAGGTCGCCGAGGCGCCGCTCTACATCGATGACTCCCCGAACCTCACGATGATGGAGATCCGCGCCAAGGCCCGGCGGCTCAAGCAGCGCAACGGGCTCCGCCTCATCGTCATCGACTACCTCCAGCTCATGACCGGCAACAAGAAGGCCGAGTCGCGGCAGCAGGAGGTCTCGGAGATCTCCCGTGCCCTCAAGCTGCTGGCCAAGGAGCTCGAGGTCCCGGTCATCGCGATGAGCCAGCTCAACCGTGGCGCCGAGCAGCGCACCGACAAGAAGCCGATGCTGTCCGACCTTCGCGAATCGGGGAGCATCGAGCAGGATGCGGACATGGTCGTGCTGCTGCACCGCGAGGACGCGTACGAGAAGGAGAGCCCCCGTGCAGGTGAGGCCGACTTCATCGTGGCCAAGCACAGGAACGGGCCGACGGCCGTCATCACCGTCGCGTTCCAGGGTCACTACTCGCGCTTCGTGGACATGAGCTCCAGCTAAGAAGATCTCCTGTAATAGTCCGTGACGTTGCTTGCCCGGCCGCAGGCCCCGGTGGCCTCGTCAGCTGGGCGGTTCTGACCAGTGCGCGGACATCCGAGCGACCGCCTCGTCTTTGCCCATCGAGGCGACCTCGCTGTCGCTTAGCCCGAGCGTTGTCTTGAGCTGGTGCACCAAACTCGCCGGCAGTCCAGTGGGTGGGGGTTCGACGGTGGCGGCGGGTCTGGGTGGCCGAACCTGGTCGCGAACGCACTCCCAGAACGCCGCCTCAGTGACGTCGAGCTGGTCTCGCAGGATGGCCGTCCACAGGCTCGGGCCGTAGCTGTCGTTGTTCGTTGGCCGAGACACGCGGGTGCGCAGTACCCGGCCGTCGTCGAGGGGCAACTCGTAGGTGATGTGGTGACCGACAGGCTTGCCGCGAGCGTTGAGGACGATGTGCCAGCCCTCGATGTCGCAGAACTGCTTGTGCTGACGCCGGGAGGCGGCTCTCACGCGGTGGGCTCGGCCGCTAGGAGCCACGCTCGGAGTTCGTCGTCGCTGGCGAGCTGGGTGAGTTCAACGACGGCCCAGTGCTCGCGGTGGTTGGGAGCGTCGAGAAGGCGGGCGTTCCAGTCGTCGGCGTACTCGCGCAGCGCATCGAGCAGGTCGTCGATGGCTTCCTCGAACGTGGGGCCGTCGCCGTGCACGGGCAGGCCGGGGAGCAGGGCAGACCAGCCGCCGCCCTCGGCGACGACGACCGCGTTGGCTGGCCGCAGCCGCATGAGCGTGCTCAGGAGCCGGTTCGCGTCGACGACGGCGAAGCGTTCTCCGTCGCGCTGGACCGTCGTGACGCGCCCGGCATGCGCGCTGTCCAGCACAGAGCGCAAGTGCTTGCGGGCCTCGGTGAACGTGCCGAAATGCGAGGCGCCACTGGCGATGTGAGCGATGTGCATGCCACTGATAATCCTGCGCCAACTCAGGTACGTCAAGTACTTCAGGTACCTACAGATTCCCTACTTCACCTGGGACGTCCATCTCGGCCAGGGGCGTCGTCGATCCACGGAGGCCCCTGCGGGGAGCCCTGCCGATCAGGTCCCGGAGGCCATGTAGGCGGCGAGGATGTAGTTGGGGTGGCGGTCGTGGTTCTTGCGTGCGCGGTCGTAGCGCATGGTGGTTCTCGGGTCGGCGTGCCGGGCGGCGATCTGCACGTCGCACAGGTCGACGCCGGCGTCGAGCATGGTCGTCACGAACGTGTGACGCAGCATGTGTGGGTGCATCCGCGGGAGCCGGACGCCAGCCTCAGCGGCGAGCACGCGCAGCCTTCGGGTGGCGGCTGGTGGCAGCGGAACGAGCACGACCCTGCCGCCCTTGCCGCGCACGCGCAGGACGCGGTGGCCGTGCTCCTCACCCAGGTCGTCGATGTCCGCACCGACCGTCTCGAAGATCCGCAGACCAAGAAGTCCCAGCAGACACACCAGGGCGAAGTCGAACGGGTTCCCCGATTGCCGTGCGGCGGTGAGCATGGCCTCGAACTGCACGTGGGTCAGCCCGAGCGTGGGTGACTCCGGCGGAACGGTCGGACGCCGGACGTACTCGGCCGGGGAGTGCTCCAGGACACCGTCGATGACGCAGGTCCGGTAGAAGCCGGCGACGACAGACAGCCGTCGGGACACGGTGGACGGCTTGAACGGGCGGACATCCTGCATCCAGCGCAGGTACAGCTCGAGGTCGTTGCGCTGGGCGCCCAGCGGCGCCAGTTCCCGGTCCTGGCACCAGCCGAAGAACACCCTCAGGTCGGACTCGGTGTGCTCACGCGAGGTGCCCCGGTAGCGGGACAGATAAGCAACCGTCGCCTGACCAAGATCACGCGACGGTGCAAGAGAGGCGTCGAGCGCCGCCATGCCACGAGTGTGCGCCGCAGCCGACAGGCCCGCCATCCGCCGGTCGAGTGACGGCCTGCGGCAGATGAGTGTGGGCGTCGCCTTCAGACGGCCTCGACGACGACATGGCGGTAGCCGGCGGCCAGGCGGGTGAGGTCATCGGGATGACCGGTGACGACGACTCCTCCGCCGGCCTCGAGCGCCAGGGCGACGACGTGCGCGTCCACGATCATCTCCGAGCCGGCCTGGCCGTCAGCGAGTACGGCTCCGACGATGCGGGCGAAGTCCCGGTCGGTGTCCCGGGTGGACAGGGATGCGTCTTCGCGGGCAAGGCAGGCGTCAACCAACTGGTTGCGGCCACGGCCGCGGTACAACTCCGCCAGCACCAGGGACGGGACGGCGACGTCGCGGCCGAGCCTCTCGGCGGTGCGAAGGATTCGACGAACGCGCTGCTTAGTGATCGAGTCAGAGCCAGCGAGCGAGTTGAACGCCTCTGAGTCGAGGGCGACGATCACGCCGCGCCACCCAGCAGCCGACGAAGCCGGTCCTCCTCAGCCGGATCGTCGGACAGCGGACCATCCTCGGCATCAAGGGCATCCAGAAGGGAGCGCAGACGCTCGAGGCGGCTGCGGCGCTCGACCAAGTCCCAGCCTGCTTGGTTGAGTTGGCCCGACACGCCCCCAGCTCGTTCAAGGGCCTCCGCTAGGTCCTCGTCGATGGTCACGGTCACCTTGCGCTTCGTCGCCATACTTTCATCCTACTTTAGGGTGGCCCCGGTTTCGGTGCCGGTTTCCATGACCGCACTGGCGCAGGGCGAGGCAAGGGGCGGAACGCGGCAGCTGAGTGCGTTCCAGTGCCTCGTGTCGCCGCCTACGGTCGGCGGGTGGACTCGTCGGATTGCCCCCTTCGAACCGTAACTCGAACCCGCCGATGAGATGTGTTGGGTCAAGCCGTTGTTGCCACGCCCGCGCCTCGCTTGGCATGGCCGATGATCGTGCGTCGGAGGTATCAAGGTGAGTATTGCGCCGGACACGACGTTTCAGGCAACCGACCTCGCGCGTCGTTCGCGTGACGTCCTGAGCGCCGCCCGCACAGTCAGCGGCGCCATCATCCGCGACAAGGACGGAGAGTCGATTCTGGTCGAGCCGGCGGCCCGTTCTGGACGTGCGCGGTACGAACTCGCCGGGATGCGCAATGCCTTGCGTGTCCTGCGCCTGCTCTCCATGCCTGTTGAGGTTCGCGATCCCGTGTTGTACGGCGATCTCGCGTGGCTTGCGGCGCTGAGCGCGACTGCCCAGGAGCAGTTCGTCTGGGAGTACGTCCGGGTGCTCGAGGCGATGGACGCCACCGGGCCCGAGCCTGTCGAACAGCTCACCTACGAGTGGCGTCAGACCGCTCGGGCCTGGGCCGATGAGGACCTGCGCGGGGAACTCATCGCACCGCTGACAGCGCCCCTGGCGCACATCGAACTGTGAGCCCAGACAAGGGCAAAGGCAGATCGAGCGGAACCCGCCGAAGCCGTCCGCCCGCGCGCGCCGCGACCCCCGAGCTCGCGGCTCAGAGAAGTGACGACCCGCAGTCGCCGGTATGGACCATCAGGCCAGCGTCGGAGCAGGCCCGCAAGCATTGGGACAACGCGGCGCCGGCCGAGCCAGAGCTCATGGCCGTCGAGCGCGAACGATTGAGGAACCGGCCGCTCGACCGCTCGGCGAATCCGCGCAGAACGGGTCAGCTCAAAGCCGAACTGGCGACGAGGAAAGTCGGGGAGAAGATCTTGCCCCAGTGGCAGCAGGAGCTCACCACCGCAGGGCGGCTCTGGTACTGCCCGGACAAGGAATCCCGAACGATCTGGATCACCAAGGTCGACCTGAGCCATCCGAAGCGAACCGATTAGGGGGCAGACCCTTAACCACACGGCCAGTAACCACACGGCCAGTGACAGAAGAGTGCGATTGTCAGGCGCCGTCGTTCAGGCGGCGAACTTTCGGCGACCCGGAAGCCCGTTCAGCGGCCAGGTCGTGGGCTGACTGCATCGCCAGCCAAGCGCGCGCGGTCCCCACCCCGGCCTCCTCCAGCCGCACCGCCAGGTTCGGGCTGATACGTGCATGCTCGTGCAGGACCCTGCTCAACGCCACACGCGAGATCCCCAGCCGCGACGCGGCCTCACTCACCCCCAGGCCGAGGTCGGCCAACACGTCCTCGCGCAGAACCGCGCCGGGGTGCACCGGGTTCTTCATCACCACAATCCTCACCTCCTGTTCAGTGGTAGGTCCAAGTTCGACATCGTTCTCGACGAACCTGAAGGTGACCCGCCAGTTTCCGCTCACCCACATCGACCAATGCCCCGCCAGATCACCCTTCAACGGGTGTGTCCGAAACGACGGGATCGCCGGGTCGTCAGGGGCTTGCGCCACGTCCAGCGCCGACAGGATGCGCAGCAGCTTCGTGACGTGGGCCGCTTGCACACCCTTCTTCGAACTGTCGCGATAGAGGCGCTCCAGACCCTTGTGCCGGAAGCTGACGATCACACCCGACACCGTATCGCGTATCGCTACACGATACCAAGGTGCAGCGCACCACTCTGGGCATCAGCGGAACGAGGTCGCCCGCCACGTACTCAAGGACGAGCCGACCCTGGTCGTCACACCCATGCGGTTCGGGGAGGTCGATGCCCCGGTCACGCAGCGAGCGCATGAAAGCGACAGTGAGGTCCGTCGTCGCCAGCCACGGCTTGCGCACTGTGTCCCCGACGCGCACGACACTCGCTGAGGCGTTCCGGGGCGCTGAGCGCCAAAGTACAGTCGGGCGATGGTCGCCAGGAGCATCG
>JANOTZ010000294.1:0-10343 GCA_031416735.1 Frankiales bacterium
GAAGGCGTGCGGGTACAGACACCCGTCCCAACCGACCACGTCGAACGGGTGCGACGGGTAGGTGTAGCGGGTCAGGACGCCGCGACGTCGTACCAGGACGTCGGTCTCGCCGGCGTCGACGAGAAGGGGCTCGACCGGGGCGCGGAAGTCGCGCTCGCAGTAGGGGGCGTGCTCCAGCAGCTGACCCTGCGCGGACAGATAGCGCGACGGCGGGGTGACGTGGCCGCGGGCCTCCACGACCAGGGCGCGCACCGGCCCGTCGGTCACCACCCAGCGGTGGGTGGTGCCGGCGGGGACCACGAGGTAGTCGCCGTAGCCGAAGGGCAGGGACCCGAAGACCGACTCGAGGATGCCGGATCCGGACTCGACGTAGACAAGGAGATCGCCGTCGGAGTCGCGATAGAGCGGTGAGTCCGAAACAGCGGCGGCCCACGACAGGCGCACCGAGCTGTTACCCATGAACAGGGTCTTGCCGGTGACCAGGTCACCGCCGGGGGTGAGGTCCTGGGTGCGGAAATGTCTGGGCAGCAAGGGTTCTTGAGGCGC
The DNA here is from genome assembly GCA_031416735.1 of Frankiales bacterium. Taxonomy (GTDB): domain Bacteria; phylum Actinomycetota; class Actinomycetes; order Mycobacteriales; family SCTD01; genus RYN-111. The sequence goes on from JANOTZ010000294.1 coordinate 547, forward strand.
GAGACCACCGGCGTCGTGGCCTTCGACGGTGGCCCGCACGATCCGGGTCGGCATCTCGCGGTGATAGAGCAGCGCGCTGTCGGAGGAGAAGCCCTCCTCCCCCATCAGCTCCTCGGAGTACAACCGGCCGTCGGGCTGACGGAACTGGGTGTGCCGCTTCCGGGGGACGAGGCCGACGGACCGGTAGTGCGGCACTAGAGGTTGCCCCTCCGCTCCTGCTCGCGCTCGATCGCCTCGAAGAGCGCCTTGAAGTTGCCCTTCCCGAAGCCGAGCGAGCCGTGCCGCTCGATGAGCTCGAAGAACACCGTCGGCCGGTCCTGCACCGGCTTGGTGAAGATCTGCAGCAGATAGCCGTCCTCGTCGCGGTCGGCGAGGATCTTCAGCTCGCGCAGGTCCTCCAGCGGGACCCGGGTGTCGCCGACCCAGCTGCCGAGCTCGTCGTAGTAGCTGTCGGGGGCGTCGAGGAACTCGATGCCGCGGGACCGCATCTCGCGGACCGCGCGCACGATGTCGTTGGTGGCCAAGGCGATGTGCTGCACGCCCGGGCCGCCGTAGAACTCGAGGTACTCGTCGATCTGCGACTTCTTCTTGCCGACCGCCGGCTCGTTGAGGGGGAACTTCACCTTGAACGAGCCGTCGCTGACGACCTTGCTCATCAGCGCGGAGTATTCAGTGGCGATGTCGTCGCCCACGAACTCCTTCATGTTCACGAAGCCCATGACCTTGTTGTAGAAGGCCACCCAGGTGTCCATCTTGCCGAACTCGACGTTGCCGACGACGTGGTCGATGGCCTGGAACAGGCGCTTGTCCGGCGGGCTCACCAGGGGCGTACGGGCGACGAAGCCGGGCAGGAACGGCCCGCTGTAGTCCTGGCGCTGCACCAGGGTGTGGCGGGTCTCGCCGTACGTCGAAATCGCGGCGGTGATGACCTTGCCGAACTCGTCCTCGGTGACGGTCGGCTCCTGCAGCCCGGTCGCGCCACGCGACAGGGCGAGGGAGTAGGCGAGCTCCACGTCGGAGACGCGCAGCGCGACGTCGACGACGCCGTCGCCGTGCAGGCGGTGGTGCTCCCCGTCGGCGGTGCCGGCCACGACGGGAGCGGTGATGAGGAACTTCGCGCCGCCGCTCTCCAGGAGGTACTCGGCGTGCTCACGCGAGCCGGTCTCCGGACCGCGGTAGGCGGTCAGCGTCATGCCGAAAGCGCTGGCGTAGAAGTGGGCGGCCTGGCGGGCGTTGCCGACCACGAAGCGGACGTGGTCCCAGCCCTCGAGCGGGAATTCCTGGTCTGTCATAGGTATGACGATCGCTTCCGGAGTGTCCTCTGCGCAAGTCGGCCCTTGCTCGCTGGTCACGTTGTACACACAGACCAGTGCAACCCCTGTCAGACTGGTCATCATGTCCACTCTCGACGCCCTCGACCGGTCCCTGCTCCAGCTCGTGCTGGCGGAGCCGCGGCTCGGGGTGCTCGAGACGTCGCGGCGCCTCGGCATCGCCCGGGGCACCGCCCAGGCCCGCCTGGCCCGGCTCGAACGGGACGGGGTCCTGCGCGACTGGCGCCCGACCGTCGACCCGGCGGGGCTGGGGTTCGCGGTGACCGCGTTCGCCACCCTGGAGGTGCACCAGGGCGGTGGGGTCCGCCAGGTCACCGAGCACCTGCGTTCCATCCCGGAGGTGCTGGAGGCACACACCACCAGCGGGCAGGGCGACGTGCTCTGCCGGATCGTGGCGCGCGACCACGGCGACCTGCAGCGGGTCCTCGACGCGATCACCTCCAGCCAGCTCGTCAGCCGGACCTCGACGGTCATCAGCCTGACCAACGAGGTGCCGTACCGGGTGGCGCAACTCCTAGGCTGAGGCCATGTTCAAAGAAGCGCAGTACTTCGCCCCCGTCGTCGATGAGGGTGACGGTGCCCTGCACGTGCAGCTCGGTGACGGCCACCCCGGCTTCGCCGACCCGGTCTACCGCGAGCGCCGCGACAGCCTCGCGACGCTGGCCGCCCACTGGCAGCCCGGCGAGCCCGCGCCCGTCGCGCCGTACACCGACGACGAGCACGAGGTCTGGCGGGTCGTCTGCGAGGCGCTCGAGGACAAGCACCGCACCTATGCCTGCGCCGAGTTCCTCGAGGGCAAGAGCCGGCTCGGACTGCCGACCGACCGGGTCCCGCAGCTCGAGGAGGTCAGCGACCTGCTCGAGCCTCTCACCGGCTTCCGCTACCAGCCGGCTGCCGGGCTCGTCCCCCTCCGCGATTTCTACGGATCCCTTGCAGACGCCCGTTTCTGGTCCACCCAGTACGTCCGGCACCACTCCGTTCCGCTCTACACCCCGGAGCCCGACGTGCTCCACGAGGTGGTCGGCCACGGCAACACCCTCGCCAACGACCGCTATGCCGCGCTCTACGCCTCGGCCGGCCGGGCGGCCCGCCGGCTCGAGACGAAGGAGGCGCTGGAGTTCGTCAGCAAGGTGTTCTGGTTCACCCTGGAGTTCGGGGTGCTCCAGGAAGGGCCGGAGCTGCGGGCCTTCGGCGCCGGGATCTTGTCCAGCCCCGGGGAGATCGAGGAGTTCCGCGGCATGACCCTCAAGCCGCTCGACCTGGTCGCGATGGGCACCACCGACTACGACATCACCGTCTACCAGGACCTGCTCTACGTCGCCTCCTCCTTCGCGCAGGTCGAGGACGTCGTCGGCACCTTCTGGGACGCCTGCGACGACGACAGCGTCGCGGCCCTCAAGGCCGCCGCGTGAGCCGCGAGCCGCTCACCGACGCCGAGCTGACCACCGCCCTGTCGACCCTGCAGGGCTGGTACGTCGAAGCCGGCAAGCTCACGCTCCGCAAGGAGCTGTCGACCTTCCTCGAGGCCGTCGCCTTCGTCCAGCGGGTCGCGGTGGTCGCCGAGGAGCTCGACCACCACCCCGACATCGACATCCGTTGGCGCACCGTCACGTTGGCCGTCAACACCCACGACGCCGGCAACGCCATCACCGCCAAGGACACCGCTCTGGCCGCCCGCGTCAACGCCCTCTGACGAGGTGACCCGCCGGCGTGCGGTCAGCCCATCACCGTGCCGGTGGAGGCGGCGTTGCGCGGGCGGAGGCGGCTGAACGCCGCGAGGTCGATCGTCAAGCCGGTGTGCTCACCGACGACGGAGCTCTCGCCCCGCAGCAGGGCGGCGAGGAACCGGCCGGCCAGCGGAGCGTTCTTGAACTGGTTGCCGCTCGTCCCGATCGCCACGAAGAAGCCGGGACGCTCGGTCCGGTCATAGATCGGCGTCCAGTCCTCGGTCACGTCGTAGACGCCGGCCAGCCCCTTGGGTGCTGACGGAATGCCCAGGTCCGGGAACCGGCGGGCCACCCTGGTGGTCTGCGCCTCCCACACCGTGGACGTCGGATGCGGTGAGGCCGCGTCGGGGTCGTCGAGCCACTGCAGGTCATCGCACTCCGGCTCGGTCCCGCCGAGCAGCAGCGCCCCGCCGGGGACCGGCCGCGCGTACGTGCCGAGGTCGAGGTCCGCGACCACCACGTCCACCGGGGAGGCGGGCACCTGGTGCACCTCCTGCCGGAGCGGCCGGGTCGTGACCGTCCAGTCGGCGCCGACACCGGCCAGGGCGTTGAGCCGGGAGGACCACGGCCCGGCGGCGTTGACGACCACGGGCGCCCGCACCCGGGTCCCGTCGGCGAGGGTCACGCCGGAGTCGACAGCAACTACCGGCTGGCCGTACAGGAACCGGACGCCACGCACCCGCGCCGCCTCCGCGAGGTTTACCGCAGCCAGGGCCGGGTCGTCGACGTATCCCGCGTCGGGGGTCCAGAGCGCCCCGAGCGTCCCCGACGCCTCACCGAAGGACGGGTCGTCGAGTCGTCGGGGTGGCCAGCAGCGGTCCGCCGAGATCCCCGGCAAAGCTGTCATGAGGGACGCGGGATCCCAGTGTTCCCACGGAATCCCGCACCGGTCGAAGAGCTGCGTCTGGCGTCCGACCGGGGCGAGGTCGACATCGAGCATCGCCAACCCGACCCGGTGGAACCGGGCCAGGCCGGAGGTGAGCCCGAGGTGCGCCGACCAGCGCTCCCAGCAGTGCTTGCTCTCCCAGGCGGTGGCAACCCCGTCGAAGGTCGAGTAGTTGAAGCGGACGATGGCGCTCGACGCACTCGTCGATCCCTGGCCCGGTCCGGAAGCCCGGTCGACCACCAGCACCCGCAGTCCGTCACGGGCCAGCTCCAGCGCGATGGAGGCGCCGATGACTCCGGCACCGACGACGACCGCATCGGCTGAGTGCTGCATAGTCAGCAACGCTAGCCGCGACAGACCACCCGAATTCGTCATGCGCAGGGACAGTTGCGTGGAGGACGCTGCGGGGGCGAAAGGGGACCGGGTGAGCGACCGGCGTCGGCAAGGCACGATTTCGGCCACGTTCCTGTCGGCGACCTGGGCGTTGCGCGCCAGCATCTCCGTCCTGGTCCTCGCGGCCGGAGCGGTCTCCCTGCGCAGCCCGGTGCTCACCAGGAGCGAGCTCGCGGTTCTCGCTGCGCTGCCGTTGCTCGCCGCCGTCGACATCGAGCTGGGTCGGCGGGCCGAGGGAGGCCTGGTCGCGGCACAACGCCCGCACAAGGGCCTGTCGGCGTGGCCGTTCGCCGCCGTACTCCTCTGTGGCGGCTCGCTCGCCGCCCTCGTCATCGTCCCCGTCTACGCCTACGCGCGGTGGCGTGGGATGCGCGTCCCCCTGTTCAAGTGGGTGGGCTCGGGAGCCATCGTGATCCTGGCCGCTGCAGCGGCCCAGCCACTGGCGCCGTCGTTGCGCGACCCGGGCCCGGAGGTCCTGCTGGCTCTGGCCGCGGCCGCCGGAGTCTTCCTGCTGGTCGAGGCCGGGGCGTTCGGGCTGTGTGCGATCAGCGGTGAGCCCGTCGATGAGAAGTGGCTGAAGGAGCAGCTCCGGTCGCGCTCGTTCTACACCGCCGAGTTCGCGGTGCTCTGCCAGGCGACGGTCGTTGCGGTGGTGTGGACCGCCACGCCGGCGCTGGTCTTGGCGCTGCTTCCGTCGTACGCGGTCTTGCAACGGGCGCTGCTGCACGCGCCTCTGCGGAAGGCCGCCGACACCGACGCGAAGACCGGGCTGCTGCAGTTGCACGCCTGGCAGGCGAGGGCGGAAGCCCTGCTGGCCAAGGAGATCGCGTTCAGCGTGGTGCTGATCGACCTGGACCACTTCAAGGCAGTGAACGACCGACACGGGCACCTAATGGGAGACGAGGTGCTGCGCAGCTGCGCGGACGCGTTCGCGGGAGTGCTTCGTCCGACCGACCTGCTCGGCCGGTTCGGTGGCGAGGAGTTCTGTCTGCTGCTGCCGGGGTCGGACGTGACGGAGGCGCTGCACGTCGCGGAGCGGATGCGCACCGCCCTAGCCGCCAGGCCCCTCGACTGCCTCGAGGTGACCGCTTCCTTCGGGGTCTTTGCCAGCGGGCCGATGGACCCGCACCGCCTGCGCGAGGCGCTCGCGTTCGCCGACCTCGCGCTCTACGCCGCCAAGGACGCCGGGCGGGACACCGTGCGCAGCCACCGACCGGCCATCGTGCCCCCGGCGCCGAGGAGAGCGGGCGACCAGCGCCTGCCGGCCTGACCGAGCTACCGCGCCACTGTGAAAGAGCACGCCCCGAGGATGCTCAGGAACGCGGGTGGGAGACGGCGCGGTGCACCGGACCGCCGACCCCCGTGCCGACGGGAAGGTGCGCGCGACGGAGAAGACCGGGGACGTCGATCAACAGCACCCGCCGACCGTCGAGGTGCACGAGGCCGCGTTGGGCAAAGCCCCCGAGCACCTGGTTGACGCTCTGCCGGGTGCCGCCGCTCATCTCGGCGAGCCGACCCTGGGTGATGGTCATCGTCGGGGGTGAGCCAGGGGTGGCGAGCCGGATCAGCACCTTCGCGACGCGGCCGGTGAGGTCGAGGAGCACGTGGTCGGCGGCCTGCTCGGTGAGCCGCCGGACCATCGCGCCGAGCTGCCACAGGAGCGGTTCGAGCACCGTCGGCTGTTCCCGGAGCACCGTGAGGAACTCCGCGCGCGACAACGACAGCACCCGGGTCGGCACCGTCGCCTCCACCGAGGCGGAGCGGGGCGCGCCGTCGAGCAGCGCGATCTCCCCGAGAACGTCCGGCGGCTCGAGGATGTGAAGCGCGGCGCGCCCCCCGTTGGGCGAGGAGCGGAAGACCGTCACCGACCCGGACACCAGGATCAGCAGTGCATCCGCGACGTCCCCCTCGGCAAACAGCAGCTCGCCGCGATCAAACTCCCGCCGTCGGGCGACCGACGCGATCTGTTGCAGGGTCCGCTCGTCGAGCCCGGCAAAAAGCTCGACTTGGCACAGCGCAGCCATCACGTCAGCGCGCGTGGCGGTGCTTTCCATGCTCGCGAAAACCTTTCGAATCGCCTCAAAACACCCTAGTGCGGATGTCGGAGCCGCTCTAGCCTCCAGAGCAACGAGATCCCGGGGGTGAGGCAACGAGATGGGGTGTCACAGCTGCGGTGCACGCGCCCGGACTGGGGCGCGGTTCTGCGGAGTCTGCGGTACCACCCTGGGCAGCGCCGGTCCCGGTCTTCGCAAGACCGTCACCGTGCTGTTCGCCGACGCCCCGCCCGTCACCGCCCCCGATCTCGAGTCCGGGGTACGGCTGGCAGCGGCCTTCCACGACAGACTGCGTCGGGTGCTCGAGCAGCACGGCGGCACGGTGGAGCGGCACGCCGGCGATGCGGTCATGGCCGTGTTCGGTGTCCCGTCGGCGCGGGACGACGATGCCCGCCGCGCGGCCGCTGCGGGGCTGGCCCTGCAGTCCCTGCCGTCAGGCGGTCCGCGGCTGGCGGTCGGCATCAACACCGGCGAGGTCTTTACCGGCAACGGCTCGGCCGATCAGGAGCTGGCCGTCGGTGATGCCGTCGTCGTCGCCGCCCGGCTGCAGCAGCTGGCCGATCCCGGTGAGGTACTGCTCGGCCCGGCCACCGTTCGGTTGCTCGGCCCGGGCGCGCGCCTCGGGCCGTCCCGCGACGTCACGCTGCGAGGCCGGGTCGGGCTGCTTCCCGTCGTACCCCTGTGGGGTTTGGAGGCACCGGCACCGGCGAGCCCGCGCGGTCCGTTCGTCGGGCGCGAGGCCGAACGCCGGCTACTCATCGCGGCTCTCGACCGGACCCTGACGACCGGCCTCGCGCAACTCGTCTGGCTGCTCGGCGAGGCCGGCACCGGCAAGTCGCGGCTCGTCCGCGAGGTCCTCCGCGAGCAGTCCTCCGCGGTGACCACGTTGTCCGGAACCTGCCGCGGGTACGGCGATCGGCCGGCCTGGTCGGCCCTCATCGAGGTGCTCCACGATGCTGCCGGGGTGGCTCTGGACGCGACCGCCGAGACCGTGCTGGCGTCGCTCGTGAGCACCCGGCCGGAGCTGGAACCGGTCCTCCCGACGCTGGGTTGCCTGCTGGGCGGGCGGGAGCTCCCCGTCGGTGGCGCCGACCTCGCGTGGGCGGTGGTGCGGGTGCTCACCACCATCGCCAAGGACCGCCCGCTCGTCGTCGTCCTCGAGGACGTGCACCTGGCAGGCGAACCGCTCCTGGACCTGCTCCACACCGTGGTACGGCGAGTGGAGGGCGCCCCGGTCGTCGTGATCACCACCGGTCGGCCGGAGCTCCTGGAGCTGCGGCCGGACTGGGGTCGGGGGGTCCGGCATGTCGTGGGGCTGAGTCTGCGGCCGCTGCCGGAGGAGGAGGCCCGTCAGCTTGCCCATCAGCTCATCCCCGACAACCCCGACGGGGCCGAGCGGCTGCTGTTCTCGGCCGGTGGGAATCCGCTGTTCCTCGCCCAGCTGGCGCAAGCGTGGGCTGAGGGGATCGGGGACGGGGCGCCCTCGGTCAGTGCGGTCCTCACCGCCCGCCTCGACCGGCTGCCTCGGGAGACGCGACAGGTTCTGGAGCGGGCTGCGATCGTCGGCTCGCGGGGGCTGATCGCCGACCTGGAACCCCTCTGGGACAGCAGCCCCGACCTTGAACGGGAGCTGGAAGAACTGGCTCGTCGGGACCTGCTCGAGATGCAGGACAACTGTTGGGTTTTTGCCAGTGAGCTCGTGCGGGACAGCGCCTCAGCCGGTCTGACCCGTCAAGGTCGGGCGGACATCCACGCGTTGCGTGGTCTGGTCCTGGTTGCGGACGGCGCCAGCGCCGGTGCGGGCTTCCACCTGGAGCAGGCGAGTCGGCTGCTGCGGCGCTCCGACCCTGATCGCAGCGCCGGGCTCGCCGAGCAGGCGGCGTCCCAACTCGCGGCGGCGGGGGTGCGGGCCCTTACTGGCGACCTCACCGCTGCGGCCGACCTGCTCGACCGGGCCTCCGGTTTGATGGCCCCGGACGAGCTCCGTCGGCTGGTGCTGCTGCCGGATCTGGCGCGGGCGCTGCTCCTCTCGGGCGACTTGGCGCGGGCAGGGCAGGTTCTCGACGAGGCGTTGGTCCGGGCGGATGCCCTGGGCCTGCACCAGGCCGGGGCCCATGCCCGGCTCGCCAAGGTGGACCTGTTGCGCATGACGGAGCCTGAGCGGGCCTATACCGAGCTGACCTCCCTGGTCGATGAGGTGATCCCGGCGTTGGAGCAGACCCACGACGATCGGGGTCTTGCGCTGGCCTACCAGTTGCAGGCCTCCGAACTGCAGTACCGCGTGCAGTGGGCAGCCATGCAGGTCCCTCTCGGGAAGGCGCTGGAGCATGCCCATCGGGCCGGTGACCGACGGCTGACCGAGCTCGCGGAGAGCCTGCAGGTGGGGAGCATGTTCCACGGCCCGATGCCGCTGGACGAGACCCGGTCGCACCTCGAGGAGATGCTGCAGCGCCGGGACATCAGCCCTTCCCACCGGGCCAGCGTGGAGGCCCGACTCGCGGGAACCCTTGCGTTACAAGGAGATCCGGACGCGGGGCGAGCCCTCATGGTCACCGTGAAGCAGGCGTTCCGAGACCTCGGACGTGAGCTGTCCTCGCTGGCAACGGCTTTCATGAGTGGCCCCGTGGAAATGCTGGCGGGCCATCCGGATCGGGCTGCTGTGGAGCTGCGGGCGGCGTGCGACGGTCTGATGGCGATGGGCGACCGGGCCTTCTCCTCGACGTTGGCGGCTCTGCTCGCCGAAGCCTGCTGGCGTTGCGAGGACCCCGACGGTGCGGCCGGCGCGGTAGCCCTGTCGCGCAGCACCGCCGCCGACTCCGACGTCATCAGCCAGGTCCGGTGGCGGTCGGTACAGGCCAAGCTGGACGCCCTCGAGGGCCGCGCCGAACAGGCCTTGCAGCTGTCCGCTGAAGCGGTACGGCTGGTGGCGACGACCGACGAGCTGATTTCCCAGGGCGACGTCTTGGCCGATGCCGCTGAGGTGCACGAGCTCGTCGGTGGGACAGGCGCCGGGCAGCCGCTGTTGCGGGAAGCGGTCCAGCGCTATCAACGCAAGGGTGCCCCTCAGGCCATTCGCCAGCTGGCGACCGGACTGTACGTTTCGGCGAGCACCCCGCTCCAACCGCAACCGGCCCCGGCCACCCCCGCGGCTCTCGACCGGGACGCGTGAACAGCCCCGTTGCCGGGTAGCAGTTCGCTATCAGACCTTGGAGGACACCGTGAGCCCGACCCGTCGCCTCGCCCGCCCATTGCTGGCCAGCGTGTTCCTCGGTGGGGGTGTAGAGACTCTGCGCGAACCTGGCCCCCGCGTCGAGGCTGCCCGCAACGCAGGGCTCTCGTCCCCGGAGCAGTTGGTGCGCGTCAACGCCGCGTCCCAGCTCGTCGGTGGCCTGATGCTGGCCACCAA
>JANOTZ010000295.1:0-26430 GCA_031416735.1 Frankiales bacterium
CCGAGCCAGAACGCGGCCGGGCTTCCCATGGCCGGTCGTGGGGGAGCGGGCGCCCGCGGCGGCTCGTCGGTGCCTGAGCCCACCAGGGCTCCGGCGGCCACCTTGACGCCGTACACGACTGCGGCGACACCGGCGCCGATCAGCAACCCGGTCCCGGGGAGCACTCCCGCGACACCCCCGACGACCCCGGCCAACAGGATCCCCCAGGGATCGGAGAGCTCGCGGCGAAGTCGTCCCATCAGGTCAGAAGTTGGACAGCACGGCGGTGAAGACCTTGTCGATCGACGCCGGGTCCGACGCGTCGTAGGCCGCCCCACGGGAGGCCTCGGCCACCTTCTGCAGGGTGGGCAGATCGGCGTCACCGCCGTAGGCGATCGGGAAGAAGCGCACCGCCTTGGCGGTGTCCTCCGGGGCGAGCTGCCGGTAGAGGCTCTGCACGTCGGTGTCCGGTGGGTATTCGTTGCGGCCGTCGGTCAGGAGCACGACGGCGTTGATGCGGTCGGTCGACGCAAGGCCGGACATCACCCGGAAGGCGCGCCTCGCCGTGGCGTACAACGCCGTCCCGCCTTGCGGGGTGAGAGCGCTGATTCGCTGACGTAGCAAGGCTTTTCCCTGCGTGATGGGGGTGAACGGCACCAGTTCCTCATAGGGTTCGGTGCGGCTGCCGCCGGGTGTCGAGAACTGCCATAGCGCCACGTCGTCCCGTGGTCCGAACTGGTCCAGTGCCCGCAGGGCAGCGGACTTCGCGAGCTCGAGCTTGGTCTGGCCGTTGCCGGCCGCGTCCGACATCGAGCCCGAGGTGTCGATGATGAGCAGGACCCGCGCGCCCTTGCGCTGCTCGTTCCACAGCGCCTGCACCTTCGCCAGCACCGGGGGAGAGGGCGGGTTGAGGATCACCTTGGGCTCCGAGGGGAGCAGGCCGAACTCGCGGCTGATCGCTGGGACCGGCTTGTTGTCGAACCCGCGGAACGCGGCCTTGGCGAACCGGTCCTGCGCCTTGTCGTCCTGGACGTAGGTGAGGAACGCCTCGGCGGCCTTCTTCACCTGGTCGTCGACCCAAGGGGCCCGCAGGATCGCGTACGGGGAGTCCGACAGCAGAGTCCCCTCCTTGGGGTAGATCGCGACCAGCGGGATCTTGGGCTTCGCGTGCTTGCCGAGGGTCGCCGGATCGCCGGTCGGGTTGCCCTGGTTGTAGTCCCAGACCGACTTCTCCTCGAGCGTCACCGCGCTGATGTACTGCAGCCCCAGTCCGCGGTCGTCGGCCTTCTGCAGGTTGGACAGGAAGGTCAGTGTCGTGTCGCCGTAGTGCACGACGGCCTGCTCGACGGCCTGCGCGTAGGCCTGCACCTTGCGGTCGGCCAGGTTGGTCAAGGTGAGGTCGCTCGACGTGCCGGTCGCCGCAACGTAGGTGCCGATGGTGGCGTTGAGGCCGGAGGTGGAGAAGTTGGGGTTGGTCTTGCCCAGGGTGAACGGGCCGTACGGCTGGTTGATGCTGGCCCAGCCCTTCGGGTCCTGGGCGAGCTTGAGCACATCGCCCCAGCCCAGCGCCTTGCCCGGCCAGCCGAGGGCGGTCGCGAGCGGCTTGGGCATCGCGATGACCAGGGGAGAGTTGGCGATCTTCGGCAGCTTGTCGGGCCCGATCAGGTCGGGCTTGTCGGCCACCGAGGTCTTCTGTCGGAGGAGCCCGGTCCACGAGCTGGCGGCGGGGGACCAGACGTCGGGGCGCACCCCGTCGACCGCGTCGTCCCAGCCGCGGGCCAGCGCGTCCGCTGCGCCACCGCTGGCCTTGCTCGCCACCTCGACCTCGGCGCAGGTGCCATCGACCTTGGTGCCGTTCCAGTCCTGGGCGATCTGCTTGAGCAGCGCGGCCTTCTCCGACGACGCGGTGAGGTGCACGACGGTGCACTTGCTGTCACGGCCGGGCTTGTCGTCGGCCACCTTGGGGCCGCTGTCACCGCCGCTGAAGGACTTCACGGCGATGACCAGGCCGATGCCCACGATCGCCGCGACCACCAGCGGTCCGCGCTTCGGGCTGCCGTCTGCCATTTTCCCCCCTGATTCGTGCCGAGAGGAGCATCCTCACACCTTCCACCGACGAGCGGGGCACCGGCACGCTGTACGGCGAGCTGCCGCCGCACAGGAGAGGGGGTCCGAAAACCCTGAGTTGACATAATGTCGATTATCGGCGAACCGGTGTGGGGGAGAGAAGGGGAGTGCCTGCCCCACGTGTGAGCAGTCAGCGGGTGAGGCGCAGGACCTGTACGCCGGGGGCGTCCCAGACCTGTCGCAGCACGACCTTCCCGAGCGAACGGGAGGCGTCGACCATCAGCGTGCCGCCGACGTAGACGCCGACGTGCGCGCCCGGTGCGGCGTAGACGATGAGATCGCCCGCGCGGGCGTCGCTGAGCGGCACCCGGTGGGCGGCCGCGTTCAGGCCGTTGCGGCTGCTGGGCAGCGTGGCCCCACCGGCCCGGCGCCAGACGTTGCCGACCAGGGCGACGTCGGTGAGGGTGGTGTTGCCGACCGCAGCCTGCGCCAGCTTCACGGCCTTCAGGGCGACCGGCGAGCTCGGCGTCCGCTGCGTCTTCGGCAGGCCGGCGAGCACGCCCTTGCTGACCCGGGGGGTGCTGGCCGTGGTCGCCGGCGGGCTGGACTGCGGCTCGGGCTGCGGCTTGGCTGACGGCTTGGGCTGAGACTGCGGCTCGGGCTGCGGCTTGGCTGACGGCTTGGGCTGAGACTGCGGATTGGGTCGGGCGTTCGCCGTGGCCGTCTGCGTGGCGGTCGGCGTCGGTGAAGGGGTGGCGCTCGGGGCGGCCCAGGGTCGCACCGGGGTCATCCCCTTGCGGGGTACCCGGCCGTAGCGGACCACGCCACTGTTCCAGGCGTTGCGCCGGATGACACCGTTGCGGGACGACGAGGCGTCGAGCATCGTGACCGTCGTACCGTTGTTGTGGGTGGTGCGCTTCTCGACGAGGGCCACGTGGCTCACGGGGTCGCCGAAGAACACCAGGTCGCCGGGCTCGGCCTGCTCCGCCGGGAGCGGGACGGCCCAGGCATGCTGCTGGCGGGAGACCCGCGGGATGTCCTTCACTCCCCCGACCTCACGCCACAGCGTGGAAGTGAGGCCGCTGCAGTCCCAGGTGTCCGGTCCGGACCCGCCCCAGGTGTAGGTGTCGCCGAGCTGCTCGGCCGCCGCCTTGACGACCGCCTCGCCCACGTCAGAACTGCGGCTCCCTCCGGTCGCGGCCAGCGACACGACGGCCAGGCCGAGGCAGCAGGCGAGGACGCTGAGGCTGCGCAGGAACGGGTGTTCCCTGCGGGGGGCAGAGTGCCTGCTGGGACTGGTGGGACGCATGATGTTGGGTTCTTCGGCACCGAGCCCGAAAAACCTGAGCAGGGCGCTCCTCGGCGGGCCAAGTGGTGGATCGACCCGGTCAGGCCGGGGTGGAACAACCACCTGAAGGTACGGCGGTGGCTCAGCGTCGGAGGGCGTCCGCCTGGATGCCGGCGGCGCCCGCCGCGATCGCGACCAGGGCCGCACCGGCCGGTGCGCTCACCCGACCGGACCGCAGGGCGCTGGTGACCGCCACGGCGTCCGCCGCGTCGCTGAGCAGGCCGGCGGTGTACCAGAGCCGAGGTTCCTTCCGCGCCAGCAGCGCCCCGGCGCCGAGCGCGACCTCGCGGGCGCCGAGCATCTGCAGGGCCCAGCTCATCCGCTCCCGGGTCGCCCGGTCCACCCCCAGGACCGCAGGGAGCAGGCCGGGCCGGGTGAGCATGATCACACCGACCGCAGCGCGTGCGGTGGCCAGGCTGCGGGGAGTGCACAACTGGGCAAGCATGAAGGCCTCGGCTCCTCGATAACTGTCGGTAACTGTCGGTGACCTAGGGAATCCTTGCAGGCTTTCCGTCGTTGGACCCTGTGACAACAGCTTTCGGAGGCCCCCATGAGTGACCGCGTGCTACGAGGCAGCCGCCTCGGTTCGGTGAGCTATGAGAGCGATCGGCACACCGAGTTCGCTCCTCGCGCCCTGACGATCTATGACTGCCCCCGTGGTCATGAGACGTCCATCCCGTTCGCGGCCGAGGCCGACATCCCCTTCACCTGGGAATGCCGGGTGTGTGGCGGGATCGGGATCCAGCGCGACGGCACGGCCCCCGAGGCCAAGGCCACCAAGCACATCCGCACCCACTGGGACATGCTGCTCGAGCGCCGCAGCATCGCCGAGCTCGAGGAGGTCCTGGCCGAGCGCCTGGCCGTCCTGCACGAGCACCAGGGGCAGGTGAAGGCCCAGCTGAAGGCCGACGCAGCGAAGGCTCGTAAGCAGAGCGCCTGATCTTTTCGACCGCACCACAGACGGCCGTGTTCTCGACCCCGGGGCGCGGCCGCCGCTATGCCCTGGGCGGCTGGCCCTGGCCCCGCCCGTCCTCGACCACAGGGTCGACCACCTGACCGTCCACCACCTGACCGTCCACCACAGAGCTGTCGACCACCTGACCGTCCACCACCCGGGTCGAACGGGCGCGGGCCCGCTTCACCACCGGGCCGACCGGTCCCAGCAGTCGCGTAGACACCACCCCCACCAGCAACCGGCGGAGCACCGCCCGGGTCGGCGGGAGCAGACACAGCACCCCCACCACGTCCGTGACGAACCCGGGGGTGAGCAGGAACGCACCGCCCAGCACCACCAGCGCGCCGTCGGCGACCTCCTTGGCAGGCACCCGGTGGGCCGCGATCGCCTCGTTGAGCGCCCGCCAGGCCTTGCTCCCCTCCCGCTTGAACAGCCAGGTGCCCAGGAAAGCGTCCGCGAGCAGCAGCAGGATCGTCGGCACCACCCCGATGAGCTGGCCGACCTGGATGAGGACGTAGATCTCGACGACCGGGACGATCACGAACGCGAGCAGCAGGAGCAGCGGCACGGACTACCTCCGGGGGGGCTTGCGCCCGCGCGAGCGACGGCTGGTGAAGCCCCACACGGTGACCCGCCAGAGCGCCTCGGCCACGATGGCCCGGCTCATCTTGGACTCACCACGCTCCCGCTCGACGAACGTGATGGGGACCTCGACGACCCGGTAACCGGCCTTCCAGAGCTGCCAGGCGAGGTCCACCTGGAAGCAGTACCCCTGCGAGTGCACCGTGTTGGCCAGCAGCACGTCCAGCACCGGTCGCCGGTAGGCCCGATAACCGCCGGTCGCGTCGCGCAGCGGCAACCCCAGGGCCATCCGGGTGTAGGCGTTGCCGCCGCGGCTGAGCAGCTCGCGCGACTTGGGCCAGTTGACGACCTGTCCCCCGTCGACCCAACGGCTCCCCAGGACCAGGTCGGCGTGCTCGAGGGCGGCCAGCAGCCGTGGGAGCTGCTCCGGGGCGTGTGACCCGTCCGCGTCCATCTCCACGACCACGTCATAGGAGTTCTCCCGCGCCCAGGCGAAGCCCGCGATGTACGCCGCCCCCAGCCCCAGCTTGCCGGTGCGGTGCAGGACGTGCACCCACTCCCCCGCGGCGGCCAGCTCATCGGCGAGCTGGCCGGTGCCGTCCGGGCTGTTGTCGTCCACGACGAGCAGGTGGGCGTCCGGGACAGCCGCGTGGAGGCGGTCCGCGATGATCTGCAGGTTCTCGATCTCGTTGAAGGTCGGCACGATGACGAGGACGGATCCGAGGCTCATCGCCGTACCCCCACGGCGAGCGCGCCCAGGGCGATCAGCGAGAGGAGCAGCTCCGGCCAGCCACCGAGCCGGGTGGCCAGCGTGCGGCCCTCCCGCAGGGTGACCTGCTGCACCGTGACGTCGCGGGTGAACAGCCGGGTCAGGTGCTGCAGGCTGCCGTCGGGACGGATCACCGCGGAGACGCCGCTGGTGGCGGCCACCACCACGGAGCGGCCGTGTTCGACGGCCCGGAGCCGTCCCATGGCGAGCTGCTGGGTGGTCTCCCCGCTGCGGCCGAACGTCGCATTGTTGGTCTGCACGACCAAGAGCCTGCCCCCTCCGGTCACGACGTCACGCACCAGTCCGTCATAGGCCACCTCGAAGCAGATGACGTCGCCGATCCGGACCGGTCCGACGTCCAGCACCCCGGGCCGGTCGCCGCGGGCGAAGTCGCTCGGCACCAGGTCGACCTTCTTGGTGATCAGCCGGAACAGCGACCGGGCCGGCATGTACTCCCCGAACGGCACGGGATGCCGCTTGACATAGCTCTCCCCCGCGCCCGTCACCGGGTCCCACACGATGCCCCGGTTGCTCACGAACCGCCCCGGCCCGTCGGTGACGGCCCCCACCAGCACCGGCACGCCGATGTCGCGGACGGCCTCGTCGATCGCCGCCCGCGCCTCCGGGTCGGTGTAGGGGTCGAGGTCGGAGGCGTTCTCGGGCCAGATCACCAGGTCGGGACGATCAGCAGTTCCAGCGCGTACGGCGGAAGCGAGCGCCCTGGTGGCCTGCACGTGGTTCGCGAGGACGGCCGACTGCTGGTCGGCACGCGGTAGCCCGAGGCGCGGCACGTTGCCCTGGATGACCGCGACCGCGGCGGTGGGCCCCCCGGTGGGTACCGGGGTGAGCAGCGCGGCGCCGACCAGTGCAGGCCCGAGGAGGGCAGCGGGTCGAGGACGGGTGACCAGGGCCACGCCGATGGCGGCGACCCCGAGGGTGACCAGCGGCGCCCCACCGAGGGCCGCGAGCGGGGTCAGCGGCGAGTCCCCCTGGCTGAACGCCAGCCGGCCCCACGGGAAGCCGCCGAACGGCGCGTTGCTGCGCAGCGCCTCCTCGCCGACCCACAGGCAGGCGGCCCACAACGGCCAGGCCGGCAGTCGGGTGACGGCTGCCAGCGCAGCACCGAGCAGCGCGAGGAACCCGGCCTCCATCAGTGCCAGGGCGAGCCAGGCCGCGGGTCCGGCGATGGTGCCGGCCCAGACAAGGAGGGGCACGAAGAAGCCGAGGCCGTGGAGCAACCCGAGCAGGGCGCCCCGCCGGGTGCTCTGCCCGCGGACGGTGGCGGTCAGCAGCCCGACGCTGATCGGGGCGAGCCACCACAGGTCGTGGGGCGGGAAGGCGAGATCCAGCAGCAGGCCAGACAGGAGTGCGACGGCCAGCCTGGCCGGGTCGCTGGGTCTGCGCACACCACGACCTTAGATGACCCTCGAGGGGTCGGGGGACGAGCAGGGGGCCCGGTGGCGCCTTCGGACCGACGCGGTGGCGGCTGGGTGCAGCCATCGCGCCGTTGTCTACTGGACCACCGGGCCCTTGCCCGGGTTCGTACCACCCCCTGGACCCGCCACCGTCCCAGGATCTCCGGCGCCCCACGCTCCACCTACGGCTGGACTTCCGGGGGGCCGGACTCCGTAGCGGGGGCTTGGGACAACCGGTTGCGGCGGGCTGTCCGTGACTTGCGGTTGCGACCCTACCGACCGGTAAGGGAAGGCTGTCAACACGCCCAAGGCTGTCCGAATGGTCAGTGTTTCCGCTGGTCACGCAGGGTAAGCAGAAATTGCTCCCTTCGGTGCTTGACATACCTCGTGCGACGTGGTCAAAAAGCCTTGACGCCCTGTACGACGGTCGCACGGCAGACCGGGTCGGGGCCGTCCACATCGGGGAGGCCGGAGAGGCCGGAGCGTGGGTCGGTGGACCAGCCGGCGACCGCATCGGCCGGCGTCTGGACCACCAGTTCGCCCTCGACCTGCCACACCGCGAACGTCGCGGGGGCGCCTGGCACGAGCTCGCCCTCCTCGTCGCGCCGGGCCGCGCGCCACCCACCGCGGGTGTGGGCCGCGAAGGCGGCCCGGGCGGTGATTCCGCTCCCCGGCGTCCGGTGCCGGACCGCCGCTCGCACGGTCCCCCACGGGTCCAGCGGCGTGACCGGGCTGTCGGACCCCAGCGCCAGGGCTACCCCCGCCGCGGCGAGGGCGGCGAAGGGGTTCATGGCCAGCGCGCGCTCCACCCCGAGGCGCTCGGCGTAGGCGCCGTCCGCACCGCCCCAACGGGCGTCGAACACCGACTGGACGCTCGCCACCACGCCATGGGCGGCAAACACCGCGATCTGCTCCGCGGTGACCATCTCGGCATGCTCGACGCGCGGCCGGGCGGCCCGGAGCGCCTCGATCCCGACCACACCCGCCGCCTCGCGGAGCCCGTCGGCGACCGCCTGCAGGGCGGCGTCGCCGATGGCGTGGAAACCGGCCTGGATCCCGGCGCGGGTGCAGGCCACGACGTGCTCGGCGACCTGGTCGGCGTCGAGGTAGGCATGGCCGCGGTTGTCCGCACCCGTGCCGTCTCCCGCGTTGGTGCCGGCGCTGGTGCCGGCGCTGTTGGTGCCGGGGTTGGCGCCGCTGGACAGGTAGGGGCCGGTGACGCAGGCCGTCCGGCTCCCGAGCGAGCCGTCCACGAACAGGTCGCCGGCCGCGCCGACGGCACCGAGGTCGCGGACCTTGTCGATGGCACCGAGCTCGCCCCAGTAACCGATCCGCTCGACGCCGTGCTCGATCGCGAGCAGCCCGGTGAAGTCGTCCTCGCTGCTGATGTAGGGCCCACCGCACTCGTGGATGCAGGCGATCCCGAGGGAGGCAGCCCGATCGAGCATGGCCCGCTGGGCCCCTCGGAGCTGGGCCGGTGAGAGGGACTCCTGAGCTGTCCGCCGTACAACGTGGTGGGCATCCTGCTTGACCAGACCGTCGCCCGCGAAGCCGAGCAGGCCGCGGGCCTCGGGGCAGGCGGCGAGCAGCGCGCTGCTCACCACCGCGGAGTGCACGTCGGTGCGGGAGAGGTAGACCACCCCGCCGTAGGACGCCCGGTCGAGCTCGGCGGCGGTCGGCGGGCGGCCCTCCGGCCAGCGGGAGTCGTCCCAGCCGGTCCCGAGCACCACAGCGCCGCGGGTCCGGCGGCAGTGGTCCTCGAGCAACCGCAGGGCGTGTGCGAGCGAGGTGGCGTCGGTGAGGTCGAGCCCGGTCAGGGCCAGGCCGGTCGAGGTGGCGTGGACGTGCGCATCGACGAACGCCGGCGCCACCCAGGCGTCCTCGAGGTCGACCGTCACGTCGGCCGTCAGCGCGTCGGCGGCGGCTTCCTGACCCACCCAGGCCACGGTGCCGCCGTCGACGAGCAGGGCGGTGGCGAACGGGTCCGCGGGACTGCGGACGCGGCCGCGGCGGTACAGGGTGGTGGTCACCCTCGCGACCCTACGGCCGTGTCGCCTTCGACCGTGAGATCTCCGGTGCGGAAGGTCGCGAGCCGGAAGAACCACGTCTACTCTGGGAACATGACCGCTATCACTTCGGCGCGAGTCGCGCCTGCCGACGTCCACGCCAGGCTCGGCCAGCACCTGCTCGTCGACGGCCTCGACATGGTGCTCGACCTCGCGGCTTCCCGGGGCGCCACCCTCATCGACGCCCGGGACGGCACGGCCTACCTCGACCTGTTCACGTTCTTCGCCTCCAGTGCCCTCGGGATGAACCACCCGGCCCTGGTCGACGACCCGGAGTTCACCGCCGACCTGCTCGAGGCGGCCCGCAACAAACCGAGCAATTCAGACGTCTACACCGTGCCGATGGCCCAGTTCGTCGACACCTTCGCCCGGGTGCTGGGCGACCCTGGGCTGCCGCACCTGTTCTTCGTGGAGGGCGGTGCCCTCGCCGTCGAAAACGCGCTGAAGGTCGCCTTCGACTGGAAGTCCCGGTGGAACGAGTCCCACGGCCTCGACCCGGCCCTCGGCACCAAGGTGCTGCACCTGCGGGAGGCCTTCCACGGCCGCAGCGGCTACACGCTGTCCCTCACCAACACCGACCCGGTCAAGGTCGCCCGGTTCCCCCAGTTCGGCTGGCCCCGGATCCCCTCCCCCTACCTCGTGCCCGGCGCCGACATGGCCGCCCGGGAGAACGAGACGTTGGCAGCGGCCAGGGCGGCCTTCGAGCAGTTCCCCCACGACATCGCCTGCTTCATCATGGAGCCGATCCAGGGTGAGGGCGGGGACCATCACTTCCGTCCCCAGTTCCTGCAGGCCATGCAGGCCCTGTGCCACGAGTTCGACTCGCTGTTCGTCCTCGACGAGGTGCAGACCGGCTGTGGCATGACCGGCACCGCCTGGGCGTTCCAGCAGCTCGGCGTGCAGCCCGACGTCGTCGCCTTCGGCAAGAAGACCCAGGTCTGCGGCGTGATGGCCGGCGGCCGGGTGGACGAGGTCCCCGACAACGTCTTCCGGGTCAGCTCGCGGATCAACTCCACCTGGGGCGGGTCGCTGGTCGACATGGTCCGCGCCCGGCGCATTCTGGAGGTCATCGAGACCGACCGGCTGATCGACCGAGCGGCCGTCGTCGGGGAGCACCTCTTCATGCTGCTGCGTGGCCTCGCGGAGCGGCAGCCCACGGTCACCGACGTCCGCGGTCGTGGTCTGATGTGTGCGTTCTCCCTACCGGACAAGGGATCTCGGGACCTCGTGCTCGCTGCCCTGCAGAACCAGGAGCACGTGCTGCTGCTCGGTTGTGGCACGCGCAGCGTCCGGTTCCGTCCCGCCCTGACCGTCACCGAATCCGAGCTCGAGGCCGGCGTCGCCGCCCTCGACCGCATCCTCTCGAAGCTGGAGCTCTCCTCGTGATCACGTCCCTCATCGGCGGCCAGTCCGTGACCGGCGAGGCCGGCACCTTCACCTCGATCAACCCCGCCCGCGTCGACGAGGTGGTGGCCGAGATCTCCCTGGCCTCCGCCGGTCAGCTCCTCGACGCCTTCCGGGTCGCCTCGTCCGCCCAGCGGGCCTGGGCCGACACCCCCGCTCCCGTCCGCGGCCGGGTCATCGCCCAGGTCGGACGGCTCGTCGAGGCCAACGCAGCCGCCCTCGCCGACCTGATCGTGCGTGAGGTCGGCAAGCCGCGCGCCGAAGCCCTCGGCGAGGTGCAGGAGATCGTCGACACCTGCGACTTCTTCCTCGGCGAAGGACGTCGGCTCTACGGCCAGACGGTGCCGTCGGAGATGCGGGACAAGCAGCTGTTCACCTTCCGGGTCCCGGTCGGCGTCGCCGCGATCATCACCGCCGGCAACTTCCCCGTCGCGGTCCCGTCCTGGTACATCGTGCCGGCGCTGCTGTGCGGCAACGCCGTCGTCTGGAAGCCGGCCGACTACAGCGCCGCCCTCGGTGACGCGCTGACCCGGCTCTTCCTGGCCGGCGGCGTCCCGTCCGGTGTGCTGAACACCGTCCACGCCGACGGCCCCACCACCTTCGAGGGTCTCTCGCTCGCCCTCGAGCAGGGCCTCGTGCAGAAGGTCGGGTTCACCGGCTCCTCCGAGGTCGGAGCCGAGATCGGCGCGCTCTGTGGCCGGCACCTGCAGACCCCCTGCCTCGAGCTCGGCGGGAAGAACCCGCTCGTGGTCATGCCCGACGCGGATCTGGACCTCGCCGCCGAGGGTGCGCTCTTCAGCGGCTTCGGCACCGCAGGTCAGCGCTGCACCTCCCTCGGGGTCGCGATCGTCCACGACGACGTCTATGACGCTTTCCTGTCGAAGTTCGTCGCCCGCGTCGAGAGCGCCGTGATCGGCGACCCGGCAGGCGATGTGCTCTACGGCCCGATGCTGTCCGAGCGTTTCCTGCAGGGCTTCGAGAAGTGGCTCGGCGAGGTGCAGCCGCACCACCAGGTGCACGGGTCCACCGGCACCGGCCGGATCACCTCCGCCAACCCGCGGGCCGGTTTCGTCGGTGACCCCGACGCCGGCGTCTACGCCCACCCGACGATCGTCACCGGCGTCACCGCCGCGGACGCGATCTACCAGAACGAGACCTTCGGGCCGATGGTGGCGGTGATGCGCTTCTCCACCTTCGACGAGGCGGTCGAGCTCGCCAACGGCCACGGCTACGGCCTCTCCTCCGCGATCTACACCGCCTCGGCGGCCTCCGCCTTCCGGTTCCGTTCGCGGGTCAGCGCCGGGATGCTGTCGGTCAACAACTCCACCTCCGGCGCGGAGGCCCACCTGCCCTTCGGCGGCAACGGCAAGAGCGGCAACGGTTCCCGGCAGAGCGGGATCTGGGTCCTCGACCAGTTCACCCGCTGGCAGTCGATGAACTGGGACTACGCCGGCAAGCTCCAGAAGGCCCAGATGGACACCGAGGTCTCCACCGCCGACCTCGGCTTCCGCCTCTAGCGCCCCACCTTTAGCTCCCCGCCGGTAGCTCCCCGCCGGTAGATCCCCCGCCGGACGCCCCCACCCCCGCGTTACGTCTGCTCGGCCAGGCGGCCGACATGGCCAGCAGAGCAGACGTAAGGAGCTTGGCCGTGAGGGACGCCCCCTCCCCTGCGTTACGTCTGCTCGGCCAGGCGGCCGACATGGCCAGCAGAGCAGACGTAAGCGGACCGGGAGCGGCAACCCGCACGCGGCACGTCAGGTGGAGCGGTACCACCGGGGGCTGGTGTTGGGCGGCGGGGTGTAGGACGCCTTGACGACCAGCAAGGACGGGTTGCCGCTCGCGATCCCTTGCGCCACAGCCGATCCGAGCTCCGCGACGGTGACCTCGCGGGCCTCGATCCGGAACGCCCGGGCGAGGGCGACGAAGTCCGGTGGCTCCAGGTCACAGCCCAGCGGCTGGTCCCCGTGCCGGGTGAAGTCGTGGGCCAGCATCCCGTAGCCACCGTCGTCCACGAGGACGGTGGTCAGCGGGATCTGCTCCTGTGCCGCGGTGGCCAGGTCCCCACAGGCGAACAGGAACCCGCCGTCCCCGACGAGGGCCACGGCCGGACGACCGGACAGCGCCGCCCCGAGCCCGGCGGGGAAGCCGAAGCCCAGGGTTCCCCAGCCGACCGGATACGCCAGCCCGCGGGGCTTCCCGACCCGGCCGAAACCGGCGAACCAATAACCGGGGACGCACATGTCGGCGACCACCACGGTGTCCTCCGACAGGCCCGACTCGAAGGCGTCGAGGAAAGCGGTCTCCGGCCCGCCATAGAGCTCGCGTCCCGCCGGCCTGGTGAACCACGGGGTCCGGTCCTCCGCGGGCAGGTGCTCGAGGAGCACCGTGATCCCCGCGACCGCCTCGAGCGGCACGTGTACGTCGGGCTCGAGGTTGACGGGGTGCGCGAGGTCGACGGTGACGACCCAGGGCGGCGTCGGCTGCCGGAACCCCTGGGTGTTCATGGCGTCGAGGTCGCTGCCGACCACGACAACGAGGTCCGCGGCATCCCAGAGGTCGCCGGCCTCCTTGACATGGGGCGGCAGCGGCACGAGATGCGGGTGGTCCGGGGGCAAGAGGCCGCGGCCGCCGTAGGACGTGAGCAGTGGTGCCCCGAGTCGGCGGCACAGGTCCTCGACCAGTGGACCGGCGTTCGAGGCCGTCGCTCCCCCACCGGCCCAGACGAGGGGGCGCTCGAAGGGATGCGGGAAGGGAACACGGTCGGACAGGAAGCCCCGGGTCGGGGGCACGTGTGTCTCCGGCACGGGCACGGGAACCTCGGCCGACAGGAAGTCGGTGGGGATCTCGACGTACACAGGACGGCGGGGGTGCAGCATCGCCAACCGCCCGGCGCGGACCACGACATCGTGCAGGTCCTCGCCCCGCTCGACGCGGACCTGGGCTTTGGTGATGGGTCGGAAGAACGAGGCCTGGTCGGTCGTCTCGTGGAGCACGCCGCGGAAATGGCCCGGAACCCTTACGGTGCTGGGGATGTCGGTGGCGATGACGAGCACCGGCGAGTGGCACGACCAGGCCTCACCGATGGCCGTCACCACGTTGGCGGCACCCGGACCGGTCGTCGTGATGGCGACCCCGAGCCGGCCGGTGGCTCGGGCATAGCCGTCGGCGGCGTAGCCGGTGGTCTGCTCGTGCCGGACACCGACCAGCCGCACGCCGCTGTCGGGGAAGCCCTTCCAGGCCGCCAGGTTGTGCACGCCGGGCAGCCCGAAAGCCACCTCGACCCCGAGCTCGCGCAGTCCTGCGACGAGCGCCTCACCGCCTGTCGGCACCAGTGACCTCCTCGATCTGTTCGGTGGAGAGTCCCAGCGCAGCAAGGACTTCCGTTGTGTGTTGCCCCAGCAGGGGCGGTGCGTCGTGCACCCGCGGCCTGCGGCCGTCCAGCCGGTACGGCGAACCGACGACCGTGACGGCACCCTTCGGGTGCGGCACGCTTTGGAGCTGACCGGTCGCGACGAGCTGCGGGTCGCTGGCCAGCTGCCCAAGGTCCTGCACCGGCGCACAGGGAATGCCCTGCCCGTCGAGGATCTCGACCCATTCCCTCGCGACCCTCGTCCGGGTGCGGGCCTCGAGGGCGCCCATTACCGCGTCACGGTCCGCGACCCGACCGGCGTTGGTGGACCAGCCCTCCCGTGGCACGAGCTCGAGAGCCCTGCACAGGTTGAGGAACTGGGCGTCGTTGCCGGCCCCGAGGACCAGTGCGGTGTCGGCGCAGGCCAGCGGGCCGTAGGGAACGATGTTGGGGTGGGCGTTGCCCGCCGGTCTGGGCACGACGCCGCCGACGAGGGCGTTGCTCGCCTGGTTGACCAGCATCGAGACCGCGGCCTCGAGCAGGCCAACCTCGACGTGCAGGGGCTTGCGGCTGGCCAGACCGGCGACTGCGCCGACGGCGGCATACAAGCCGGTGACGACGTCAGCGACCGCCACGCCGACCTTGGTCGGCTCGGTAGTGCCGGTGACCGACATCAGCCCGCTCCGTGCCTGCGCCATGACGTCATAACCCGGCTTGTCGCCGTCCGGGCCGTCACCTCCCGCTCCTCTGACCGAGACCCACACCGCAGATCCCCTGTCCCGCAGCACTTCCAGGCCGAGGGAACGCAGGTGGCGGGGCAGGAAGTTCTCGACGACCACGTCGGCGGCCTCGACCAGCCGGGCGACCACGGCCTGCCCGGCCGCCGTGCTGAGGTCGAGTGCGACCGAGCGCCGGTCCCGGTTGACGCTGAAGAAGTAGGCCGCGTCGTCGCCGTGGAACGGCGGCCCCCAGTGCCGGGTGTCGTCGCCCAGGACCGGCCGCTCGATCTTGAGCACGTCGGCCCCGAGGTCGGCGAGCACCATGCAGCAGTAGGGACCGGCGAGCACCCGGGACAGGTCGAGCACCTTCGTGCCGGCCAGGGGACCGTCGTACGGCGGCAGGGTGGGCCAGCCCTGTCCGGCAGCCAGCGATGCGACGAGATCCACGCCGTTCACCCTGTCAGATAGGCGATCGGCCTGTGGCGTGGCGCGCCAACGGTCAGCCGAAGACGTGCGCGCGGCCCTCCCACGGGGTGCTGAGCACCACGGTCGTGCGGGTCGACACCTGCGCGGCGGCCCGGATCTCCTGCAGGAGGATCTCGAGGTCGCCGGGCCCGGGGACCCGCACCTTCAGGATGTAGCTCTCCTCGCCGGCGACGCTGTGGCAGGCCTCGATCTGGGGCAGGTGCTTGAGCCGGTCGGGTGCGTCGTCCGGGGCGGCCGGGTCGATCGGCTTGATGGAGACGAAAGCTGTCATCGGCGCCCCGGCCGCGATCTGGTCCACCTGTGCGCCGTACCCGGTGATCGCACCTCGCTGCTCCAGCCGGCGCACCCTCTGGTGCACCGCGGAGGTCGACAGGCCGGTGTCCTTGGCCAGGTCGGTGTAGGAGCGGCGTCCGTCGTCGACGAGCAGGCGGAGCAGGGTGAGGTCGACGGCGTCGAGGTCGCTCATGGGCGCGTCAGTGAGCGGCCGATGACCAGCCGTTGAATCTGGTTGGTTCCTTCGAAGATCTGCATGATCTTGGCCTCCCGGAAATAGCGTTCAGCGGCGAAGTCCTCGACATAGCCGGCGCCGCCGAGCACCTGGACGGCGTCGGTGGCGACGCGCATCGCGGTGTCGGTGGCGAAGAGCTTGGCCATCGAGGCCTGCGGCCCGTAGGGCTTGCCCGCATCCTTGAGCCGCGCCGCCGCCAGGTAAAGGGCCCGGGCCGCCTCGACCGAGGTGGCCATGTCGGCCAGGGTGAACGACACCCCCTGGAACTCCGCGATCGCCTGACCGAACTGCTTGCGCTCACGGGCGTAGGAGACCGCGAGCTCGAGCGCGGCCTGGGACAGGCCGACGGCGACGGCGGCGATGCCGAGGCGACCGCCGTCGAGCGCGCTCATGGCGATCTTGAAGCCGTCCCCCTCCCCCGCGATGAGCCGGTCGGCGGGCACCCGGGCACCGTCCAGGACGATGGTCGCGGTGTGCGAGGACCGCATGCCCATCTTCTTCTCCGGCGCCTGGGGCAGCAGCCCCGGCGTGTCCGCGGCGGCGAGCAGGCAGGAGATCCCGGCCGGGCCTTCACCGCCGGTGCGGACCATCAGGTTGTAGAAGTCGGCATGCCCGCCATGGGTCACCCAGGCCTTCGCCCCGTTGACCACATAGTCGTCGCCCTCGCGCACCGCCCGGGTCGACAAGGCGGCGGCGTCCGAGCCGCTGTGCGCCTCCGACAGGCAGTAGGCACCGAGCAGGTCACCGCTGAGCATGTCGGGCAGGAAACGGGCCTTCTGCTCCGCCGAGCCCCACTGGGCCACCGGGAAGCACGACAGGGTGTGCACGCTCACCCCGACGGCCAGCCCGGCCCAACCGCGACCCAGTTCCTCGAGCACCTGAAGGTAGACCTCGTACGGCTGCCCGCCACCGCCGTGCTCCTCCGGGTAGGCCAGCCCGAGCAGGCCGGCCTTGCCGAGGGTGCGGAAGATCTCTCGCGGAAACTCCGCGCGGGCCTCCAGATCGCTGACCCGCGGGAGGATCTCGCCCTCCACCAGCTCGCGGGTCAGCGCCAGCAGCGCCTCCGCCTCGGGCGTGGGCAGATCGCGGACGACGGGCAGGGCAGGCGCTCCAGAGGTGCTCATGGTCTGCTCGAACCTACCGTCGCAGATGAGAGGGTGGTGTGGTGCCCGGTCAGCTGATGCTCCTCGACTCCCCCGCCCTCTGGTATCGCGCGTTCCACGGCGTGCCCGACAGCATGCGCAGCCCGCAGGGCGAGCCGGTCAACGCGGTCCGCGGCTTCCTCGACTTGGTCGCCCGAGTGGTGAAGGACACCGCACCGGCAAGGCTGGTGGCGACCGTCGACCTCGATTGGCGGCCGGCCTTCCGGGTGGCGGCCGTTCCGTCGTACAAGCTGCACCGGACCATCGAGGGGGGCGCCGAGGCGGAGCCGCCCGAGCTCGCGGGTCAGGTCGCGGTGATCCTCGAGCTGCTGGAGGCGCTGGGCATTCCGGTCGCGGGGGCGGAGGGCTTCGAGGCGGACGACGTGATAGGCACCCTCGCCACGCGCGAGCCCGGCGCCGTCGACATCGTCACCGGCGACCGTGACCTGCTCCAGCTGGTGCGCGACAGCGGCCCGGTCCGCGTCCTCTACACCGTCGAGAAGATGAAGCCGTACGACGAAAGTGCCGTCACCGCGAAGCACGGCATCCCTGGGTGGGCCTACGCCGAGTTCGCCGTGCTGCGGGGCGATCCCAGCGACGGGCTGCCCGGGGTGAAGGGCGTCGGGGAAAAGACGGCTGCGGCCCTGGTCAGCCGCTTCGGCAGCGTGGAGCAGATCCTCGTGGCCCTCGACAGCGGGGTGCAGGACGGTTTCCCGGCGGGTGCGCGGGCCAAGCTCGAGGCCGGGCGTGACTACCTGGCGGTGGCTCCGGCGGTGAGCCGGGTGGTGTGCGACCTGCCGCTACCGGCCTACGACGATGCGATCCCCGAGGCGCCCCGCGACCCCGCCGCGGTGGTCGCGCTGTCGGATCGGTGGGGGCTCGACGGGCCGCTCGGGCGTTTCCTGAAAGCCCTCGAGATCGCCCGCTCGCGGTAGGATGCTACTCGTGAGTAACCCCGCTTTCTCGGTCCTGACCCGCGGCTCCGAGCTGGCCGCCGCAGCCGCTGAGGAGCTCGACGTCCTCGTGGTCGGGATGGGCGCGACCGGGGCCGGCGTGGCGCTGGACGCCGCCTCCCGTGGACTGCACGTCGCGGTCCTGGACATGGGCGACCTGGCGAGCGGCACCAGCTCCAAGAGCAGCAAGCTGGTGCACGGCGGCCTGCGCTACCTGGAGAACTACGAGTTCGGGCTGGTGCGCGAGGGCGTGGTCGAGCGGCAGCTGCTCATGAAGCTCGCTCCCCACCTGGTGCGTCCGATGGACTGCCTCTATCCGGTCTGGCCCGACACCGCCAAGCGCCGGCTGCTCGGGCTCGGGCTCACGACCTACGACGTGTTCGCGATGGCGTCGCTGGCGGGGCGGGGCGGTGCCAAGTGGCACCAGAAGGTCACCGCCGACGAGGCGATCGAGCTGGCGCCGGCGCTTGCCGACGCGGGCGTGGCCTACTCCTACCTCTACGGCGACTGCGCCACCGACGACGCCCGGCTGGTGCTGGCCGTGGTCCAGGCGGCCCGCCGGTTCGGGGCACTCGCGATCACGCAGGCCGAGGTCACCGGGCTGACCGTCACGAGCGGCACCGTCGTCGGCGCCACCGTCCGTGACCACCTCACCGGCTCCGACGTGCAGATCCGGGCCAGGTATGTCGTCAACGCCACCGGCGTCTGGGTCGACCGGCTGCAGGGTTTCGAGCAGCCCGGCCGGGCGGCCGTGGTGCAGCCGTCGAAGGGCGTGCACGTCGTCGTGCCCCGCGAGCGCCTCCCGCTGCTGGACGCCTCGATCCTGCTGCCCTCCAAGCAGGGCGACGGCCGCTCGATGTTCGCGATCCCGTGGGGCCGGCAGACGATCCTGGGCACCACCGACACGCCGTACGACGGAGCGCTGGACGGGTTGTCCCTGACCCGCGAGGACCTCGACTACGTCCTCGCCGCCGGCAACGCAGTGTTCAAGAACGACCTGGTCGAGGACGACGTGCTCGGGGCCTGGTCCGGCGTCCGGCCGCTCATCCGGCAGGCCGGCACCGGGTCGATGAGTGACATCTCCCGCCGGCACAGCCTGGTCGAGGGCTCCGGTGGGCTACTGACCATCACCGGCGGCAAGCTCACGACCTACCGTCGGATGGCGAAGGACGTCGTCGACCGGATCGCCGACAGGGACGGCAAAAGGGCCCGCTGCCGCACCGACGAGATCCCGATCTCCGGCACCCGTCCGGTCCCCGAGCTGCTGGCCGAGACCGTCGAGAGCGCCGCCTTCCTGGGGCTGTCGGAGGAGGTTGCCGCGTCGCTGGTCCGGCAGTGCGGTGAGACCGCTGCCCACGTGCTGTCGCTGGTCGCCGCGGACCCCTCACTGGGTGAGCTGCTGTCACCGAACGCCCCCCACATCGCCGCCGAGGTGGTGCACGCCGCCCGGTCCGAGGGCGCGTCCACCGTCGATGACGTCTACAGCCGGCGGCTGCGCCTGTCGCTGCGGGCCAAGGACGCAGCCCTGCCCTCAGCGCTGCTGGCCGCGCGGCTGCTGGCCCGGGAGACCGGCCGGGACGAGGCCTGGGCACAGCAGCAGGTCGTGGACTATGCCGATGCGGTCCGCCAGGAACGCGGCGTGCTCGGCCTGCCCGGCGACCCGGTCACCGCAACCAGCTGACCCTGCAAGGCGCGACCAGCTAGCCCACGCTGGAGTAGGACACGACCCCTCGGCGCACGGCGTCCAGCGCCGTCCGGGCCGTTGACCGCACGGGCTCGTCCGCCACGAGGGCGACCTGGCCGAGCAGGTCGGCGAGCTGCTTGCACCACCGCACGAAGTCGCCGGCGGTGAGGTCCGGATCGTCCTGCAGCACCTGCTCGAGGTCAGCGCCCGCGGTCCAGCGCCACGCCGCCCAGGCGAAGCCAGGGTCGGGCTCGCGCAGGAAGGCCAGGTCGTGCGAGGCCTCGACGTCGCGCAGTCGGCCCCACAGCCGGCGCATCTCGGTGAGGGTGGACTGCACCGCACCGACGGGCACCTGGGGGGAAGCTTCTTCGGCGCGACGGGTCTCATAGACCAGAGCGGAGACCACCGCGGTCAGCTCCGAGGCCGACAGCCCGTCCCAGAGCCCGGCCCGCAGACACTCGACGACCAGCAGGTCCGACTCGTTGTAGACCCGGGACAGCTGCCGACCTGCCTCGGTGACCTGCTCCCCCTGCAGATAGCCGAGCTCAGTCAGCAGCGCGCACACCCGGTCAAAGACCCGGGCGATCGAGTGGGTCTTGCCCTCGACCCGGCGCTCCAGGGCGTCGGTGTCCTGCCGCAGCCGGGTCCATCGCTCGGCCCAGCGCAGGTGCTGCTCGCGTTCGTCGCAGCCGTGCACGGGATGCGCCCGTAGTTGGGCGCGCAGGTCCTGCAGCTGCTGGTCGTCGGCCGCAGAGGAACGTCCCCGACGGGCTCGTTCGGGGTGCAGCCCGAGCGCCCTGATCGAGGCGGCCATGTCCCGGCGGGCCTGCGGGGTGCGGTGGTTGAAGTTCTTGGGCACCCGCAGCTGACCGAGCGCCTCGACAGGCAACGGGAAGTCGGCGTCCGACAGCCGCCCCGCCCAGCGGTCCTCGGTGACGACCAGCGGATGTGCTTGCCCGTCGGGTCCGACGCCGGGGTCGAGCACCACGGCCAGGCCGGTCCGGCGCCCCTGGGGCACCGCGATCACGTCGCCGACCTTCAGCGACTCCAACGACTTGGCGGCCTGTGCCCGCCGCAGCGTGGAGCCCTGCCGGGCCAGCTCGGCCTCGCGGGCCTTCACCGCCTGCCGCAGTGCGTCGTAGTCGCGCGCCTCACCCAGGTGGCACGTCATCCCCTCGGTGTAGCCGCCGAGCGCCTCGAGGTTGCGGGTGATCTGCCGGGCCAGCCCGACGACGGACCGGTCGGCCTGAAACTGCGCGAACGAGCTCTCGAGCAGGGCCCGCGCCGGCTCCCGCCCCACGCTCCCGACCAGGTTGACCGCCATGTTGTACGACGGACGGAACGACGACCGCAGCGGGTAGGTGCGGGTGGAGGCCAGGCCGGCGACCTGCTTCGGGTCGAAGCCCTGCTGCCACAGCACGACGGCATGACCCTCGACGTCGATGCCACGACGGCCGGCGCGGCCGGTGAGCTGGGTGTACTCCCCCGGCGTGACGTCGACGTGCGCCTCGCCGTTCCACTTCACCAGCTTCTCCAGCACCACCGAGCGGGCCGGCATGTTGATGCCGAGCGCCAGGGTCTCGGTGGCAAAGACCGCCTTCACGAGACCGTCGACGAACAGCTCCTCGACGACCTCCTTGAAGGTCGGGAGCATGCCGGCGTGGTGGGCCGCGATCCCCCGCTCCAGGCCCTCGAGCCACTCCCAGTAGCCCAGCACCCGCAGGTCGCCGCGCGGGATCTCCGCGGTGCGCCGCTGCACGTGCGCCTTGACCCGCTGCTGCTCCTCAGCGGAGTTCAGCCGGAGCCCGGCGCGCAGGCACTGCTCCACCGCGGCGGCGCAGCCCGCCCGGCTGAAGATGAGGGTGATGGCCGGCAGCAGGCCCTCACGGTCGAGCCGCTCGATGACGTCCGGTCGACGCGGCACCGACGGACGCACCGGACGGCCCCCACGGTCACGCGGGCGCGACCGGTCCTCGTCCCGCGATCGCCGTACCAGATCGGGGTTGACGTCCCCACGCACGTCGAAGAGATCCTGCAGCCGGTTGCCGAGCAGGACGTGCTGGAACAACGGGACCGGGCGGTGCTCCTCGACCACGACCTCGGTGTCCCCGCGGACCGTGATGAGCCAGTCGGCGAACTCCTCGGCGTTGCTGACGGTGGCGGACAGCGAGGTGAGGATCACGTCGTCCGGGAGGTGGATGATGACCTCCTCCCAGACGGCGCCGCGGGCCCGGTCGGCGAGGTAGTGGACCTCGTCCATGACGACATGGGCCAGGCCGCGCAGCGCCCCACTGCCGCTGTAGAGCATGTTGCGCAGGACCTCGGTGGTCATGACCACCACGTCGGCGTCACCGTTGAGGGACGTGTCCCCGGTGAGCAGCCCGACCTTGTCCGGGCCGTGACGGGCCACCAGATCGGCGTACTTCTGGTTCGACAAGGCCTTGATGGGCGTGGTGTAGAAGCACTTGCGCCCAGCCTGAAGAGCGAGGTGTACGGCGAACTCCCCGACCACGGTCTTGCCCGCTCCGGTCGGGGCCGCCACCAGGACCCCACGCCCCTGCTCGAGGGCCTGGCAGGCAACCCGCTGGAAGGCATCGAGGCCGAATGGGTAGCCGGCCTCGAACTCCGCGAACGCCTGGGACATCACAGCGGCGAGGGGTTCTGGTCGACCACTGACGTCTCGTCGTCGGCCAGCCCGGAGTAGTCGGGCTCGCGCTTGCGGCGGGCCTTGTCGTGCAGCATGGCCAGCAGGATGCAGATCCCGTAGAGGACGGTCACGGGCAGCGCCATGGCGGCGAACGTGAACGGGTCGGTGCTCGGGGTGAGGACCGCCGAGAAGAAGGCGATGCCGACGATCATCCCGCGCCACATGCCGCGCATCCGCTGGGCGCTCAGGACCCCGACCAGGTTGAGGAAGACCAGCACGAGGGGGAACAGGAACGCCACCCCGAAGGCGATCAGCGTGACGGTGACGAACGACAGATAGCTCTGCAGGTCGGGCAGCGAGATCAGGCTGTCACCACCAATGGTGAGGAGGAACTGCAGCCCCTTGTCGGCGGTGAGGTAGGCGAACAGCACGCCGGTCCCGAACAGCACCAGGGCCGCCGCGAGGAACGCCGCGGCGTACTTTTTCTCCCTGCGGTGCAGCGCGGGCGTGATGAACGCCCCGAGCTGGTACAGCCAGACGGGCGAGGCGATCACGACCCCCGCGATGCCCGCGACGCGCAGCCGGACCTGGAACTGCCCGAAGATGTCGCGGACGTAGAGCTCGCAGCCCTTGCCGGAGATCTCGGTGCGGCAGTACGGCTCGCGCAGGAAGTCGAAGACATCCTGGTAGAAGACGGTGCCGACCGCCACCATGGCGATGCCGATGACGAGCAGCGACTTGCCAAGCCGGTTGCGGAGCTCGAAGAGGTGCTCGACGAGCGGCATCCGCCCGTCAGCCGGACGGCTGGCCATGAGAGGGGTGGACTAGCTCGCGCTGTCGGTGGGCTTGGCCGGGGGCTTCAGGGCCTCGCCGGTGTAGGGGTCGAACTTGGCCTGATCTTCGGCGGGTGGGATCGCCGGCTTGTTCTCGTCGTCGGTGCGCAGGCCCTTGGTCTCAGCCTTGAAGATGCGCAGCGAGCGGCCCAGGGAGCGGGCCGAGTCGGGGAGTCGTTTGCTGCCGAACACGACCAGCACCACGACGAGGACCAGGACCAGCTCCCAGCCACCAGGGAAATTCGGCACAGGCTCTCCTTGTTCGGGGTGAGTCCCAGCCTACGTCGTCGGGAGCGGTTCCCCGGGGACCGCGTCCTGCGCGTCGTGGATCCCGGCAAGAGCCTCGTCGACCTGGGCGCCTGCCTGCCCGACGGTCCGCATGAGGACCCGGACCTTGTGGTAGAGCCCGAAGGCGACCGAGCCGAGGACGAGGAACGCGAGGACCCCGAGGACGAGGTCGAGCAGCAGCCAGGGCACGCGTCGAGGCTAGCGGCCTCAGGCGACCGCGCGGTCCACCAGGCTGGCCAGCAGGTCGGTGGTGCCCATCTGCAGGGCGAAGTCGAGCAGGTCGTCGTAGGACAGCGCCGGGCCGACCTTGACCTCGAGGGCCTCCGCGGGCAGGTCCCACACGGTGGCGGGTACGCCACCGGAGACGAGCAGCGAGACGACGTGGTCGTCGGCGGGCTTGCGGACCTCGGTGCGGCAACCGCGGCACTCGAAGGCGTAGTAGGACAGGGGGGCGTGGCTGCAGACCATCAGGCTGACATCGGCCGGGGTCAGCTCGACCTCGCCGCAGGTGGGGCAGGAAGCCTTGATGGTCGTCATGGCCGGTCCCTTCGCTGTCCGCCGCCCCGCTGTGGTGCGACACCATGGCTTTCGGCAGCGCGTGGCGATTGCTTGACGTCCAGATGGCCTCAGGTGCTGTAGATGACCCAGTGTGACTAGGCGCTACTCCAGATGACTATGCGCTCCGGACGTGCCGTAACCGGCCAATGCCCTCCGGGCGTCCTCGCGCACCTGCTCCGCGAGAGCGGCCGGGGAGACGATCTGCCCGTTGGCTCCGAGGGAGAGGGCAAGCCGGCGGATCCAGGCGCTGCCATGGGTCCGCAGCGTGACGACCTGCCGCCCGTCCCCCTGCTCCTCAACCGTGTCGCAGGGGTAGAAGTCCGACACCCAGGCGGCGGCCGGCGCGAGCTCCAAGGTCACCACGGTGTCGCCCTCGCTCGGCTGGAACAGCCCCTGTGACAGGTCGCGGGACGCCAGGCCGGGCCGGGGCACGGCGTCCTCGTCCAGCACCGCGAGGTCCTGCACCCGCCCGAGGTGGAAGACGCGAACACCTTCAGCCCGCCGGCACCAGGCTTCGAGGTAGCTCTGCCCCTCCACGACCACCACCCGCACCGGGTCGACGACGCGTTCGGTGGTCTCGTCGCGACCGGCGGTCCAGTAGACGAGGCGGAGCGCCTTCCCACGTTCGAGCGCGTCGCGCACCACTGGCAGGACGGTCTGCGCGCCTTCCAGGGCGACCTCCACCAGGTCCGCAGCCCCGGCTGCAGCCCCCGCCGCCGCCTCCACCTTGGCCAGCGCGCGCAGGACGGGCTCGGGGTCGGTGAGCCCGGGGGTCTCGGCGAGGGTGCGCAACGCGACCACGATCGCGAGCGCCTCGTCCACGGTCAGGCGCAGCGGGCGGTCGACCCCTTGCGGGTCGGACAGGGTGATCGTGTCGCCTTCGAACTCGATCTCGATGAGGTCGCCCGGGTAGTGCCCGGGCAGACCGCAGAGCCACAGCAGGTTCAGGTCCTTGCGCAGCCGGGTCTCGCTGACCCCGAAGTCGGCCGCGGCCGTCGCGAACGGCACCCCGGGGCGCTTGAGCAGATAGGGCACGAGCGCCAACAAGCGGGGCAGCTCCTCCAAGGTGCCGCTCATCGGGCCGGCTCCCGTTCCGCCAGCGTCGACAGGCGGTGTACGACGGCAGTGCGCACCTCGTCCGGGGACTCCACCACCGCGTCGGCTCCGTAACCCGTGACCCGGTCGGCGAACCTGTCCGGGTCGCCGTAGCCGAGCTCGACGGTCTCCCATCCCGCACCGGCCGGCTCCACACTGGTGGCGGCTCGGCGCAGCTCCCAGCAGGTGCCGACCCGGATCCGCACCCGGGCGGTGGTGCTTCGGCTGTCGTCGGCCTCCCGGACCACCATGGCGCGCAGGTCCAGCCCCTCGGGCCGGGTGACGGCCCCCGCGGGACCTTCGATCCGCACCGGGCCGACGATGCGGGACAGCCGGAAGATCCGGGTGGCGTCGCGCACACGGTCGTGTCCGACGAGGTACCACCGGCCCTTCCACGACACCACTCCCCACGGCTCGACCTGCCGCTCCTCCTCGCCGGGTCGGCCGCTGGTGCGGTAGGCGAACCGCAGCAGCTTCCCGTCGCGGGCGCCGGACAGGCAGTCCTCGAAGGCCGGCTCGGTGGCTCCGATCCGCGGATCGAGGGCCGTCGCGCCGCTAGGCGTCTCCACGCCGGCGGCCCGCAGCTTCAGCAGGGCGGAACCGGTCGCACCGGCGAGTGGGGCCGACTGCCAGAGCCGGGCCGCCAGCCCGAGCGCGGCTGCCTCATCAGGTTCGAGGGTGATCTCCGGCAGCTGGTAGTCGCGGCGGGCGATGCGGTAGCCGGGCTCGTCGTCCCAGATGGAGTTCGTGCCGACCTCCAGGGGGATCCCGAGGTCGCGCAGCTCTTCCTTGTCCCGCTCGAACATCCGACGGAAGGCCTCTTCCCCGCCCGCTTCGTAGCCGGGCACCGCCTCACGGATCTTCTGGACCGTGAGATAGCGGCGGGTGGCGAGCAAGCAGATCACCAGGTTGAGCATCCGCTCGGTCTTCTTCGCTGCCACCCGCCCGACGCTAGCCTGCGGCGGCTCCGTTCCGAGCCCGTAGCCGCCCGTGTCGCTTGCCGTCAGCTGACGGCAAGCAGGTCCACGACGAAGACCAACGTCTCGTGGGGGGCGATGTCGGCCCCGGCGCCGCGCGCGCCGTAGCCCAGGTGCGGCGGGATGGTCAGCCGGCGCCGGCCGCCGACCTTCATGCCGGCCACGCCCTGGTCCCAGCCGCCGATGACCATGCCGGCGCCGAGTTGAAAGGAGAAGGGCTGGCCGCGGTCCCAGCTCGCGTCGAACTGCTTGCCGGTCGACCAGGAGTGCCCGACGTACTGCATGGTGCAGCGGGTGCCGGAGGTGGCCTCCTTGCCGTCACCGACGGTCAGGTCCTCGATGACCAGGTCGGTCGGCGGTGTCCCGTCGGGGATGGTGACCTCGGGCTTGCTGCTCACAGTGCGCTCCTTCGGGTTGGGTGCCTCACATCGAGGCGATCAGCTTCTCCACGCGGTCATCGACCGAACGGAAGGGGTCCTTGCACAGCACGGTGCGCTGGGCCTGGTCGTTGAGCTTCAGGTGGACCCAGTCGACGGTGAAGTCGCGACGCTTCTCCTGGGCCTTGGCGATGAACTCGCCGCGCAGGCGCGCGCGGGTCGTCTGGGG
>JANOTZ010000296.1:0-6685 GCA_031416735.1 Frankiales bacterium
CAGGGCGTGCACGCCTTCCTCGTCCCGATCCGCAACGCCGACGGGTCCGTGGTGGACGGCGTGGAGATCGAGGACTGCGGCGACAAGATGGGACTGCAGGGGGTCGACAACGGCCGGCTGCGCTTCAACGCGATCCGCATCCCCCGCGAGAACCTGCTGGACCGCTTCGGGACCGTCTCGCCCGAAGGGGTCTACTCCTCCCCCATCTCCTCACCCGGGGCCCGCTTCTTCACCATGATCGGCGCGCTCGTCGAGGGCCGGATCTGCATCGGCGGGGCCGGCCTGGCGGTGGCCCGCAACGCCCTGACCATCGCGGTCCGCTGGGGTGAGCGGCGCCGCCAGTTCGGCACCGGGCTGGACATGGACACACCCCTCATGGACTACCTCACGCACCAGCGGCGGCTGCTTCCGGCGATCTGCGAGTCCTACGCGCTGCAGGCGGCGCACGACCACCTCACGGCGTCCTACGTCGCGATGCTCGAGACCGGGGAGGGGCAGCGCGAGGTCGAGGCCCTGGCCGCCGGGCTCAAGGCGGTGGCGACCTGGCACATGGTCGAGGCGGTGCAGAACTCGCGCGAGTGCTGCGGCGGCAAGGGCTATCTGTGGGAGAACCGCTTCGCGTCGCTGCGCGCCGACTCCGACGTGTTCGTGACCTTCGAGGGCGACAACACCGTCCTCATGCAGTTGGTGGCCAAGACGCTGCTGTCGGGTTACGCCGCGCAGTTCGAGGACCTCGACGCGGTGGGGATGGTCAAGCACCTGACGACCCGCCAGGCCTCGCGGGTCCTGGAGGACCTGGGACGGCGCTTCGACCGGGCCGACCTGCGCGACCCGTCGTGGCAGGCCGAGGCGCTGCAGTTCCGCGAGGACCGGCTGGTCGACTCGCTCGCCCGCCGGCTGCGCACCCTGACCAAGGAGGGCATCGACCCGCTCCGGGCCCTGTCGCGCTGCCAGGACCACGCGCTCGCCGCGGCCCGGGCCCACATCGAGCGGGTCACCCACGAGCTGTTCCGGGCCTCCGCCACGACCCCGCTGCTGGAGCAGGTGCGTGACCTGGCGGTGCTGTCGGCCATCGAGCGCGACCGGGCCTGGTGGCTCGAGCACGGGTTCTTGTCGGCCGACGCCTCCAAGGACCTGCAGAAGCAGGTCAACTCCCTGTGCGCCGATCTGCGGCCGCACGCCCTGACGCTGGTCGCCGGGTTCGGTATCCCCGATGCCCTGCTGCGCGCCCCGATCGCGGTGGCCCCCCAGGTGGGCGGCGCAGGCTCCGACTGACGCACCTGTGATGCTTTCGCCTGTGAATCAACAACATGACGCCCTCCAGCAGGTCGAGCAGCGGGTGCTGTGGCTCGCCACGAGCATCGTGCACGCCGCCAACGCCCGCCGGGAGAACACCTCCGGGGTGAAGGTCGGCGGGCACCAGGCATCGAGCGCCTCGATGGTGTCGCTGATGACCGCGCTGTGGTTCGAGCACCTGACCCCGGCCGACCGGGTATCGGTCAAGCCGCATGCCTCACCGGTGCTGCACGCCATCAACTACCTGCTCGGTGGGCTCGACGCCTCCTACCTCCCGCGGCTGCGCGAGCTCGGCGGCTTGCAGCCCTACCCGTCGCGCACCAAGGACCCCGACGTCCCCGATTACTCGACCGGTTCGGTCGGCATCGGGGCGACCGCGCCGGTGTGGGGGGCCATTGCGCAGCGCTACGTCAGCGCCCACTTCGGCGTCGAGCCGGGCGGGCGGCAGATCTCGCTGCTCGGGGACGCCGAGCTCGACGAGGGCGCCATCTGGGAGTGCGTCGCGGACCCGATGGTGCAGAGGCTCGGTGAGGTGTTGTGGGTCGTCGACCTCAACCGGCAGTCCCTGGACCGGATCGTCCCCGACATCGCCATCGCCCGCTGGCAGGGCATGTTCGCCGCGGCCGGCTGGCAGGTGCTGGAGGTCAAGTACGGCCGGCGGCTGCAGGCCCTGTTCGCCCTCCCCGGGGGCGACGCGCTGCGGGCCCGGATCGACGGCATGGGCAACGAGGAATACCAGTTCCTGCTGCGCTCCCCGGTCGCCTCGTTGCGGGACCGGCTGGTCGGGGACTCACTCCCCGTCGCCGCCCTGCTGGAGAGCTTCTCCGACGACGAGGTGCGGACGGCACTGCGCGACCTGGGCGGCCACGACCTCGACGAGCTGCGGGCCGCGTTCCAGGCGGTCGACAACACCCGACCGACGGTCGTGTTCGCCTACACCGTCAAGGGTCGCGGCCTCCCGATCGAGGGCTCCCCGTCCAACCACAGTGCCCTGCTCAGCGAGGAGCAGTACGGCGAACTGGCCGGCGCCCTCGGGGTGTCGGCCGACGACCCGTGGGCACCGTTCGCCCCAGGGACGGCCGCCGGCGAGCTGTGCGCGGCAACCGCGTTGCGCCTGGCCCGGCCGCCCCTGGTGTGCGCCGCCCTACCGGAGGTCCCTGCGCAGCTGGGACGCAGCTATCGGGGCGAGCACTCCACCCAGGCCACCCTGGGCCGGGTCCTCACCGACCTGGCTCGCGACGCCCCCGAGGTGGCCGCGCGGGTCGTCACCGTCTCCCCCGACGTCGCCTCCTCGACCAACCAGGGCGGCTGGATCAACAAGGTCGGCGTCTGGTCCCCGCAGGACCGCCACGACTGGTTCGCCACCGACCCGGCCACTGAGGGCGACCGGCTGCTCCGCTGGCGGGAGACCTCGACCGGCCAGCACATCGAGCTCGGCATCGCGGAGGTCAACCTGGTCTCATTGCTCGGCGAGCTGGGCGCCACCTGGTCCAAGGTCGGGCAGCCGCTCTACCCGATCGGGACGGTCTACGACCCATTCGTTGGCCGGGCCCTGGAGCCGTGGGCCTTCGGGACCTACGCCGGTGGGCAGAGCATCCTGGTCGGCACACCGTCCGGGGTCACCCTCGCCCCCGAGGGCGGCGCCCACCAGAGCATCGGGACCCCGTCGATCGGCCTGGAGCAACCGGGGGTCACGTCGTACGAGCCCGCCTTTGCCCTTGAGACCGAGTGGTGCCTGCTCGACGCGATCTCCCGGCTCGGGCAGGAGGGCGGCGAGTCGGCCTACCTCCGGCTGTCGACCCGACCGATCGACCAGGCGCTGTGCGCGCTTCCGGAGGACACCACCGAACGACGCCGCGACGTCCTCGCCGGGGCCTACCTGCTGCGCTCCACCGGTGCGCCCGCGGTCACCCTCGTCGGGGTCGGCGCCCTGGTGCCCAACGTGCTGGCCGCGGCCTCGGCGCTCGAGGCCCTCGGAGTGGCGGCCGACGTCGTGGTCGTCACGTCCTACGACCGGTTGTGGCGGGCGGTGCAGGCCCGGCGCGGTTTGCTGCGCGGGCCGTCGCACGCCGTCGACGAGGGCGTGCTCGACCGCGCCTTCGGGGCGCGGGTGCCGCTCGTGACGGTCATCGACGGTCACCCACACACCTTGGCGTTCCTGGGATCGGTCACCGGGACGCCGGTCACCTGCCTGGGCGTCAGCGTCTTCGGGCAGGGGGGCGGGATGGACGAGGTGCACGCCTACCACGGGCTCGACGCCCACTCGATCGCCGAGGCGGCCCTGGACCTCGTCGACTGACCCGCTCCCGCGGTAGACGTTTGCAGGGCCTTCTTGCAGACTGCCCGCATGACTCTCGCTCCCCCGCGGCCGCCGGGCCTCGATGACGCCATCCTGCTCGCCGCTGCTGGTGACCTGGCAGGGAGCGGGTCGCTGACGTTCTTGGTGGGAGAGCAGTCACTCGGCTACCAGGTCGTGAACGGCCGGTTCGCTGGCGACGAGGGCGCGAGCCGAGCCGAGGCCGGCGCCGGCGAAGCCGCGCCCCACAACGGCACGGTGGTCAGGCTCGACGCCGCGGCCTGGGCAGACCTGGTCGGGCAGGTGCGTTCGTTCATCAACCTCTACCTCAGCGGTGCGCTGATCATCGAGCGCGGCAGCTTCGAGCACCTCGCCGACTGGGATCCGGCGCTGAAATACCTGCACGCCGGCATCCCGCCGTACCACCCTGCTCGGGCCGACCTCGGAGGACGTGACCCGGGTGCCGGCCTGACCCTCGACGCGCGCGACTCCGAGCTGCGGGCCCAGTTGCAGACCATGGGGTTCCTGCACGTCCGGGGCGTCTTCACCGAGGCCGAGATGGCGGCTGCGAACGCCGACGTCGACCGGCTCGCCGGGCTGGCCCGCAAGGGTGACGACGAGTCGTGGTGGGTCACCGGTGAGGACGACCAGGACGTGCTGTGCCGGCTCGTCTACGCCACCTTGCGGTCGCCGGTGCTCGCGGCGCTGGAGTCCGACCCGCGGATCGAGCGGCTCGGACGGCTGTTCGACGCCACGATGAGAATCGCCCCCGACCGGATGGAGGGCACCGCCGTCCTGATCAAGGTGCCGGGCAGGACCAAGGGGCTGTCCAACATCCCGTGGCATCAGGACTGCGGCATGGGCGGGCACAGCATCTTCTGCCCGGCAGTGAGCATCGGCATCCAGCTCACCGGCTCGAACGCCGCCACCGGCAACCTCCACGTGGTGCCGGGCAGCCACGGCCAGACCCTGCACTACCAGTGGCAGCAGCGGCTGGAAGGGGTGCCCGTCGTGCAGGTCGACACCGCTCCCGGCGACGTCACGGTGCACGTCCAGGACGTCATGCATGCCTCACCGAAACCGACCGGGACCGGCGGTCGGCGCACGATGTACGTCACGCACTACCCGTCCACGCTCTGGGATCACGTCGGCCCGGGCGAGGCCTACAACGACCTCGTCCGCAACCGCACCCAAGAGGTCGCCAAGCTCGGCTGACCGCCGGTCCAGCCGGAGGCGGGTAGGGCAGCGAATTCGACGGCAACGTTCATGCGAACCGCAGCGGGTCTCGGGCGAAACTCTCACCGTGGTGAGGTCCCTCGCCGCGGACGACATACCTGACGACTGAGGTCAATTCTCTGTCCGATTCCCGACAAATCGTGATGAACTGGTTATCCGCCCCGCCCGCCGGGTACTTGCAGGGGACAGGAGGTCGCCGAGGCTCTCGAGCAGGCCGAGAGCCTCCCCCTATGGAGGGTGGCCCAATGATCACAGCTGTTCACCTGCGCGTCGAAACGACCGGCGAGATGCATCCCCTCGTCTCCGCGGTCACCACGGTTGGCCGGGGGCCGGGCGTCAACATCGCGCTCGAGGACCCGAGCGTTTCACGACTGCACGCCGAGCTGCACCTACTCGGACCGCACCTGTATGTCTCCGACCTCGGGCTCTCCACCAATGGCACCCGGGTCAACGGCCGCCCGGTCGCCCGCCGCGTCCTGCGCGAGGGTGACGTCCTGTCCTTCGGCACCGTCCGCACCCGAGTTGGCGGCCTCGTCCCCGTTGTCGAGGATGACGACACGAAGGCGATGCGGCGCATCTCGACACCGGACCTGACACGCCGCGAGGGCGAGATCCTGGGGTCGCTGTGCCAATCAGCACTGCAGCAGGAGGCTTTCCTCAGCCCGGCGACCGTCAGCGACATCGCGAGTGCCTTGTTCGTGACCGAGGCCGCCGTCAAGCAGCATCTGCTGCGGCTTTACCAGAAGTTCCGCATCGAGGCAGGCACCAATCGCCGCGGCCGGCTCGCCAACGAGGTGATCAACGCTGGTGTGGTGTGTCCGCTACCCGCCGAGCTCCCCGGAGACCACCAGCGTGGCGGTTGAGGCCGGCACTGTCGGTCGCCGTCGGTGTGACGACATGAGGCGACCCGAGCCAACGTGGGCTCCCGCGGGCTTGTCAGCCGTATTCAGCCGGAGGTGTCGGCGGCTTCGACGCAGTCCTTGAAGCCGTAGTCCTTCATCCACCGCAGGTCGGCCCTGGTCTTGGTCGGGGGGTTCCCGAGGAGCTGGACGAGGGCCGCGTTGTCGCGCGCCTTGGCGGCCACCGCGACCTGGTCGGCGTAGGCGTGACCGACCACGAGCTGCTCCTTGAGCGGCGTGAGGACCTTGGCCGTGAGGTCGGACTGGTCGGCCTTCGGTGTCTCGAGGGCAGCCAGGGCCGTGGCTGCCTCGTCCGCGATCGCCACCACCTGCGCGACGTACGGCGCCAGCGCCTCGACCGCGGTCGGGGTCTTCAGGGCGCTCTGCTGCTGGTTGGCCTTGGCGCAGATCACCTCGGCCTGCCTGAGGTAGTCGGCCTTGGAGATGCCGCCGGAGGGCTCTCCGCCACCCGAGCAGGCAGCTACCAGGACGAGTACGGCGAGTCGCTTCACGTCCCCTTCCTACACCGGCCGGCGCCCCACGACCCAACAACCCACCGCGGCTGCGGCCGCAACGTTGAGCGAGTCGACGCCCTGGGCCATCGGGATCCGGACCCGCAGGTCGCTGGCAGCCATGGCGTTGGCGGTGAGTCCCGGCCCCTCCGCTCCGAGCAGCAGGGCGGCCTTGTCGTTGTCGGCGAGCAGCACCTCATCGAGCCGGGTGGCGTCGTCGGCGGGCGTCATGGCCAGCACCCGGAAACCGGCGTCGCGGATCTGGGCGAGCCCGGTCGGCCAGGCCTCGAGGTAGGCATAGGGCACGGCCAGCACCTCGCCCATCGAGACCCGCATCGACCGGCGGTAGAGCGGGTCGCAGCAGGTCGGACTCAGCAGGACCGCGTCGATCCCCAGGCCGGCGGCGCTCCGGAACACCGCCCCCAGGTTGGTGGGGCTGTTGACGT
>JANOTZ010000297.1:0-12890 GCA_031416735.1 Frankiales bacterium
CACCCCAGCGGCGAGGCGCACCCCGTCCCCGCCGGCTACTGCGTCAGGCAGTGGGTCGATATCGCCCCCGACGAGGTTGTCGACGGTTGCGCCTACCTGCTGGGGAGGATGATCGTGGATGCCCCGATGGGCGAGATGGACTACGAGCAGGAGAAGTGGGACGCCGAGCGCTACCGCGAACGCGAGGCGGACTCGATCTCGCGCCGACGGAGGGGCCTGA
Source organism: Frankiales bacterium (assembly GCA_031416735.1). Lineage (GTDB taxonomy): Bacteria > Actinomycetota > Actinomycetes > Mycobacteriales > SCTD01 > RYN-111. Next base: position 221 of record JANOTZ010000297.1, read on the forward strand.
CCACCGCGGTCGTGCACGAGGCAACCGGGCAGGTCGCCGGCGTGACCAACATCGGCGTGAGCCGCGACCGCAGCACTATCGCCTACCAGTGGGACACCATCGTCGACCCTGACCACCGCGGACACCGGCTCGGTCTGGTCCTGAAGTCGTGGAACCACCGCCATCTCGCCGAGCAGGTCGCGGGTGTCACGCACATCAACACCTGGAACGCGGCGAGCAACACCTTCATGGTGGCCGTCAACGACCTGCTGGGATTTGAGATCGCCGAGCAGTGGACCGAGTTTCAGCTCGACCTACCGCAGAACGGATAGACCGGTCCTCAGCGGAACGCGACGTGACCAGATCCTTGCGCCCTCCCAGCGGGACTTAATCCGTGGAAGAATGTGTCGCAGACGTAAGCGCCGGTTTTCTAGCCGTGCGCCGCTGAAGTCTTGGTGTGCGGTCTGGGGGGACCATGGTTCGTCAGGAACGTCTGGCGTCGGTGTTGAGCGACTTCGCACGGACGATGCTCACCGACTTCCAGGTCCAGGGCATCCTGGACCATCTGGTGGAGCGGATCGTCGACGTGATGGGGGTCAGCGCGGCCGGTGTCACGCTGATCTCGCCCGGGTTGGCCCCGCGGTACATCGCGGCGTCCAGCGACCTGGCGCTGCACAACGAGCGCCTGCAGAGCGAGCTCAGGCAAGGGCCCTGCGTGACGGCATACGTGACGGGTGAGGCCGTCGCCGTGCCGGACCTCACCCAGGACGTGCTGTTCTCCGAGTTCAGTCGGAGGGCTCAGGAATCCGGGCTGGCCGCGGTGTTCGCCTTCCCACTGCGTCACGGCGGCGCGCGACTGGGCGCCCTCGACCTCTACCGGGACACCGTCGGCCCCCTCGACCCCGAGGATGTGGCGGCGGCGCAGACCCTGGCTGACGTCGCGGCCGCCTACCTGCTCAACGCAGAAGCCCGTGGGCTCGCGACGGCGATGGCCGACCGGTTCAGGGAGAGCTCCCTGCACGATGCGCTGACCGGGCTTCCCAACCGGACTCTGCTCCAACAGTGCATGGAGCACGCGGCGCGGCGGGCTGCACGGTCGCACGGACTGGTTGCCATCCTGTTCATCGATCTCGACCGCTTCAAACAGGTGAACGACCAGTACGGGCACTCGGTCGGAGACGAGCTCCTGGCCGCAGTCGCCGCACGCCTGTCCACACTGGTCCGTCCTGCCGACACCCTCGCCCGCACGTCCGGGGACGAGTTCGTGATCTTGTGCGAGGACGTCGCGGACCTCGCGGATGTCGAGCACCTGGCCGCCCGCATCGTCGACGGCTTCACCGAACCGTTCCTCGCCGGAGGCCTACTGGTCCCCATGAAGGCCAGCGTCGGCGTCGCCTACCGGGGGCCCGGGGAGGCCATCACCACACAGCTGCTGTTGGACGCGGACGCCGCGATGTACCAGGCGAAACGGCGGGGTGGTGACCGGCACTGCGTCCTGGACGTTGAGGAGCAACAACAGACCCGTCAGTACGAAGACCTTGGCCTGACGTTCCGCAGGGCTCTGGATCGGGAGGAGTTCAGCCTCGCCTACCAGCCGATCGTGCGCGCCTCCGACGGACTCGTCGTGGGCGTCGAGGCCCTGCTGCGCTGGAAGGGCGCGGGCCAGGATCTCGTCCCACCCTCGACGACCCTCCTCCTCGCCGCGCAAACCGGCCTGGTCACCAACCTCGGCGAATGGGTCCTGGAACGCGCCTGTCGGGACCGGAAGCGATGGTTCAGCGACCACCCGGACGTCAACCTGGACCTGTCCGTCAACGTCTCGCCTCGTCAGGTGCTCTCCCCCGGGTTCCCCGAGACGGTCAAGGCCGTCCTCGACCTGACCGGCTTGGACCCGGCCGTCCTGATCCTGGAGCTGACGGAGGAGGTCTTCCTCGACCACGACGACAACCGTGCCTCGCGCGTGCTGGGCGCACTCAAGGACCTCGGCGTCCAGATCGCCCTGGACGATTTCGGGACGGGCTACTCCTCGCTGAACTACCTGCGCCAGTTCCCCGTGGACATCGTCAAGGTCGACCAGCGCTTCGTCGCCGACCTCGGCCACGACCCTGCCGCGGCCGCCATCGTGTCGGCCGTCACCAACCTGGCTCACATCCTGGGCATCCGCGTCACCGCCGAGGGTGTGGAGACCGCCGAACAACGCGCCGAGGTCGTCCGTCTCGGGTGTGAATTCGCCCAAGGCTTCTACTTCGCCCGACCCCAGAACGGCGCGACCATCGCGACCGAGCTCACCGGTGGCGGGAACCTCCGGCTGCCGAAGGAGCACTCGACAGCCGGCTGACCCCCGCGTGGCTACTCCGGAAGGACGTCCACGGGTGATCCCTGCCGCGAGAACTGGGTGCGGTAAAGCTCCGCGAACAACCCGTCGAGGGCCAGCAGCTCGTCGAACGTCCCGCGCTCCACGACCTGCCCAGCCTCGACCACCAGGATCTGGTCGGCGTCGCGCACCGTCGACAGCCGGTGCGCGATGACCAGCGAGGTGCGGCCGGAGAGGGCGGTGGCCAGGGCCCGTTGGACGGCCGCCTCGGACTCGCTGTCGAGATGCGCAGTGGCCTCGTCGAGCACGACCAGGCCGGGCTCCTTGAGCAGCAACCGGGCGATCGCCATCCGCTGCTTCTCCCCGCCGGACAGCCGATAACCGCGGTCACCCACGACGGTGTCGAGTCCTTCGGGGAGCGACCGCACGAGCGGCCCGACCTGGGCGGCGTCCAGGGCCGCCCAGAGCTGCTCCTCCGACGCGGACGGGCGGGCGTAGGCCAGGTTCGCCCGGATGCTGTCGTGGAACATGTGGGCGTCCTGGGTCACCACCCCGACCGCGTCCCGCAACGACTGCAGCGCGACGTCCCGGACGTCCAGGCCGCCGATGCGGACGGCGCCCGCCTGCACGTCGTACATCCGGGTGAGGAGTTGGGAGATGGTGGTCTTGCCGGCACCCGACGGCCCGACGAGGGCGGTCAGCGACCCAGGCGCGGCGTGGAAGGTGATGCCGTGCAGCACCTGCTGCGGCTCGCTGTTGTCCAGCACCGCCACCGACTCCAGCGAGGCAAGCGACACCTCGTCGGCGCGGGGATAGCGGAACCGCACGTCCTCGAAGTCGATGGCGAGCGCCTGGTTCGGCAGCGCCACGGCCCCGGGCTTGTCGGCCACCATCGGCTCGAGGTCGAGCACCTCAAAGACCCGCTCGAACGACACCAGCGCCGTCATCACGTCGACCCGCACATTGGACAGCGCGGTCAACGGTCCGTAGAGCCGGGTGAGCAGGGCAGCCAACGCGACCACGGTGCCGACCTTGAGGTTGCCCTCGGCCGCGAACGTGCCCCCGACGCCGTACACGAGTGCAGTGGCCAGAGCCGCAACGGTGGTGAGCGCGACGAAGAAGACGCGGCCGTACATCGCAGAGATGACGCCGATGTCGCGGACCCGGCCGGCCTTGTCGCGGAACGCCTGCTCCTCCTGCTCCGGACGACCGAACAGCTTGACCAGCAGGGCCCCGGAGACGTTGAAGCGCTCGTTCATCGAGTTGTTCATCTCGGCGTTCAGCCCGTAGCTCTCGCGGGTGAGCTCCTGCAGCTTCTTGCCGACGATCTTGGCGGGGATGATGAAGACCGGCAGCAGAACCAGTGACAGCAAGGTGATCTGCCAGGACAGGAAGAACATCACGGTGAGGGTGAGGACCACCCCGATGATGTTGCTCACCACATTGGACAGCGTGCCGGTGAAGGCCTGCTGCGCACCGAGGACGTCGTTGTTGAGGCGGCTGATCAGCGCCCCGGTCTGGGTGCGGGTGAAGAACGCGATCGGCATCCGCTGGACATGGGCGTAGACCTGGGACCGCAGGTCGAAGATCAGGCCCTCCCCGATCCGCGCGGAGAACCAGCGGTTGATCAGGGCCAGCACCCCGTCGAAGAGCGACAGCCCGGCGACGAACAGCGCGAGCGCCAGCACCAGACTCGGCCGACCAGTCGTCGGCGGGTTGGTGCCGATGCCGTCGTCGATGATCTTCGCGAGCACCAGCGGCGGTGCGATGGCCACCACGGCGTCGATGACGATGACGACGAGGAACGCGATGAGCTGACTCTTGTACGGCGACGCGAACCGGGCGATGCGCCAGATCGTGCCGGGGGCGAGCTTCTTGCCGACCACCGCAGGGTCGCGGGAAAACGACCGCATCATCTGCATGGGTCCGCCGGGACCGACGGGACCTGACATGGGTTTGCGCCTCCTGCTTAGAAGGCGCTGATCCCGGTGAGGGCTCGCCCGATGATGAGCTTCTGGATCTGGCTGGTGCCTTCGTACAGTGTCGTAACGCGCGCGTCACGCAGGTACTTCCCGGCGGGGTACTCGTCGATGTAGCCGTAGCCCCCGTGGGCCTGCACGCAGTTGTTGGCGGCCCGCACCGACGCCTCACTGGCGTAGTACTTCGCCTTGGACGCCGCGAGGGAGTAGTCCTCGCCCCGGGCCTTCAGGTCCGCGACCCGCCAGGTGAGCAGCCGGGAGCAGTCGACCTCCACCGCGGTGTCGGCGATCAGCTCCTGGACCAGCTGATGGCCGGCGATGACCTTGCCGAACTGGGTGCGCTGCGTGGTGTAGGCGACCATCGTGTCGAGGGCGGCCTGCGACAAACCGGTGCACGAGGCGCCGAGCGACATCCGGCCATCGTTGAGGGCGGTCAGGGCAACGCGGATGCCCTTGCCCTCCTCGCCGCCGAGCAGCGCCTCGGGTCCGACGCGCACGTCCCGTAGGACCAGCTCCGCGGTGTCGCAGGACCGCAGCCCGAGCTTGCCGTGGATCTGGCGGGCCTCGAAACCGGGGGCGTCGTTGGGGACCAAGAACGCCGACACCCCACGGGCGCCAGGACCGCCGGTGCGGGCCATGAACAGCGTCACCCTGGCGATGGTGCCGTTGGTGATGAAGATCTTCGTGCCGTTGAGGACATACGTGCCGTCCGGCTGCTTGACGGCGGTGGCCTGCAGGTCGGCCGGGTTGGAGCCGAAGTCGGGCTCGGTCAGCCCGAAGCACCCGAGCACCTCGCCGGTCGCCATCTGGGGCAGCCACTGCTGCTTCTGCTCCTCGGTGCCCCACCGGTCGATCGAGCCGGCAACCAGGCCCAGGTGGACGCTGACGATGGAGCGCACGTTGGCATCGCCACGCCCGAGCTCCTCGATGAAAAGCACGTAGCTCAAGGGATCGCCCCCGCCACCGCCGTACGTCTCGGGGATGGTGAGGCCGATGAAACCGGTCTGCCGGAGGCCGTCGAGGGCCTCCTGCGGAAACCGCTCTTCCCGGTCGTTCTGCAGCGCCCGGGGGGTGACGACGTCGTCGACCCACTCCTTGACCGCCTTCTTGACGGCGTCCTGCTCCGGGCTGAGCGTGAAGTCCACCGGGTGTCTCCTAGGTCGCGAGGTCGCGCAGGAGTCGCCCCTGCGCTTCGCGTTCAGCCTTCCACTGCTGGGCAGGGGTCCGCGACCCGACACCCTGCAACAGCGCCTTCGTCTCGATCACAGCGTCCCGCGGACTCGCGAGTACGGCGGCAGCGAGCGCCTCCGCAGCGGTGTCCAGCTCCTCGACCGGCACGACGGCGTTGAGCAACCCGGCCGACATCGCCTCGCGGGCATCGACGTGGCGCCCGGTCAGGCACCACTCCATCGCGCGGGGCAGACCGACGGCGGCGACCAGCGGATGGGTGCCGGTGAGGTCGGGGACCAGGCCCAGCGACGTCTCCGCCATCGCGAACACGGTGCCCTCGGCGGCCACCCGCAGGTCGCAGGCGAGCGCCAGTTGGAAGCCCGCGCCGATGGCATGGCCCTGCACCGCTGCGATCGACACCAGGTCAGGGCTCGATAGCCAGGTGAAGGCGCGTTGGAAGCCCGCGATGCGGCCCTCCGCATCAGGTGCCGCCCCCAGCTCGCTGAGCATGCTGAACTGGTCCCGGTCGAGCCCGGCGCTGAAGGACTTCCCCTCCCCGCGCACGAGGACGACGCGGACGCTGCCGGGCAGCGACCGCCCCGCGTCCTCGAGCGCTGTCCAGAATGCTGGGTCCTGGACGTTGCGCTTGTCCGCGCGGGTCAGCGTGAGACGGGCCAGCTCGCCGTCGACGGCGAGCTGGAGACGGCTCAGGTGAGCTTCTTCCGGGTGGCGCCACCGCGACCGCGGAGGCTGGCACCGGACTCGCTCAGGATGCGGTGCACGAAGCCGTAGGACCGGCCGGCCTCCTCCGCGAGGGCGCGGATGCTGGCGCCGCCTTCGTACTTCTTCTTGAGCTGGTGGGTGAGGGTGTCCCGGTCTCCGCCGGTCACTCTGATGCCCTTCTTGAGCTCCATCATGTGGGTGCTTCCTTCCTTCTCAGGTGTGGGTGGCGTGAAACTGAAGATCACTCGTCCCTACCAAGACCTACCCGCCCAAACCGATCTCACCCGCTCAGGCTCCCCGTGTGGCGTGCGACACCCAGACGGTGGTCCTGGCCGGTAGCCGGACAGTGCCCGCGGTGACCTGCACTCCCGGTTGCGAGCTGATGAGCAGCTCCGCGTGCTGGAAGGTGAGTGTTTGCTCCCCATCTGCGGCGTTGAGGATGCACACCACCTCACCCCCATCATCGCTAGGGCGCGCGAACGCCAGGACATCGGTCGGTCCGTCGATCCAGCGCAGTTCCCTTCCGAGCCGGCCACGCAGCCTCCTGCGCAGCAGCAAGGCCCTTCGGTACAGGGCGAGGGTCGACGCATGGTCACTATTCTGCACCTCGACCGAGAGCGACACTGCCTGCTTACCAAGGGGCAACCAGGGCGTCCCCGACGTGAAGCCGTGCCCGGGCGCCGCCGAGGTCCAGGGCAGGGGCGTACGGCACCCGTCGCGACCCTCGACCCTGCCCGCCGAACGGACCCAGATCGGGTCCTGCCGTACCTGAGGTGGCAGGTCGTCCTGCTCCAGGCCCAGCTCCTCGCACTGGAACAGGTACGGCGAGCCCGGCAACGCCAGCAACGTGAGGGTTGCGGCCCGGGCCCTGGCCCGGCCGCGTTCCCCGCCGCCGTACCGGGTGGCGTGGCGGATCACGTCATGGTTGGACAGCACCCAGGTGGGCGACGCACCTGGCACGTCGAAGACCTCGAGCGAGGACATGATGATCGTGCGCCACCTCCCGGTGTCGAGCGGCGCGGCAAGCAGGGGGAAGTTGAAGGACTGGTGCAACCGGTCGGGTCCGACGAAGCGCGCCACCCGGTCGATCTTCGACAGGAAGACCTCGCCGACCATCACCCGGTCTTCGTACTCCTCGGTGATCTCCCGCCAGCGGCGGAAGACGTCGACGACCTCAGGCTGGTCCCACGCGTTCGGCGACACCGAAGCGTGGAACAGCGGGTCCTCCGCCACCAGGCCGACCGGGTGGTCGGCCAGGTCGCGCTGCTTGTAGAGGCCGTGTGCGACGTCGATGCGGAAGCCGTCGACGCCGCGGTCGAGCCAGAAGCGCAAGATCCGCTCCCACTCCTCGTGCACCGCCGGGTGCCGCCAGTTGAAATCCGGCTGCCGACTGTCGAACAGGTGCAGGTAGTAGTCACCGGAGGCTCCATCGCGCGTCCAGGCCGGTCCCCCGAAGACCGACTCCCAGTTGTTCGGCGGTCCGCCGTCCCGCCCCGGCGGCCGGAACACATAGCGGTCCCGCATCGGCGAGGTGGGATCGGCAAGCGCCTCCGTGAACCAGGCATGCTCATCGCTGCTGTGGTTGGGCACCAGGTCGACGATGACCCGGAGGCCGAGCTCGTGCGCGCGCCCGAGCAGCGTCTCGGCATCGGCGAGGGTGCCGAACAACGGGTCGACGTCGCACTGGTCGCTGACGTCGTAGCCGTGATCGGCCATCGGGGAACGGTAGAACGGTGTCAGCCACAGGGCATCGACCCCCAGGTCGGCCAGGTAGGGCAGCCGGGCCGTGACACCCGGAAGGTCACCGATCCCGTCGCCGTCCGTGTCGGCGAAGCTCCGGACGTAGACCTGGTAGACCACTGCGTCCTGCCACCAGGTCACGGCCGTGCCTGCCATGCTCGACGGATGATCGCGGTCTGTGGTGAGGCCCTCGTCGACCTCGTCCCGCGCGGGCCGGGGGCATACGCCGCCCTCGCCGGGGGCAGTCCGGCCAACTGCGCGGTCGCCCTGTCACGCCTGGGCGTCGCCACCCTGCTCCTCGCCCGGCTGTCCCGCGACGACTCGGGCCAGCTGCTCCGCGCACACCTGGGGGGCAACGGGGTCGACCTGTCGTACGCCGTGGATGCCGACGAGCCGAGCAGCTTGGCGGTGGTGTCCCTGGACGAGGACGGCACAGCGACATACCGCTTTCTCATGGACGGCACCGCAGACTGGCAGTGGACCGACGAGGAGTTGCCCCCGCTGCCCGTCGAGGTGATGGCGGTGCACAGCGGTTCCCTCGCGCTGGCGCGCGCGCCCGCTCTGGAACGCTTTCTCGGGCGCAGCCGGGCACACGCGACGATAAGCATCGACCCCAACCTGCGCGCCGCTCTGCTGGATCCCGATCGTGCACACGCGGACCTCGACCGTTGGCTTCTGCTCGCCGATCTGGTCAAGGCGAGCACCGAGGACCTGGCTCTGCTCCACCCTGGGGAGGACCCCGTCCAGGTGGCCCAGCGGTGGGCCGCCGCTGGGCCCGGTCTCGTGGTCATCACCTGCGCAGCCGACGGTGCTTTCGCCGTCGTCGACGGGCAGGTCGTCCGGCGTGCAGCGGTGCCGACAGATGTCGTCGACACCGTCGCTGCCGGCGACACCTTCAGCGCCGGGCTGCTCGCGCACCTGCACGACAGGGGGCTGCTCGGGGGCCGGCTGGGCGCCCTGTCTCCGGAGGACGTGACCGCAGCCCTCGACCATGGTCTGCGGGCAGCCGCGGTGACCTGCAGCCGGGTCGGCGCCGACCCGCCGTGGACCGCTGAGCTCTGAGAGCTCACGCGGAGACGCGCGAGCCCGTGCTCGTGTCGAACCAGTGCAAGTGGTCCGTCGTCGGGGCGAGCGAGACGGCCTCCCCCTTCATCGGCGGGTGCTTCGGGTCGACCCTGGCCACCAGCAGCTGGGTGCCCTCGCTCCCCCGCACGCTCGCGTGCAGGTAGGCGTCCGAACCGAGTTCCTCCACCAGCTCGACGGTCGCCGGGATGCCCTCGTCCTCGGCCACCAGCCTCAAATCCTCAGGTCGGACGCCGAGCGTGACGTGCTTTCCCTGGAGGGCCGCGGTGGCCTCGCGGGGCAGCGGCAACGTGAAGTTCCCGAGGTGGGTGGTCCCCTCGGCGCCGACCTCGATCTCGAACAGGTTCATCGCAGGGGAGCCGATGAAGCCTGCGACGAAGACGTTCGCGGGCCGGTCGTACATCGACCTCGGGCTGTCCACCTGCTGGAGGATCCCGTCCTTGAGCACGGCGACCCGATCGCCCATCGTCATGGCCTCGACCTGGTCGTGGGTGACGTACAACGTCGTGACGCCGAGCCGACGTTGCAGGCTGGCGATCTGGGTCCGGGTGGCGACCCGGAGCTTGGCATCGAGGTTCGACAGGGGTTCGTCCATGCAGAACACCTGAGGGTTGCGGACGATCGCGCGGCCCATCGCCACCCGCTGACGCTGCCCGCCGGAGAGCGCCTTTGGCTTGCGTTCGAGGTAGTCGGTCAGGTCGAGGATCTTCGCCGCATCGGCCACCCGCTTGGTGATCTCCTCCTTTTTCACGCCGGCAATCTTCAGGGCGAAGCCCATGTTGGCCGCGACCGTCATGTGCGGATACAGCGCGTAGGTCTGGAAGACCATGGCGATGTCGCGCTGACTGGGATCAACGTCCGACACGTCGCGGTCCCCGATGAAGATCGCGCCGGCATCCACCGGCTCGAGGCCGGCGAGCATCCGCAGGCACGTCGACTTGCCACAGCCGGACGGTCCGACGAGGACGAGGAACTCACCGTCCCGCACCTCGAGCTCGAGCGCGTCGACGGCCGGCCGCGCTCCGTCTGTGTAACGCCGGGTGGCCTTGTCGAACCTCACTGTGGTCATCTGGCTATCCCTCCACCGGCGGGAACGCGCCGGACGATCCGCGTGGAAGTCAGAGTGAGTGGCCTTGGCACTGAAATTGTGCCTGCGCGCATGGTGCGCCACCCTCGGGACAAACTGCAAGCGTCCTGTGCTCAGCGCCCGCCCACGAGGGCGACGGCCGCCGGTGAGCCGGGTGGCCGGTTAGCCGATTATCACGCTCCAGCAAGTCACGAAAATATTGCCGTTGTGTGATGCAAGTGCTTGCGTTGGTTGGTCTGGGGCGAACGCACCGGCCGGCCCGAGCGGGAGGACGAGGATGACGACAACGACGACAGGGCGGCGTGCCATAGCCGTGAGCGGGGCGCTCGCCTTCACCATGGTCTTGGCGGCGTGCAGCTCCGACGCCAAGAAGGACGCCTCACCGGGCGGTGAACAGGACTGCGCCGCCTATGCGCAGTACGGTGCCCTCAAGGGCAAGACGGTGACCGTCTTCACCGGCATCGTCACGCCCGAAGACGAGCTGCTGAAGAAGACCTGGGCCCCGTTCGAGAAGTGCACCGGCGCCACGATCAAGGGCACCTTCGACAAGTCCTTCGAGACGCAGATCCTGGTCCAGGCCAAGGCAGGCAACCCGCCGGACATCGGCATCGTGCCCCAACCAGGGCTGCTCCAGCAGCTGGTGGCAACAGGCAAGGCGAAACCAGCACCGGCGGAGACCGAGGCCAACGTCGACAAGTTCTTCTCCAAGGACTGGAAGTCCTACGGCACCGTCAACGGCGTCTTCTACGCGGCCCCCCAGAACGCCAACATGAAGTCGTTCGTGTGGTACTCCCCCAAGGAGTTCACCGAGAAGGGGTACACCGCCCCGACGACCCTCGACGAGCTCAAGACACTGTCGGACAAGATCGCCGCGACGGGTAAGAAGCCCTGGTGTGCGGGCATCGGCAGCGGTGAGGCCACCGGCTGGCCCGTCACCGACTGGATGGAGGACTGGATGCTTCGGCTCTCCGGGCCGGAGGTCTACGACAAGTGGGTCAAGCACGAGATCGCGTTCAACTCGGAGGCGCCGACTGCGGCACTCGAGGCTGTGGGCTCCTACCTGAAGAACGACAAGTACGTCAATGGCGGGCTGGGCAACGTCAAGAGCATCGCGACGACGACCTTCCAGGACGGCGGCCTACCGATCCTCCAGGGTCAGTGCTCCCTGCACCGCCAGGCAAGCTTCTACGCGGCCAACTGGCCCGCCGGCACCAAGGTGGCGCCCGACGGCGATGTGTTTGCCTTCTTCCTGCCCGGCAAGACCGCCGCCGACAAGCCCGTACTGGGTGGCGGAGAGTTCCTGCTCGCTTTCAGCGATCGACCCGAGGTCAAGGCATTCCAGACCTTCGTCGCAAGCGACACCTGGGCAACTCTGGCCGCCATTGGCGGCGGTGGGCGCGCCGTCAGCGCCAACAGGGGCGCGGACGTGACCAAGTGCACGTGCAGCGAGATCGACAAGCTGGCCTTCGCGGTGCTGCAGGACCCGAACGCGGTGTTCCGGTTCGACGGCTCGGACGCGATGCCCGCCGCCATCGGCTCGAACGCGTTCTGGAAGCTGGCGACGAGTTGTAACACTGGTCTGAGCACGATGGACACGGTCGACAATATAGAGGCGGCCTGGCCGAAGTAGCACGTACGACGTCGAACGGACCGGTATCACCCGGTCCGTTCGGCGGCTCCAACGTCCGAGGCCGTCTGCATCTGGAGGTGGAGACTCACCGTGACGAACGCTGACAAGTTCCTGAAGATGGGCGTCGCGGTCGGGCTCTTCCTCGCGGTGATCGGCGTCATCTTGTTTGTCGCCTCTCACTTCGGTGGCCGCAAGGGCGACCGGGTCGTTGCCGGGGTCTTCCTGCTGCCGACCGTCTTCCTCGTGCTTCTTGGCCTGGTCTATCCCGGGATCCGAACGATCTGGTACTCGTTCTTCGACGCGGCGGGGCACTCGTTCATCGGCCTCGACAACTACAACACCATCTTCACCACGACCGATCAGATCACCGTCCTGCGCAACACCGTGCTGTGGGTGCTGGTGACCCCTTTCGTCGCGACCGCCATCGGCTTGCTCTACGCGATCCTCATCGACAGGGCCAGGCTCGAGGCCCTGGCGAAGGCCTTCATCTTCCTTCCGATGGCGATCTCGTTCGTCGGCGCGTCGATCATCTGGAAGTTCGTCTACGAGTTCCGCCCGGACCAGCCTGGCATCGCGCAGATCGGCCTGCTGAACCAGGTTGTCGTGTGGCTCGGGGGATCGCCGCAGCAATGGCTGATCGAGTCACCGTGGAACTCGCTGTTCCTTGTCGTCATTATGATCTGGATCCAGGCCGGGTTCGCGATGACGGTCCTGTCCGCCGCGATCAAGGCGATTCCGGAGGACATCGTCGAGGCAGCCCGACTCGACGGCGTCCGGGCCTGGGGCATGTTCAGGTTCGTCACCGTGCCGAGCATCCGGCCCGCACTGATCGTGGTGCTCACGACCATCGGCATCGGGACGTTGAAGGTGTTCGACATCGTCCGCACGACGACAGGAGGCCAGTTCGACACCAGCGTCGTCGCGAACGAGTTCTACAGCCAGAGCTTCCGCAGCGACAACCAGGG
>JANOTZ010000298.1:0-7480 GCA_031416735.1 Frankiales bacterium
GAGACCATCGAGGAAGCCGTGGTGGACCAGCGGATCGTCTACCGCATCACCAAGGGCTCGCCGCTGCGGGACCACCGCGGCGTCATGGAGTTCAGCACCGCGGGGACCGGCAGCCGGCTGGTCTACACGATCAGCTTCGGAGCTGTCGTGCCTGGGCTCGACCGGGTGGTGAAGCTCGGTCTGACCCGCAACCTCCGCAAGGGCCTGAAGGCCGTCGACAACATGGCGTGAGTACAGCCAACAAGCGAGAGTGAACGGAACCGGAAGGGGTCTTTGAGGGCCGCGAAACGGCCCTTCCGGTTCCGTTCATCATGAAGGGGGCCAGGCAGAAGCGGCGCTACCTCACCCGTGGACCGGGACTCGGCCGTCGACAGCAGGGCCCGACCTGCCGTCTCAGCCGACGGCTCGCCGTACCGCCTCGAGGTCCTCGGGGTGCAGCCCTTCATGGAAGTCATCGGGTGGCGGCGGAAGCTCATTGAGGGAATACCAGGCGACCTCGGCCAGCTCGGGACCTGTGATGACGGGGCTCGCGTCGGAGGGGAACACCCCGACGCTGATGAACGTGACGCTCTGCCGCCGGACGTCGAAGTAGACCCGGTGGGGTGGGGCGAACGTCATCCGGACCCCGAGCTCCTCCTCGATCTCCCGTTCGATCGCCTCGACCGGCGTCTCCTTGCGCCCCAGGAACCCGCCCGGCGGCAGCCACCCGTTGCGGTAGGTGGGGCGGACGAGGAGCAGTCGCGAGCCGTCGTCGGTGATGAGACCGATCGCACCGACCGTGAAGTTGGGGGTGCCATAGCGCACCGCCCAGTTCTGCAGGGGCCGGGGCAATCGCTTGTAAACGGCGATCTTCAGCGCCTCCAGGTCCATCCGCGCACCCTAGAGGTAGTGGGTCACCCGGCGTAGTCAAGCCACTCCCGCCCCCGCTGGAACAGGCCACATCGGGTACGGCGGGGGGCTCCGAGTGACCGGTCCCGCCGGGACCTTCGTCCCTTGTCGACAAACCACCTGCGCCTTCCACTGCAGGTAAGGGACCAGTTCGTTCCTAGAGGGGCACAGGCCATGACGGAGCATCCGAACGCACTGCTGCTCCGGCGGCTGTACGACGCCTTCGGGGAGGGCGAGCTGGACGTCATCACAGGATCGCTCACCGAGGACTTCGCCCTCCACGTCGTGGGGCGCAACCCTCTCGCCGGCGACTACGCAGGTAAGGATGGACTCCTGTTTTTCCTCGGCAAGAGCGTGGTGGTGGTGGGAGACACCCTGAAGATCGTCCTGGATGCGGTCCTGGCCGACGACGAGCTGGCCGTGGCCTTCGAGCGGGTGACCGCCCATCGGGAAGGGAAATCCCTCGACGTCCAGGACGTCACGGTCTATCGCTTCCGGGACGGGCTGATCGCCGAGATGACGATGGTGTCGACGAACCCCTGCGTGCACGACGCTTTCTGGTCCTGAGGACCTCAGCGATCGCCTTCGGTGAGGAAGCCGCGAACCATCGCGCCGTGCGCGTTGACGCAGGTCGTCAGGGCGATCTCCTGCCGCGCCGTCGCCTGACCGATGTCGAAGCGCACCGGGAAGCGCCCCTGCACCTCCGGATCGGGGTTGCCCCGATCGGCCACGACCGTGACCCCGGGAAGTCCCCCGCAGGCCTCCCTCAGGGCGACCCGGTCCGCCTGCACCGCGGTCTGGTCCATGGTCACGACCAGCACCTTGCGCGCCGGCGAGAGCAAGATGGTGAAGGCCGTCACGAGCATGGACAGCAGCACGAGGGCGCCGAAGACCGAGATGAGCACTTTGCTGCGCCTGCTCATCGCATGGCCCTCGGCGCTCAGGTGGGTGTTCACCCGCCCAGTGTCCCAGGCGCGTTGCGAGCGCTCAGTTGACCTTCCGGTCGAAGCCCTCCCAGTACTGCTCGCGGAGCTTGAACTTCTGGATCTTTCCGGTGGCCGTGCGGGGAATCTCGGGGCGGAACTCCACAGAGGTCGGTGCCTTGTAACCGGCCAGCCGCGACTTGCAGTGCGCGATCAGGTCCGCCTCCGTCACCTCGGCGCCGGGCACGAGGACCACGAGCGCCTTGATGGTCTCGCCCCACTTCTCGCTCGGCACTCCGATGACCGCGACCTCGGAGACCGCCGGGTGGGAGAACAGGCAGTCCTCGACCTCGAAGGAGGAGACGTTCTCCCCACCGGTGATGATCACGTCCTTGCGGCGGTCGCTGATCGACAGATAGCCCTCGTCGTCCAGGGTGCCGCCGTCACCGGTGTGGAACCAGCCACCCTCGAGGGCGTCTGCGGTCTCCGCCGGCTGCTCCCAGTAGCCCTCGAGCACCACGTTGGAACGGGCCAGGACCTCCCCCTGCTCGGAGATCGCCACGCGCACCCCGATGGCCGGCATTCCGGCTCGGGCCAATCGACCCGCCGCCTCTTCTGCCGGGAGGGCGTCCTCCTCGGCCCTCCGCCGGTTGATGGTGAGCAGCGGCGAGGTCTCGGTGAGGCCGTAGATCTGCACGAACTCCCACCCGAGCTCTTCTTCGATCCGGGCGATGGTCTTCGACGGGGGCGGCGCGCCTGCGCAGATCACCCGCACCTGATCCCGCCCGGGCACCGGACCTTCCCACGAGGTTGCCGCCTCCAGGATCGAGGCGACGACGGCAGGGGCCGCGCACATCACCGTGACGCCGTACTTCTCGACGCGGCGCAGGATCTCGGCACCGTCGATCTTGCGGATCACCACGTGCGGCACGCCCATGCCGGTCATGGCGTACGGCATTCCCCAGCCGTTCGCGTGAAACATGGGCAAGGTGTGGAGGTAGACGTCGCGGTCGGTCACCCCGGCGTGCAGCGCGAAGGTGACCGCGTTGACCCAGATGTTGCGATGGGTGATCTGCACGCCCTTGGGCCGGGCCGTCGTCCCGCTCGTGTAGTTGATGGTCGCTGTCGCGTCCTCGTCCGCTGCCCACGGCCGCGGGTCGACCCCGAAACGCAGCAGCGCCTGGTCGGACTCCTGACCGAGCACGAAGCGGTGCCTGGCGCCGACTTCGGCGAGATGCTCATCCACCTCCGGGTCGACCAGCAGCACGGTCGCCCCGGAGTGCTCCACGATGTAGGCGACCTCCGCCGGCGCCAGCCGGAAGTTGATCGGCACCAACACCCGACCGTAGGAACACACCCCGTAGAAGGCCTCCATCAGGCGGGCGCTGTTGTGGCTCACGATGGCCACCCGCTCGCCCCGATCGATCCCGAGCTCGTCCAGCCCCGCCGCGAGCGCCCGCGCCCGAACGGCAAACGCGCCATAGGTCAGCGACCCCAGACCGCCGTCCTGGAACTCCCCCGGTTCGTCCACCACTCCGATGCGGCCGCCGTAGCAGAGCTCAGCGCGGTCCAGGAAATCAGCAGTCGTGAACGGGACCTTCACATCGCGCTCCTCGCTGTCGGCGTCCCCCCATCCAACACCGCGGGCTGGATGTGGCGCACGGCACTGACGAGACAGGCTCGGCCAGCGACGGCATCCGTACGCTTGAAGGCATGCCCCCCGACCGGATCGATCCTGCGCGCCTGCAGACGGTCCTCGACGTGCTCGCGGAGCTCGACCAGCTCGACCCCGACCACCCGGACGCGGTCGCGGTCCGGCGGGCCACCGCGCACGTCTACAAGAGCGTGAAGCTGCGCCGGCGCAGCGACAAGCGGGCCACCATCACCGCCGCCGACGAGGCGATCACGAACCTCACCGCGACCGGAGCGAAGGACCGCATCGACGACGAGACCCGGGGGGTGCCCCTGCAGGCAACCACCGAGGCCACCGTCGTGGGACTGCTCCACCGGGCCCGGTCCTGCTACATCTGCAAGAACCGCTACCACGAGGTGGACGCGTTCTACCACCAGCTCTGCCCCACCTGCGCGGCCATCAACTGGGCCAGGCGGGACGAGCGGGTCGACCTCACCGGACGCCGCGCGCTGCTCACCGGCGGCCGGGCCAAGATCGGCATGTACATCGCGTTGCGGCTGCTCCGCGACGGTGCCGACCTGACAATCACCACCCGGTTCCCGCATGACGCCGTACGCCGGTTCACCGCGATGCCCGACAGCGCCGACTGGCTGCACCGGCTGCGGGTCGTCGGGATCGACCTGCGTGACCCGGCCCAGGTTGTGCAGCTCGCCGAGGACGTCGCCGCCAAGGGGCACCTGGACGTGCTCATCAACAACGCGGCTCAGACCGTGCGCCGCAGCCAGGCGTCGTACGCGCAGCTGGCGTCCGCCGAGCATGCGGCAGAGGCGATCGAGACCAGCGTGCCCATCGTGGACCTGCGCTCTCCCACGGCCGAAATCGAGGCCGCGATCGGGCGGAAGCTGACCCCCGAGGCGGTCACGGCCCTCGCCCTCACCAGCGGGTCGGCCTCGCTGGCCGCGATGGAGCGGGGCATCGCCATCGATGCGGGCGGCCTGGTGCCCGACCTCGCACCGGTCAACAGCTGGTCGCAGCGGGTGCACGAGATCGACCCCGTCGAGATGCTCGAGGTGCAGCTCTGCAACAGCGTCGCGCCGTTCATCCTCATCAGCCGCCTGCGGCCGTCGCTCGCTGCCTCGCCACACAAGCGGAAGTACGTCGTCAACGTGTCCGCGATGGAGGGGCAGTTCAGCCGACGTTACAAGGGCGCGGGGCACCCGCACACCAACATGGCCAAGGCCGCGTTGAACATGCTCACCCGCACGAGCGCCGAGGACATGCTCGAGGAGGGCATCCTCATGACGGCCGTCGACACCGGGTGGATCACCGACGAGCGACCGCACCCGACGAAGGCCCGGCTGCACGACGAAGGCTTCCACGCGCCCCTCGACCTGGTCGACGGCGCCGCCCGCGTCTACGACCCGATCGTCCAGGGCGAGCGCGGCACCGACCTGTATGGCTGCTTCCTCAAGGACTTCACACCCAGCCCCTGGTGACAGTCCCCTAAGTTGCAGCACATGACTGTGCGCGCTGCCCTGCTGACCGAGATCGGTGCCCCCCTCCAGGTGGTGGACCTCGACCTGCCCGATCCCGGCCCGGGGCAGGTGCGCGTCAAGGTCGCCGCCACCGGCGTCTGTCACAGCGACCTGTCCCTCGCCCGCGGCACCCTGCGTCAACCGGTCCCCGCCGTGCTGGGACACGAGACCGCCGGCATCGTCTCCGCCCTCGGGGAGGGCGTGACCACCGTCGCGATCGGCGACCGCGTGGTGCTGGTCTGGGCTCCGCCGTGTCGCGACTGCTGGTTCTGCACGGAGGGCGAGCCGTGGCTGTGCGAGCGGTCCTCCGACGCGGCCGGCCGGCCCTACGCCACTGTCCACGGCCAGGAGGTCTACCCCGGACTGTCCACCGGCGGCTTCGCGACCGAGACCGTGGTCAGCGCCCGAGCCGTCCTCCCTGTCCCCGCCGGAGTCCCGCTGGAGCAGGCCGCCCTCGTCGGGTGCGCGGTGATGACCGGGATCGGCGCTGTCCTGGAGACGGCCCGGGTCCAGCCCGGACAGTCCGTCCTGGTGGTCGGCCTCGGCGGAGTGGGGCTTTCCGTCGTACAGGGCGCTCGACTGGCCCAGGCCTCACAGGTGATTGTGGTCGACCGCTCCCCCGAGAAACTGGCACTCGCAATGCGGCTCGGCGCCACCGAGGTGCTCGAGGCGGGTGACATCGCCAAGCCCGTGCGGGCCCTCACCGACGGTCGGGGGGTCGACCACGCCTTCGACTGCGTCGGTCTCGCCGAGACGATCCGCAGCTGCTGGGGCGCGACCCGCCGCGGCGGATCGACGACTGTCGTCGGGATCGGGGGCAAGGAGCAGCAGGTCACGTTCTCCGCCCTCGAGTTGTTTCACTTCGCGCGCACCCTGCGGGGCTGCGTGTACGGCGGAGCGGACCCGTCCGTGCTGATGCCGCGGATCCTCGACCACGCCGCCAGGGGCGAGATCGACCTGGGCGCGCTCATCACGGGAACCATCGGCCTGGACGGCATCGACGGTGCGTTCGCGGAGATGGAGAAGGGACTAGGAGTGCGCTCGGTCGTCGTCCCCTGACGCCAAAGTAGGTTGGGCCCATGGATCTGCAGCTGACGGACAGGGTCTTCCTGGTCACCGGCGCCTCGCGAGGCCTCGGACTGGCCAGCGCCCGCGCCCTTCGGGAGGAGGGCGCGCAGGTGGTGCTCGCCGCCAGATCCCTGGAGGCGGTCCAGAGCGCCGCCGCGGACCTGGGGTGCCTGGGCGTCCAGGCAGACCTGTCCGATCCGTCCGCGGCCCAACAACTCGTCGCCGCCGCCCTCGCCACCTACGGTCGCCTGGACGGCGCCCTCATCTCAGTCGGCGGGCCTCCGGGTGGCACGGCACTCGGCCTGACCGACCAGCAGTGGGAGAACGCTTTCGGGAGTGTGTTCCTCGGCGCCGTAAGGGTTTGCCGCGCGGTCGTCGAGGCGTTGCCCGCCAGTGGTGGCTCCATCGCCCTGATCCTGAGCAGCAGCGTCAAGGCTCCGATCGCCGGGTTGGCGGCCAGCAACGGCCTGCGTCCCGGGCTCGCGATGCTCGCCAAAACGATGGCCGACGAGCTCGGCCCGCAAGGGATCCGGGTCAACGGATTGATGCCCGGCCGGGTGGCCACCGACCGGCTCCGCGAGCTCGACGGCGACGACCCCGCTGTCCGCGAACGGGCCGAGCAATCCATCCCGCTCCGGCGGTACGGCGATCCCGCGGAGTTCGGCAGGGTGGCCGCGTTCCTCCTCTCCCCCGCCGCCTCCTACATCACCGGTGCCATGGTCCCCGTCGACGGCGGCGCCCTCCGCTCCCTCTAGAAAACCCGTGGTGCAGCCGCCCGCGCGCTGCTATCAAGGCAGGGTGGACATCACGCGCATCGCGCACCTCGAGGCCCTGCGTGACTTCCACGCGGTGGAGTCCGCCGCCATGGCCCACGACTTCGTGGCCCTGCCCGCCGATCCGCTCTCTGAGTTCCTCCCGCTGCTCGACGGCAAGCCACGCGCGGGTGACCTCACCGAGCTCTACCTGGCCGCCGAAGACGGAGTCCCGAAAGGGGCGTTGACCCTTCGGCTGCCGCTGCTCGACAACCTGTCGACCGTGAACGTCGACCTGTCCGTGCATCCGGAGCACCGGCGTCGCGGTGTGGCGCGCGCCCTCCTGGACTTCGCCCTCCAAGAGGTACGACGTCGCGGGCGCAACCGGGTCTTCGTCCAGGCGCCCTGGGCTCGCGACGGTGCCCCCGGGGCCAGCTTCTCCATGCTCCACTCCGTCGGTTTCCGGCCCGTGCTGGACGACTACCGCCGCCTGCTCGATCTGCACGCCCACCCCAGCGGCGAGGCGCACCCCGTCCCCGCCGGCTACAGCGTCAGGCAATGGATCGATGTGGCACCCGACGAGCTGGTCGACGGCTGCGCCTACCTGCTGGGGCGGATGACCCTGGACGCCCCGATGGGCGAGATGGACTACGAGCAGGAGAAATGGGACGCCGAGCGCTA
>JANOTZ010000299.1:0-2027 GCA_031416735.1 Frankiales bacterium
CCGGCGTCGTCGAGCAGTCCCGCGCTGGGGAGGAATCCGCTGACAAAGCCTGCGGAGCCGGTGATCAGGGTGCAGGTGGTCTTCTTGTTGGTGGTGGTGCAGTTGCCGTCCGCGGTGATGGTGAACACCACCGTGCGCCGGTCGGCGGACAACGTCAGAAGGCCACTGAAGGTGGCGGTCGACCTGGCGCTGGTGTAGTCCGAGCCCGGGTCGAAGGCGGCGCCGGTCAGGCCGCTGATGGTCGCAACAGTGCCGGAACGTCCGCCGCCGCGGGTGAAGGTGAGGGTTTGGGTGCCGGTCGGCACGGCCGCGATCGGCTCGTTGAAGGTGACGCTGAGGGTGTCAGTGATCTCCACGGTGCCGTTGGGGGTGGCGCCACCTGCCACCGCGACGACCAGCGGTGCGGTGCGGTCGACGGTGTAGGTCTCACCGGTCAACGGGCCGGTGAGGATATTGCCGGCCGGGTCGGTGACGCTGCCGTTCGCCAGGCCGTCGGCCCGCAGCGTGCCGTCTCCACTCCCGGTGCCGGCCGTGACGGTGTAGCTGGTCGTGCTCGTCGCCACCACCGAGGTGGGCGTCGGGGTCGTCCCGGCGAGACCGGTGGCGACGACGGCGAAGTCGCTCGGGTCGACGCCGACCACCTCCTCGCTGAACGTCGCGGTCCAGTCGACGGCGGCCGCCTTGGTGGCCTCGGCGGCGTTGCGCAGCAAGGTCTTGAGGGTCGGGATCACCGTGTCGATCGTCAGGGTCAAGGTCGGTGACGGCGCCGAGGAGGTGGTGTTGAGTGTCGCCGTCGCCCGCACGGCATGGGCCCCCTCGGTGAGCACAGGCATGACGAAGCTGTACGCCGTCTGGCCGGCCCCGAGGACCTGGCTGGCCACCGCCGTTCCATCGACGTACAACGTCACCGTGCTGCCCGCCGTTGTCGTGCCGGTGACTCGAGGGGTGGTGACCGTTGTGAGGTTGTCGGTGGCAGAGACGCCGGTGTCGTCGGCGGCCGGCAGGTCAGGGACCGACGGTGCGGCGACGAAGACGGTGACGTTGACCGAGGCGCTGGTGGGACTCAGCGACGTCCAGCTCCCGAGCACGGCCCGGACCCGGTAGTCGTAGGTGCCGTCGACGGTCACCGCGTCGGTGCAGCTGAGCGTCGCGGTCGGCGGGCACACGTCCGACCAGGAGCCCGAGCCGGCGAGCTCTCGTTCCACGACGTAGGTGAGACTGGTGGGTGCGGTGGCGGCTGCCCAGGACACGGTGATCGAGGGTCCGGTCTGGGCGAGCAGTGGCGTGCCGGGGGTCGTCATCGTCGACGTGGCCGCCGTACCCCCGCCAGTGCCGGTGGTCGACCAGCTGGCTTGGGCGGACCCGGTGCTGAGCAGGACCGGGAGTCCGCCGGTGCACAGGGCCAGGAACCACAGCGACCGGCGGCTCACGCCGCACTCCCGACCGCGGTGAAGGTCAGGGGGAACCGCTGGCCCTTGCAGGCGTCCTGGTTGACCGGCTTGTCGACGAGGGCGATGCGCAGCCGGACGACCGCGGCTCCACCCGACGGGATGCGGTAGTGGTCCTGATGGGTGCGTGCGTCGTACTGCTCGACCGTCAGGTTGCTCCGGTCACAGGTCCGGGAGGCGCCGGTCCACTCGACGGACAGGGAGGTCAGCACGACGGGTCCGGAGCTGGTCGGGTTGGCCACGCGCAGCTCGAGGATGCCGGGGTTGCCGGGGGAGAGGTCGAGCGACTCGGCGACCTGTTCAACGGTCAGGGCTCCGGCGGAGGCCTGCACGCCCCCGGTCGAAGGGGCCAGGGCGGCCGAGGTGGTGGTGCCGTTGCTTTCGATGCGGGGGAGCTGCCCGGGGAAGGTGTCGAGGCCCAGGTGCTCGGCGGTGACGACGGCGCCGGACAGCAACAGGAGCAACAGCGCTGCTGTGGTCCGGCGTCGCACGACGTGCTCCTCGCTGGGGCGGAAAGGGGTTCAGGTCGTGCGGGGCCGCTGGGGGGGCGGCCCCGCCCGGGTCCCGAGTTAGGCCGCG
>JANOTZ010000300.1:0-19346 GCA_031416735.1 Frankiales bacterium
GAAGCTCGACGAGTAGCCGTGGGCACCACCCCGGGTGGTCTCCAGCGCCGTCCAGGGTTGCGACGCATCGGCCCGGTAGTGCATCACCGGGGAGTTCCCCGATGCACTGGCACTGCGCAGGAGGAGCGTCGAGATCGCCGACTGCGCAGTCAGACTGACGCCCTGCGGGGCAAGGGAGACGACATAGACGTTGCCGTCGACGGTGGCGCCCCGTGGCGGGTCGGTCGGGGCCTGCGGCTCGACCCTGACCTCGATCTTCCCGTCCGGTCCGGCCATTGCGCCGGGCGGGAGGAACAGCGAAAACTGAGGACCCATCTCGCCGGTCGCCACCGTGAGCCCGTTGGTGCTGGCCCCCTTGCTCACCGGGGTCTGCGCCTGCGCGGAGGTGGCCCCCGCCGTCGGCTTCGCGCCGGGCGGCGGCGCGACATAGCGGTACGGCCCGTCGGGGACGTGCAGTCCGTCGTACACGGGAACGGGTTGTGGGGTGACGAGCCACCCGACCGCGACGAGGGTGGCGGCCGCGAACCAGCGGCGACGTGCGGAGATCACCCGCGCAGTCCATCACAGCGGTGGGATCGACGAGAATGGAGCCATGACCGACCCCTTCGCCCGCTCCTCCGCCCCGGAACAGCCCCTGTACGGCGCTCCGCTCTATGGCGAGCCCTACGGTTCGCCGTCCGGGCCGCAGGCCGGCGCTCGCAACAGGGTCGGCGGCACCGCCCTCGCGTTGGGGATCGCGGCCATCGTGCTGTTCTGGGTGCCCTTCGTCGGCGCCCTGCTCGGCGTTGCGGCCATCGTCTTCGCCACCCGCGGCCGCCGGCGGGTGCACCGCGGGGAAGCCAACAACAACGGCGTGGCGGTGGCCGGTCTTGCGACCGGGATCGTCGGTGTCGTCCTCGGCACGATCTTCACGATGGTCGTGATGTATTTCGCCACCGAGATCACCGACTACTCGCACTGCATGGAGCAGGCCTCCGGGGAGGCGAGCGCCGAGCAGGAATGCGTCCGGCAGCTCACCGACCGGCTCACCGAACGACTGGGCGGGTAGCCCTACTTGCGCTTGCGCCGACGTCGACGCACGAGCAGCAGACCGAGCGCCGCCGCGACCGCGGCGACGTGCTGCTTGGTGATGGGGACGCCGGGGACAGGCTCGGGGAGGCTCGTCGTCGTCGGTGCCGACCAAGACCGCTCCGCCGGCTTCTTGGATGCGGCGGGGGGTTGCGGAGTGGCCGGCTTCTCGACCGCCGGCACCGCCTTCGGCGGGACCGCCTTGGCCGGAGCCTTCTTGGCGACCGGAGCCTTCTTGGCGGCCGGCTTGACCTTCGCAACCGGCTGAGCGGCGACCACCGCGGCTGCCTCGGCTGCCTTGGCCGGCTCAGCGGCGACTGCTTCGGCCTGCTCGCGGGCGATCCGCTGCTCAGCCGCCGTGCGCGGCCTCTTAGCCGGAACCGGCCCCTGTGCGGGGGTGTCGCTACCGTCGGCCACCAGGTCACTCCCAATCGTGTCGAGCTGCTACCTACCTGCGTCGGAACCTACCCCCTTGTCCGCTCGTTCATGGCTTAACTCCGTCCCGGAGGGGGCATCGTCGAGGTGAGCAGGGCCGCCGGTTGCTTGCCGGTGGGCCGCCAGAACGCCAGAGTTGACGACGAGGAATGGGAGCAGCGCATGGCCCCGGTCGAGACCCCGACCCTGACGCTCACTGAGCAGTTCAGGGCATCGCGCGCCCTTACCGAGCAGCTCGCCGCGCCGCTGTCGGCGGAGGACCAGACGGCCCAGTCGATGCCCGACACCTCGCCGACCA
Organism: Frankiales bacterium; assembly: GCA_031416735.1. GTDB lineage: Bacteria > Actinomycetota > Actinomycetes > Mycobacteriales > SCTD01 > RYN-111. The sequence goes on from JANOTZ010000300.1 coordinate 1,802, forward strand.
AATGGCACCGGGCGCACACGTCGTGGTTCTACGAGGAGTTCGTGCTCGCCTCCCCCGACTACGAGCCGTACGACGGAACCTTCCGCTACCTGTTCAACAGCTACTACGAGACGGTGGGCCCCCGGCACCCCCGGCCGGAGCGCGGGCTGGTCACCCGACCCGGCGCACAGGAGGTCGGGCGCTACCGCGAGCACGTCGACGCGGCCGTCGAGCAGCTGCTCGCGAGGGGCGCCACCGAGTCGGCGACACAGCTGGTCGAGCTCGGCATCCACCACGAGCAGCAGCACCAGGAGCTGCTGGTCATGGACGCCAAGCACCTGCTGTCGCGACACGCCTTCGGCCCCGCGATGATCTCCCGGCCGACCGAGTCCGATGCCCCGTCGGCCGCCCTCACTTGGCGCAGCGTCGCCGGTGGCCTGCACGACATCGGTCACGACGGCGGGCACGACGTCAACGGATTTGCCTTCGACAACGAAGGCCCGCAGCACGAGGTCTTTCTCCAGGACTTCGAGATCGCGTCCCGGGCCGTGACCGTCGAGGACTGGTTGGCCTTCATGGCCGACGGCGGTTATCGCCGGCCCGACCTGTGGCTCTCTGACGGCTGGTACGCCGTACAGCGTGAGGGTTGGCGCTCCCCCGACTACTGGTGGGACGTCGACGGCAGCTGGAAGGTCTTCACCACCGCCGGGGTGCGCGACCTGCGGCGCGGGGAACCGGTCGTGCACGTCTCGTTCTATGAGGCGGATGCCTATGCCCGCTGGGCCGGCGCCCGGCTGCCGACCGAGTTCGAGTGGGAGGTGGCTGCCCGCGGGACCACAGGGCGGGGTCAGCTGCTCGACCCGGCTCGGCTGCATCCGGGGCTGGCGGGCGAGCACATGGTCGGCGACGTCTGGGAATGGACCTCTTCGGCCTACCTCCCGTATCCCGGCTTCGCGCCGGCGAAGGGTGCCGTCGGCGAATACAACGGCAAGTTCATGTGCGACCAACACGTGCTGCGCGGTGCGTCCTGCGCCACCCCTGCTGGGCACGAGCGGATCAGCTATCGGAACTTCTTCCCCGCCCCCGCGCGATGGGCCTTCTCCGGCCTCCGACTGGCCCGCTCGTGAGCCGCTGGTCGGTCGAGGTACGCCGGGCGCCCGACCCCGCGCGACTCGCCGCCGAGGTCCGGCACGGGCTGGCCCAGACGCCGGTGACCATCCCGCCGAAGTGGTTCTACGACGAGAAGGGCAGCCAGCTCTTCGACGCCATCACCGAGCTGGAGGAGTACTACCCGACCCGCACCGAGCAGGCCATCCTCGAGGCCCACGCCGAAGAACTGCCCCTGGTCGGCACCCTGGTCGAGCTCGGTGCCGGCTACTCCCGCAAGACCCAGCTGCTGCTGTCGTCCCTCACCCGGGACGGCCGGGCCTTGCTGTTCGTCCCACTCGACGTCTCGGAGGAGCCGTTGCACGACGCGGCTGTCCGGATCACCGAGGACTTCCCGACCGTGACCGTGCAGGGCATCGTGGCCGACTTCGACGACGAGGTCGCCCCACTGCCCGGCACCCCGGGCGACCGGATGGTCGCGTTCCTGGGCAGCACGATCGGCAACCTCACCCCCGGCCCCAGACATGCCTTCCTGCAGCGGTTGTACCGCGCGACCGACCCCGGTGACCTGTTTCTCCTCGGCGCCGATCTGGTCAAGGACCCCGACCGACTGGTCCGGGCCTATGACGACGCGGCGGGGCTGACCGCTGCCTTCAACAAGAACGTCCTGGCAGTCCTGGCCCGCGAGCTCGACGCCGACCTCGACGCCGAAGAATTCGACCACGTCGCTGTCTTCGACGCCGAGCACGAGCGCATCGAGATGCGGCTGCGTTCACGTCGCGACCAGGTGGTGGCGATCCGGGCGCTGGACCTGCAGTGGCGGCTCGTCGAGGGCGAGGAAATCCTCACCGAGACGAGCGCGAAATTCCGCATCGAGGGACTCCGCGCCGAGTTGGCCGCTGCCGGGTTCGAGGTGCTCACGACCTGGACCGACGATGCCGGCGACTTCAGCCTCACCCTCGCCCGGCGGGCTTAATGCACATCTGTTGCAACAGCATCTGTACGGCGGTAAGGTCCACACTGTGACCTGGAGCCGCCTGCTGCCCCTGGCCGCCGGGTGCGTGCTCCTGGCCGGCTGTGGGACCGGAGCGGCGACCGCGTCGAGGGACGGCCGGTTGCGGGTCGTCACGACCGTCGCGCCGATCACCTCGATCGTGGCCAATATCGGCGGCGACCGGATCGAGCTCACCGGCCTCGTCCCGGAGGGCACCAACAGTCACACCTTCGAGCCGCCACCGTCGGCCGTCGAGGTCCTCAGCACGGCAGACCTGGTGTTCGTCAACGGGCTGCGACTCGAGGACCCCACCCGCGACCTGGCCCGGCAGAACGGCCGCCAGGCCTCGCTCGTCGAGCTCGGCACGACGGTGCTGCCGGAGTCCGACTACCTCTACGACTTCTCCTTCCCGAAGAAGGACGGCCGACCCAACCCGCACCTGTGGACCGACCCGCTCTATGCCATCAAGTACGCGGAGGTCGTCGCCGAGGAGCTGACCCGGCGCGATTCCGCCAACGCCGCCTACTACGCCGGCAACCTGAAAGCCTTTACCACCAAGGCAACTGCCCTGTCCGACGCCATGCGGGCAGACCAGTCGACGATCCCCGACGGCAAGCGGGAGCTGCTGACCTACCACGATGCCTACGCGTATTTCGGCAGGGACTACGGATGGGAGATCATCGGTGCGGTGCAGCCCTCCAACTTCGAGGACCCCACCCCCAAGGACGTCGTCGCCATCATCGAGCAGATTAGGGCGCGCCAGGTGCGGGTCATCTTCGGCTCCGAGGTGTTCCCCTCGAAGGTGCTCGCGCAGATCGGCAAGGAGACCGGCGCCCGCTACGAGGCGACGCTGCGCGACGACGACCTGCCCGGCCGGCCCGGCGATCCGGAGCACTCCTGGCTCGGCCTCATGCGCTACGACTTCCGCACCCTGGTCACCGGACTGGGCGGCAGCACCGCCGCCCTCGACGCCCTCGACACCGCCGACGTGGCACCGGATCGCGCGAGCTATCCCCAATGAGCACCCTCGTCGAGTTGAGCCACGTCTCCTTCGGGTACGGCGGAAGCGCCGTCCTGCGGGAGGTCGACGTCACCATCGGGACCGGTCAGTTCACCGGGATCGTCGGGCCGTCCGGGTCAGGCAAGACCTCGCTGCTGAAGGTCCTGCTCGGCACCGTGCAACCGCAGCACGGCACGGTGACCCGCGCCGCGGGCACCGCCGTGAGCTATGTCCCGCAGCTCGAGTCCGTCAACTGGAGCTTCCCGGTGACGGTCGAGGAGTGCGTGCTGATGTCACGGGCGAGTCGGCGCCTGTCCCCCTGGGCCACCAGGCAGGAGAAGGCCGACGTCGCGAGCACTCTGGAGCGCCTCGGCATCGCCGAGCTCGGGAAGCGGCACATCCGTGAGCTCTCCGGTGGCCAGCAACAACGGATGTTCATCGCCCGCGCTCTGGTCCGCCAGCCGCAGCTGTTGCTCCTGGACGAGCCCACCTCGGGCGTCGATGTCGCCACGCGGCATGAGGTGCTCCACCTGCTCGACGACCTCAACCGCGACGGCCTGGCCATCGTGCTGACCACCCACGATCTCAACGGTTTGGCCTCCCACCTGCCGCACCTGATCGCCCTGCAGCAACGGGTCATCGCCTCCGGCTCCCCCGCCGAGGTGATCGTGCCGGAGGTGCTGGAGCAGGTGTTCGGCGCACGGATGGACGTCCTGCAGCACCTGGGCATGCCGGTCGTGGTCGACGCCCGCGACCTCGGGACGATGGGGGCGGCGTGATGGGACAGCTCTTCGACCGCTTCCACTACGACTTCTTCGTCAACGGCATGGAGGCCGCGGTGATGGCCGGGGCGCTGTGCGGGCTGATCGGCGTGTTCATCACGCTGCGCGGCATGAGCTACATCGGGCACGGCCTGTCGCACTCGATCTTCGGTGGGTTCGCGGCCGCCACCACCGTCGGCATCAGCCCCCTGCTGGGCGCCGGGGTCTGGGGGCTGCTGTCCGCCCTCGCGATCACCTCGGTGACCCGACGGAGCCGCATCGGCGCCGATGCGGCGATCGGCGTCATCACCACCGCCTCCTTCGCCCTGGGCGTGGCGCTGATGACCAAGTTCGGCCACAAGGGGCCCTCCTTCGACGCGCTGTTGTTCGGCAGCATCCTCGGGGTCAGCACCGGCGACCTGGTGCTGCTGGGGTGCGCGCTGGTCGGCTCCGTCGTCGTCATCACGTTGCTCTACCGCCGGCTGCTGTTCGCCACGTTCGACCCCGAGGTCGCCGACGTTTCCGGCGTCGACGTGAAGCGGATGGACGCGCTGCTCATGGTGATCCTGTCGCTGTCGATCCTGTCGACGCTCAGCATCATCGGCGTCACGCTGGTCGCCGCGACCCTCGTGATCCCCGCCGTGGTGGCCCGGATGCTGACCAACTCCTTCAGCCGGATGCTGTGGATCTCCACCGTGCTCGGCGGGGTCTGCGGCGGGGTCGGCATGTATCTCTCCTATGACCTCAACATTCCGTCGGGGACCACGATCGTGCTGGTCAATGCGGTGGTGTTCCTGGGCGTCCTCCTCCTCACCGGTGGCCGGCAGCTCCGCCGTACAGCGGGGTTGGAGCTGCACCACGACGAGGTCGCCGCCGGGGTGCCGGTCCGGGCCTGAGAGGATCGGGGACATGGCTGCAACCCCACGACTTTCCCCCGATGACACCGCTCCGGCGTTCGCGCTCCCCGACGCCGACGGCAACACCGTCGAGCTCTCGTCGTTCGCCGGGCGCAAGGTGGTGCTCTACGTCTACCCGTCCGCGATGTCGCCGGGGTGCACCAAGCAGGCCTGCGATTTCCGCGACAACCTGCAGCGCTTCGTCGACGCGGGCTACGCCGTGGTCGGGCTGTCCCCGGACAAGCCGGAGAAGCTCGCGAAGTTCCGCGACGCCGAGGACCTGCCGTTCCCGCTGCTGTCGGACGTGACGAAGGAGACGCTCATTGCCTACGGGGCCTTCGGTGAGAAGCAGCTCTATGGCAAGACGGTGACCGGTGTGATCCGCTCGACCTTCCTGCTCGACGAGGAAGGCCGGATCAGTCAGGCGTCCTACGCCGTGAAGGCCACCGGCCATGTGGCCAAGCTGCTCAAGGACAACGGCCTGTAGGGATCAGTCGGCCATCTCCTGCAGCACCCGCTTGCGCTCGCGGGTGCTGAGCCGTTCGACGTAGACCATGCCGTCGAGGTGGTCGCACTCGTGCTGCAGGCAACGGGCCAGCAGGCCGGTGCCGTGGATCGTCACCGGGTTGCCGTCGACGTCGACCCCGTGCACGGTGGCCCGGTCGGGTCGGGCGACATCGGCGTACGGCCCGGGGACCGACAGGCACCCCTCGGAGTCGTCGTCGAGCTCCCGCACCGCGGGCAGCACGAGGGTCGGGTTGATGACGTGCCCGACGACGTGTTCGCCTGTGTCGTCGGGACAGTCGAGGACGAAGAGCCGCAGGCCCACCCCGACCTGGTTGGCCGCCAGGCCGACACCCTCTGCGGCCCGCATGCTCGCGAACATGTCCGCGACGAGTTGGCGCAGGTCGTCGTCGAAGCGGGTGACCGGCGCGCACGGCTGATGCAGCACCGGCTCGCCGTACCGGGTGATGGGGCGGACCCTGCCGTCGTCGAGGTCGGTCAACTCATGTCCTCTTGGTGCGCAGGTCGATGGCGGGATCCTAGGCCGTGTCGGACGTGCTGGTGATCAGGGGCAAGGGACTCTTGCCGCACCCATCCTGTGCGATGTCCCGATACGAAAGGAATCGTAGGGATGCTGTAGTGAACACCGGGTCGCACCGATGGACAGGTATGTCGAGATTCAGATGGAGGCGGGCACCAGTTTTGCGACGACGCCCGCAGGTCAAGCCCGAGCGCATCGCGCTCGAGCAGGCGCTGGCCGAGCTCGCGGAGGCCCACGCCGAGCTGGTCCGCCGGCAGAGCTTCACGGACGCGCTCCTGGAGACCGTTGATGTCGGGATCGTGTTCTGCGACGCGGAGGGCGGCTCGTGGGTCCGCAACCGGGCCGAGCGCGCCCTCCTCGGACTCCACTCAGAGAACGGGACAGAAGGCCCGAACGATACCGAGGCGCTCATCGACGTCTTCGACGCGGAGGGCCAACACATCCCGGTGGACGGCTATCCGATCCTGCGCACCCTGCGCGGAGAGCAGCTCGGCGCGGTGGAGCTCATTCTCGGACCCGCCGGTGGGCCGCACCGGGAGGTGATGTCGTACTGCAGCCAGATCACCGGTCCGGACGGCAACGTGCTCGGCGCGGTGGCGGCCCTCACCGATGTCAGCGCCGAGCGGGCCGCCGCCCGTGAGTTGGCGGAGGAGCGCCGCAAGCTCACCGAGGCCCAGCGCCTCGGGCAGCTCGGGAGCTACACCTACGAGCCGCGCACCGGACACTTCACGTTCTCCGAGGAGCTCCTGCGGATCTGGGGGGTCCCGGAAGGCACCGCTCCGGAGGTGATAGGCGGGGACATGATCCACGAACAAGACCGGGCACCTGCCAGGGAGGCCTGGTTCCGCGCCCTGTCCGATGGGGTCGCCAGCCAGTACGAATACCGCGTTCTCCGCCCGGACGGGGCGGTTCGACACCTGCGCGCCAACATCGAGGTGACCCTCGACGACGAGGGTCGCGCGGTGCTGCTCCAGGGCACTGCCCTGGACATCACCGACCTGGAGCGGGCCAGGGAGGAGGCCCTTGAGGCGTCCCGACTGAAGTCGGAGTTCCTGTCGGTGATGAGCCATGAGATCCGGACCCCGATGAACGGCGTCATCGGGATGACCGGCCTGCTGCTGGACTCCGACCTCGACGTCGAGCAGCGCGAACACGCAGAGGTCGTCCGCGCCTCGGCCCAGTCGCTGCTGGGCATCATCAACGACATCCTGGACTTCTCCAAGATCGAGGCCGGGAGGATGGAGCTGGAGGACGTCGACTTCGACCTCGCCACCGTGGTGGAGGAGGTGGGCGACCTGCTGGCCGGGCTGGCCCACGAGCGGTCCCTGGAGCTACTGGTCTCCCTGGACCCCGTTCTGCCGACGGGCGTCCGTGGCGATCCTGGACGGTTGCGTCAGATCCTCACCAACCTGGTCGCGAATGCCGTCAAGTTCACCGAGCAGGGCGAGGTCGTGCTGTCGGTGCAGTCGATGGGCTTCGACGAAGGGCTCGTCGGGTTGCGCTTCGAGGTGCGGGACACCGGTATCGGCATCGCCCCCGCGGACCAGGCTGGGCTGTTCGAGCGGTTCCGGCAGGCCGATGCGTCGACCACCCGGCGCTATGGCGGCACCGGACTGGGCCTGACCATCACCCGGCACCTCGTGCAGATGATGGGCGGCGACATCGAGGTGGAGAGCCAACTGGGCGCGGGGAGCCGGTTCTGGTTCGTGCTGCGGCTTCCCGTCGTGGATGGCATGCGAGCGCCGGAGGTCCCCGACCTGTCCGGCATCCGCGCCCTGATCGTCGACGACGTGCCCGCCAACCTCACGATCCTGGGCGCGCAGCTCGCGGCGTCGGGCGTCGCCTGGGTTCCCGCCGCCAGCGCCGAGGCCGCGATCCGGGAGGTCCGCCAGGCAGCCGCCGGCGGCCGACCGTTCGACATCGTGCTGACCGACTGCCAGTTGCCCGACGATGACGGCATCGACCTGGCGGATGCCCTGGCTCGCGAGGCGGGCGGCGGCCCACCGGTCGTTGTGCTGTCCTCCTCCAGCGACCGGGACGCGGCCCGCGGCCGCGGGGGTCCCAACGTCGTGCGCATCCTGGTCAAGCCCGCCAGGCGCGCGCACCTGCTCGACGCTCTGGCGAGAGCCGTCGGCGCGATCGTCCCACCGACTACTTCGGATGAGGGAGCTGGCATCCGCGTGCCGGGCCACGCGGGACGGGTCCTGGTCGTCGACGACAACGCGGTCAACCGGCGCCTGGCGACCCTGCTCATCGAACGGCTCGGCTATCGCGTCGACGCCGTGTCCGACGGGGTGGAGGCCGTAGAGGCGGTCCGCCTCGGCCGCTACGACATCGTCCTCATGGACGGCGAGATGCCCCGGATGGACGGCTACCAGGCAACCAGGGAGATCCGCAGCCTGGAGTCGCCCGGCGAGCGGGTGCCGATCATCGCGGTCACTGCCAGCGCCATGAAGAGCGACGCCGAGCGCGCCTTCGACGCCGGCATGGACGCGCACGTCACGAAGCCGATCGACAGCGTCGAGCTCGAGAAGACCCTGGCCCGCTTCGTCACAACCGAGGACTGAGCCATCACAGCCCTCGAGTGGATGTTCCGCAGCCGCGTGACCGGACGCCTGAGCATCGTTTCCTGGCCGAACTGGCCGCTGTGGACCTGGATCGCGGCCACAACCGTCCGTCGGCTGACGCCGGTGGACGGCCGGACGGAGGACGTCGTCGTCCTCGTCGGCACCCTCGCGCTGGGAGGGTGGGCCGTGGACGAGATCGCGCGGGGGGTGAACCCGTGGCGGCGACTACTGGGCTCCGGAGTCCTGGTCGGGATGATCCTGTCCGCCGTCAGCCGCTGACGGCTGCCCGGTCGGATCGGGCAAGGTCAGCGGTGAGGTGCCTTCGCTTCCTGTGCCCCAACTGTCATGCGCAGACCTCGACCTGGTGCCGACGCAAGAACCCCGTGGCACTGGAGCCCTAGGATTCTCAAGGGGCTGTAGCCCAACTGGCAGCGGCACACGGTTTAGGTCCGTGACAGTGCGAGTTCGAATCTCGTCAGCCCCACTGATGGAGGCACGATCACCGGGTCGCAATGGCCTCGGCGAGCAGGGGGGCGAGGGCGCGGAAGGCCTGGCCACGGTGGCTGATCGCATCCTTGGCCCCAGGAGTCAGCTCGGCCGTCGTCACGTCGTACCCCTCTGGCACGAAGATCGGGTCGTAGCCGAAGCCACCCGTGCCGCGCGGGGCCGTGAGCAAGGCGCCGCGCAGCTCCCCGAGCACTACGGCGGAGCGGCCGTCGGGCAGCGCATAGGCGGCGGCACAGACGAAGCAAGCCCCGCGGGCGGAGACGTCGGCGAGCTGGGCCAGCACCAACGACAGGTTGGCGGCGTCGTCGCCGTGCCGTCCGGCCCAGCGGGCCGAGAGGATCCCCGGCATCCCGTTGAGGGCGTCGACGGTCAGCCCGCTGTCATCGGCCACCGATGGCAGCCCTGTGCGGGCCACTCCCTCGACCGCCTTGGCCAGCGCGTTCTCGGCAAACGACGCGCCGGTCTCCGGACCCGGGTCGTAGGAGGCGCCTTCCAAGGACAGCCCGTACGGCGCGAGGATGCGTTGGAGCTCGCGCACCTTGCCTTCGTTCCTGGTCGCCAGGACGACCCGGGTCGCGTCGGCCACTAGGACGGGAGCGGCTGCGCCAGCACGGCCTGCTGCAGGTCGGTGAGGGACTTGCAGCCGGCGAGCGCCAGGTCGAGCAGCACGTCGAGCTCGGCACGGGAGAACGGTGCGCCCTCGGCGGTGCCCTGCACCTCGATGATGTCGCCGTCGCCGGTGGCCACGACGTTCATGTCGGTGCCGGCACCGACGTCCTCGGTGTAGGCCAGGTCGAGCAGCGGCTCACCGTCGACAATGCCGACGGAGATGGCCGACACCGACCGCACCAGCGCCTCCGGCTTGCCGAGGAACGCGCACGCGTCAGCCAGCGCCACGTAGGCCCCGGTGATGGCCGCGGTGCGGGTGCCGCCGTCGGCCTGCAGCACGTCGCAGTCGACGGCGAGGGTGTTCTCGCCCAGCAGCGACAGGTCGACCGACGCGCGCAGCGACCGACCGACCAGGCGGCTGATCTCGTGGGTGCGGCCGCCGAGCCGGCCCTTGACCGACTCGCGGTCCGAGCGGGTGTGGGTGGCACGCGGCAGCATGGCGTACTCCGCGGTGATCCAACCGAGGCCCGATCCCTTGCGCCAGCGCGGGACGCCGGGGGTCGCGGACACCGCCACCAGGACCCGGGTCTTGCCGAACTCGACGAGGCACGAGCCCTCGGCGTGGTCGAGCCATTGCCGGGTCATCGTCACCTGGCGGAGCTGGTCTGCGGTCCTACCGTCTGCACGCGTCATGCCCTCAGCCTAAAGGGGGTTGCCGCAGCGCCACTTCTCCCCGTGCAGCATGCCCGGCAGCATCAGCCTGGTATGCACCGGCGGCTGGGTCGGGAGCCGGCCGGGAGCACCCGCGGCAATCGGTGACGGCACCGGGCCGTCGTGGATCCTCAGGACATCGAGGCCGCGGTTGTAGTCCAGGACGTAGAGGATGTCCTTGGTGGCCCAGTAAGCCGCGCTGGAGGAGGTGCCGACCGGCGTGTAGTAGCCGGTCTCGCGGATCTTCCCGGTGGGGGCGACCTGCAGCAGCCGGGTGCCGTGCTCATACCAGCCGACGGCCAGCTGGCCCCCGTCCTTCCACCCCGGCCGGGTGGTGAACCAGTGCGAGCAGAAGGTCTCGTACGCCGCACCACCGGCCGGCACGCTCGACGCCGCCGGTCGGTAGGAGTCGACCCGGGTCAGCTTCCCGCTGCGCGCCCACCCGCGGGTGTCGTAGGTCATGAACGCGCCGCTGCCCGGCTCGGAGCAGACGCTGCCATCACCGGCGGTCGGTGCGGTCTCGCCCCCCACCAGCAGGAAGCGGTCCTTCATAGCCCGCGGCCACAGGTTGCCGTGGATGAACCGGGCGTCCTTGTTGTCGCCGCGCGCGACGACCGTGGGCTTCGCGGGAGTGCGACGGGCGTCCAGGAGCCACATCTTCTCGGTGCTGGTCATGACCAGCCCCGGTGCGACCTCGGTCACGTCGTGCTGCGCCCCCGGGCCACCCTTTGCCGCCGTGGTCCAGTTGCCCGCGAGGCGTGGCTTGGTCGGGTCGCGGAGGTCCACGATCTCGCCGTACGAGCCATAGGCCCAGGTGCAGTCGAGCACGCAGGTGACGGTGTGCTCGTCGCCGTCCGCGAGCGTCCCGACCAGCTTCGGGAGCCGCTTGTCGGACACGTCGAAGACGAACAGCGAGCCGACCGTGCCGATGAGCAGCACCTTGCCGTTGGTGTCGACGTCCTCCTCGGAGAAGTACGGCGTCTGCGGCACCGGGACGGTCGAGGTGAGGACGGGCAGCTCGGGGTTGCGGACGTCGTAGATCGACAGCTCGTGGGAGCTGGTGACGTACAGCCAGCCACCGAGCAGCTTCGCGCCGGCGGTGTCGGCGTGCAGCGGGACGTTGGCGAGGAACTCCACGTTGGGCGAGGCGAAACCGGGGGTGGGGAGGGCGCGCGCAGGCAGGGTCAACGCCCCCGCAGTGAGCAGGAGCACCAGCAGCAGTCGCCTCATCCCGTCACCTTCGACAGCGAGGCCCGGGCTCCTGCCCAGGTGCGCCAGCCGGGTCCGTCAGCCGGCTCCTGCCCAGGTGCCTCAGACGGTGTAGATCGAGCCGGCCTGCACGAGCTCGAGGTCCCCGGCGTAGGTCTCCTTGGCCTCGGCGAGCATCGCCTGCGGGTCGTGGAAGGGCATCAGGTGGGTGAGCAGCAGCCGGCGGGCGCCGGCCAGGGTGGCGTGCTCCCCCGCCTCGCGGCCCGTCAGGTGGATCCCGGGAGGCGGGGTGGGCGTCGACGGCCACGAGGCTTCGCAGAGGAACAGGTCCGCGTCCCGGGCCAGCTCGACGAGCACCGCGGACCGAGCCGTGTCGCCGCTGTAGGTCAGCACCCGACCGCCGGCCTCGATCCGCAGACCGTGACACTCGATGGGGTGGGCGACGACCGCCGAGGTGACCGTGAACGGGCCGAGTTGGAGCGTCCCGGCGCCTCGCTCGTGGAAGTCGAAGATGTCGGCGAGCCCTCCGTCGGGGCGCTCCTCGAAGGCAGCGCAGATCCGCTCGCAGGTGCCTTTCGGCCCGTAGACCGGGAGCCGCGGGAGGACCCCTGCGGGGTGGTAGCGCCGGGCGTAGTAGTAGGCGACCAGGTCGAGGCAGTGGTCGGCGTGCAGGTGCGAGACGTAGACGGCGTCGACGTCCCGCAGGTCGAGGTGCCGTTGCAGGTTGCCGAGCGACCCCGAACCGAGATCGACGACCAGGCGGAAACCGTCGTGCTCGACGAGGTAGCCCGAGCACGGCGAGGCCGGTCCCGGGAAGGTGCCCGCGCACCCCAGCACTGTCAGCTGCACAGCTTCACCTGACCATCCATACCCGACACTTGCCCCATCTCGGGCCCGAGGAACCGTCGGCCGACCTTCGCGAACGGCGCGGGGTCGCCGGTCGCCAGGAAACGGTGCTGCGGATCAGGCGCCCCTGGGTCGCGCTCGAGGCCCTCCCGGACCAGCACCCGGTAGACGTCCTTGGCGGTCTCCTCCGCGCTGCTCACCAGCGTGACACCGTCGCCCACCACCAGGCTGATCATGCCGGTCAGCAACGGGTAGTGGGTGCAACCGAGCACCAGCGTGTCGGCCCCCGCATCCATCACCGGCTGCAGGTAGTGGGTGGCGAGCTGCAACAGCTGCCGGCCCGTCGTCACCCCCCGCTCCACGAAGTCCACGAACCGCGGACAGGCGGCACTGGTCAGCGTCACCTGCGGAGCCGCGGCGAAGGCCTCGTCGTAGGCCCCGCTCGCGACCGTCATGGCGGTGGCGATGAGACCGACCTGGCCGTTGCGCGTCGCAGCCGCCGCCCGCCGTACAGCGGGGGCGATCACCTCCACCACCGGCACGTCGTAACGCTCCCGGGCGTCACGCAGGCAGGCCGACGAGGCGCTGTTGCAGGCGATCACCAGCATCTTCACGCCCCGCGCCACCAGGTCGTCGAGCCCCGCGAGCGCGTGCCGACGGACGTCCGCGATGGGGAGCGGGCCGTACGGGCCGTGTGCGGTGTCGCCGACGTAGAGCAGCTGCTCGTGCGGCAGCTGGTCGAGCAGCGCCCGCGCCACCGTGAGCCCACCCACGCCGGAGTCGAAGACCCCGATCGGCGCGTCGCTCACGGCCGCAACACTACGACCGAAGCACCCGTGACCACGTGATCTACGTCTCCGCTTTCCGACACGATCAGGCCCAGAGCTGGCCCTCGAGGGCCGCCTCGGCCTCCTCCAGCGTCCCCGCATAGGCCCCGGTCGAGAGGTACTTCCAGCCGCCGTCGCACACCACGAAGGCGATGTCGGCGGTCTGGCCCGCCTTCACACACTTCATCGCCTCGCCGAGGGCGGCGTGCAGGATCGCCCCCGTGCTGATGCCGGCGAAGATCCCTTCCTCCTCAACCAGCTGCCGGGTACGACGAAGGGCCTCGCGGGGCCCTACCGAGAAGCGGCTGGTGAGGACGCTCCCGTCGTACAGCTCAGGGACGAAGCCCTCGTCGATGTTGCGCAGGCCGTAGACCAGCTCGCCGTAGCGCGGCTCCGCGGCGATGATCCGGATGCCCGGCCGGTGCTCCCGCAGATAGCGGCCGGCGCCCATCAGGGTGCCGGTGGTGCCGAGTCCGGCGACGAAGTGCGTGATGGTCGGCAGGTCCTCGAGGACCTCCGGGCCGGTGGTCTCGTAGTGCGCGAGGGCGTTGGCCGGGTTGCCGTACTGGTAGAGCATGACCCAGTCCGGGTTCTCCGCGGCGAGCTGCTTGGCCACCGCGACGGCCTGGTTGGAGCCGCCGGCGGCAGGCGAGGTGACGATCTCGGCGCCGTACATCGTGAGCATCTGGCGGCGCTCGACCGAGGTGTTCTCCGGCATCACGCAGATCAGCCGGTAGCCGCGCATCCGGCAGACCATCGCGAGCGAGATCCCCGTGTTCCCGGAGGTCGGCTCGAGCACCGTGACCCCGGGCCGCAGCAGCCCTTCCTTCTCGGCCTGCGCGATCATGTAGAGCGCGGCGCGGTCCTTGACCGACCCCGTCGGGTTGTCGGTCTCCATCTTCGCCCAGAGGCGGACGTCAGGAGACGGCGACAGCCGAGGGAGCCCGACGAGCTTGGTGCGCCCGACGGACTCGATCAGCGAGTCGAACCGCAACGGTCAGCCGCCGGCCAGCATCGACTCGCCAGCTCCGCCGGCCACAGCCGGGAGCACGGTGACTGAGTCGCCGTCCTTCAGGGGCGTCTCGAGCGAGCCCAGGAAGCGGACGTCCTCGTCGTTGACGTACACGTTGACGAACCGGTGCAGCTTGCCCTCGTCGGTGAGCAGGCGTCCCTTGATGCCGGCGTGCCGGCTGTCGAGGTCGTCGATGAGGCCGGCGAGCGTGTCGCCCTTGGCCTCGACGGCCTTCTCCCCACCCGTGAAGGTGCGGAGGATGGTCGGGATGCGGACCTCGATGGACATGCTTCTCCTTGCTCGGCGGACTCCCTCAAGTGAACACGACGCGTGTCGCCGCGCATTCCTCAGGTGAGGTGGACGGCGACCTCCGTCACGATCGCGCCGTCGATGGTGAAGGCCCGCACCTCGTCCTGCTCGGCCCGGGTCGAGACAATCAGCCAGTAGGGGAACCCGGCGGTCTCCGACCAGCGGATGTCGGTCCGGGACGGGTAGGCCTCGGTCGCCGTGTGCGAGTGGTAGACCACGAACGGCTCCTCGTCGGCGTCGTCCAGCTCGCGGTAGACCTGCAGCCACTGGGCGCTGTCGAAGGTGAACCCGGTCGGGCTGCGCTCGGCGTTGTCCATCTCGACGAGCCGGGTGGCGACCCCGTCCCGGGCCGAGATCACACCGCAGCACTCGTCCGGATGGTCCCGGCGGGCATGGACAAGGGCCTGCTCGACCATCTCGCGCGGCAGGCTCAGAACATCGGGGGTGGCTGCGACGGACACGGCGACAGCGTAGGACGGCCAGCTCTCGCCGTACCGATCAGGAGCCAGTCCGTGGGTCGATGCACGACAGGAGTGACTCCTCGAGCCAGCCGAGCCAGCCGTAGACGTGCAGTCCCTGGGCCCGCGGGTCCTCCTCGTCGACGTGTTCCAGGTCGGTGTCATCGGTCACCCCGAGAGCCGTGCCGAGCGCCAGCCGCATGTCGTTGAGCGCGCCCAGCCACTGGTCGGCCTGGTCGCGGTCGAGGTCGATCCGCCCGCCGACCTCGGGCAGCGAGTCCAGCACCGCCTGCGCGTTGGCCCGCTTGCCCGCCCGCAGGTCGGCGTCGGTGAACCGCCGGAACTCCCCCGCCGCCATCGGGTCGTCGCGGTAGGCGTCGGGGAGCAGCCTCGCCAGCACCGGGTCATCGGGCGGGTCGACATCGCCTGCCGGCATGCCGATCAGCGCGGCCAGCGGGTCCTTGGCCACAGCCGGCTCGGCGATCATCCCGAGCAGCTCGTCCGCGAGCTGACGCAGGATCGTCGCCTCGACCTCGTCCGGGTCGCCCCGCAGGCCCTTGCGGTGTCGCGTGAAACGCACGTCAGTCCTTCTGCAAGGTGGCCCACAGGCCCTTGGCATGGCAGCGCGCCACATCGGCCTCCATCTGCTCGCGCGTCCCGTTGCTCACGACCGCCCTTCCCTCATGGTGCACCTGCAGCATCAGCTGGGTGGCCTTGTCGCGCGTGTAGCCGAACAGCTCGATGAGCACGTGCGTGACATAGCTCATCAGGTTGACCGGGTCGTTCCACACGATCGTCACCCACGGCCGGTCGGTGAGCAGGTCGGTCTCGTCGTGCTCGAGCTCGGCTGGGGCGGTCACGCGAGCTCCCTCTTGACGACCTTGCCCGCGGCGTTGCGCGGCAGCGCGTCGAGGAAGCGCACCTCGCGGGGGACGGCGAACCGGGCCAGCTGGTCGCGGACCAGGGCCTGCAGCTCCGCAACGTCGGCCTCACCGACGACGTGAGCGACGAGCTTGACGCCGTACACGGGGTCGGGCAGGGAACTCACGGCGACCTCACGGACGCCGGGGTGGGTGAGCAACACATC
Organism: Frankiales bacterium; assembly: GCA_031416735.1. Classification (GTDB taxonomy): domain Bacteria; phylum Actinomycetota; class Actinomycetes; order Mycobacteriales; family SCTD01; genus RYN-111. The sequence continues at coordinate 17,726 of JANOTZ010000300.1, forward strand.
CTCCACCTGCCCGGGGTAGACGTTCTCACCCCCGATGACGACCATGTCGTCGCTGCGACCGAGCACGGTGAGCCGGCCGTTGGCGTCGATCACCCCGACGTCGCCGGTGCCGACCAGCCCGTCGAGCCGGTCCTTGTCGGACCCGTCGGTGTAGCCGCCGAACGCCAGCCCACTGCCCACGAAAACCCGACCGGGGGTGCCCGGTGCGACCTCGCGGCCCTGCTCGTCGACCAGCCGCAACGTCACGCCGTACGGCGGTCTGCCGGCCGTGTGCGGATCGGCGGCCAGGTCCTCGGGGGTCGCGACCGCGCCGTAGGCCACCTCGGTCGAGCCGTACAGGTTGTAGAGCACCGGCCCGAAGGCCTCCAGCACCCGGGTCGCGAGCTCACCCGGCAGCGCGCTGCCACTGGAGGCGATCACCCGCAACGACGAGGTGTTGTACGACGCGGGGTCGGCGTGCAGGAGCTTGTCGAGCATCACCGGCACGACCACCAGAGCAGTCGCGCGGTGGTCCTGCACGGCCTGCAGCACCGCCGCAGGGTCGAACTTCTTCTGCAGCACGACGGTCGAGCCGAGCAGCATCGCGAGGGTCAGATGACCGAGCCCCCAGGCGTGGAACACCGGGCCCGCGATCACGGTCGGCTCGGCGGTCCGCAGCGGGATGCGGGACAGCGCGGAGACCGCGTCACCGAGGGAGGCGCTGCTGCGCGCGGCTCCCCGCGGGGCGCCGGTGGTCCCGCTGGTGAGGATGACCAGCCGGCTCGGGTGGCCCGGCTTGGGAGGCGCGTCGGCCTGGCTGGTGAGGACCAGGGCGTCGAGCTCCTCGGTGGTGAACGTGAGCCGACCGACCAGCCCCGGCAGGTCGCCGAACTCGGCGTCGTGCACGACCGCGGTCGCCTGCTCCCGGTCGAGGACCTCGGCCAGCTGGGTGCCGGTCGCCCCGGTGTTGAGGAACAGCACGTCGGCGCCGCACTTGCACAGCGCCACCAGGCCCTCCACGAAACCCCGGCCGTTGCGAGCCAACAGCCCGACGGCCGCGCCCTCACGGATGCCGCGGGCGCGCAGCTCCCCGGCGAGCCGGTCGGTGCGGTGGTCGAGCTCGCGGTAGGTCAGCGACCCCTCGTCGTCGATGAGGGCGACCCGGTCGGGATGGCGGGCGGCGCCCGCGGCGTATCCGGTCGCCGGGGTCAGCCCCCAGCGGGCCACCGCCAGCGCCATGCCGAGCAGCCGATCCGGGCGCGTCGGGGCGAGCAGCCCTGCCTTGGCGAGCACCCGGGCACCGGTCAGATCCATCCCACCACCGTGCCATGCCGCACCGACGTGCCCACCAGGCGGCCCACCGCGCCTGCCCTTCCTTGCGCCCGCTGACGTCCCCTGGCGCCCCCTTCCTTGCGCCCGCCTTGCGTCCCCTGGCGCCCCCTTCCTGGCGCCCGCTGACGTCCCCTCACCTCCGCCTTGCGTCCCCTCACCTCCGCCTTGCGTCCCCTCACCTCCGCCTTGCGTCTGCTCGGCTACGCGGTCGACGTGGCCTACAGAGCAGACGCAAGGTGGGCGACTGCGCCGCCCCCCTCGTGATGAAGGGCCGCGGAAGGGGCGTGGCGAGGCCTCGGGGCAGCCCTTC
>JANOTZ010000301.1:0-4063 GCA_031416735.1 Frankiales bacterium
GACGTCCCGGACGACTCGCTGGTGGCGGGCAACCCGGCGAGGGTGGTCCGCACCCTCACCTACCCCGCTGGCTGCCGGCGGGCGTGGCACGACCAGTGGTGCCCCTGTCCCAAGGTCGCCGCCGTCGAGGACACCGCGTAAGAACGACGGCCGGTCAGCCCCAGCGGGGCCTGTCAGGCCTTGACGTCGAGGACGAGCTTGCCGATGGAGCCACGGCTGCGCAGCGCCTCGTGGGCCGCCGACGCGTCGCCGAGAGGGAAGGTCCCGCCGACCTGCGGCTTGAGGGTGCCGGCCTCGACCAGGGCGAGCAGCTCGGCCATCTGCGGCTGCAGCATCTCGGCCGCACCGAAGCAGTGGGCGAGCCAGAAGCCGACGACGGCCCTGCTGCGTGACATGAGCTCGCCGCTGGTCACCGGCTTCGGGGCCGTGCGCGAGGCCATGCCGAACGTCGCGAGCCGGCCGAAAGGCGCCAGGGCCGCGAGGGACGCGTCGAAGGTCGTGCCGCCGACCATCTCCAGGACGATGTCGACCTTCTTGCCGCCGTTGGCTGCTTCCAGCGCTGCCTTCAGGTCGTCGACGCCGGCCAGGACGAGGTTGTCCGCGCCGAGCTCCTTGGCCAGCTGGAGCTTCTCCTCCGTCGAGGCCACCGCGATGACGTTTCCGGCTCCCCAGAGCTTCGCGAGCTGGATCGCCAGGGTGCCGACACCGCCGGCGGCGGCGTGCACGACCACCGACTCGCCCGGCTGCAGGTGGGTGCTGGTGCGCAACAGGTGCCAGGCCGTGAGGCCCTGCACCATGAGAGCGAGCGCCTGCCCGTCGCTGACGGAGTCAGGCAGTGGGAAGGCCATGTGCGGATAGACCAGAGCCTTCTCGCAGTAGGCACCCGACATCGTGAACGCCGCCACCCGGGTGCCGTCCTCGAGCCGGCCGACGACCTCGGTGCCGGGGATCATCGGCAGGGTCGCCGGCGCGAGATAGGAGTTCTCGACCTGATGGGTGTCGGCGAAGTTCACCCCGGCACTGTCGACGTCGACCACGACCTGGCCACCGCCGGCAACCGGATCCGCAACGGTGCCGAGCTTCAGGACCTCAGGGCCGCCGAACTCGGTGATCTGCACAGCTCTCATGGGCCTGAACATACCGAGCGGCATTCGGCCCTGGCAGGATGGGCCGCGTGACCGAGCAGACGACCGTCCTGCGGCCGAGCGCCGTGCTTCCCGAGCGCGATGCCCGCAAGGTCCTGGTCGCACTCGAGGAGCGCGACGTCAGCAAGGGGGGCGTCTGGAGCGCAAGTGCCGGGGTGTGGCACCGCTACGACCAGGCCTGGGACGTCGGCACCGGGCTGAAGGGCGACGCGCAGCTGGTCGGGACGATCGGGTCGGTCTACGGAACGCCCTCGAAGTACGACATCACCATCTTCCGCGTCACCGTCACCGTGCATGGCGCCGCGCACGGGTGGACGGTCGACCGGATCTGCGACGACGCCCTGCAGTACGCCGATCTCACCCTCGCCGACTGCCCGCGCACCACGCTGATCTCGCCAGCCCCGGACCCGTTTCGCAAGAACTAGAACTCGATCAGATCGCCTGCGGTGTAGGCGATCCGCTCGTTCCTGGAGAGCACCCAGACGGACTGCCGTCCGTGCACCGTCCACGCCCCGGAGTCGCACACCAACGCCGTGCCCTCGTCGATCCCGACGACGCTGACCCCCTCGGGTGCGTGGTCGAGGTAGCGGGCCACGAGGTCCGGCATCCAGGCCAGGAAACGGTCGAAGTGGGGGATCACCCGGAGGCTGGGCAGCACTCCGAGTCCCGGATCGGGCGCGTGCAGCGGGTCACGGACGTCCGGCACCCAGGCCGTCAGCGCCATCGCGCCGGCACTGCAGCCGGCGAGGGCCGCGCCACCTTCCCAGGCGGCGAGCACGGCCTCCCACACCCTCGTCCCTCGCAAGGTCGAGGCGAGGTACGGCGGATTGCCGCCCGACAGGTAGATCAGTCCCGCTCCGTCCAGGAGCGCGGCGAGTTCCGGCCTGTCGGCCTCCTCGCGGTTTCGCACGACGACGGGCACCGCCTCGACCCCGAGCCGCACTGCCTGCTCGCGACCCAGCGCGACCCAGCGCGCGAGGGAGGCCTCGCCCTCGGGCGCGGCCGCCGTGGGGATCTGCACGAAGCGGGGAGGCCGACCCTGGAGCAGCCGTCCTTCGAGGTCGGTCATGACCGGGAGGTACTCACCGCTCCCGACCAGAGCGACCGGTCCGGTCACGGCCGGGGCGACCGAGCCACCCCCGACCATCGGGGCCGGTCCGGTCACGGCAGCAGGCCCAGCCCACCGTCGAGCACGATCACCTCACCGGTGACATAGCTGGAGCGGATCAGGCCCATCACCAGCTCGGCCACGTCGGCGGGCGTCGCCGAACGCTTCATCGGTGCCATCGCCGCGACCAGCGCCCGCAGGTCGTGCCAGTCGGCCGTCCACGGGGTGTCGACCAGGCCGGGCGCGACCGCGTTCACGCGGATGTCGGGACCCAGGGCCTTGGCCAGCAGGCGGGTCTGGTGGTTGAACGCCGCTTTGCTTGCTGCATAAGGGATCGAGCTGCCCGTCGGCTTCACCCCGGCAAGTGATGAGATGTTGACGACGCATCCCTGGGCGGCGCGCAGGGCCTGCTCGGCTGCGGTCACCAGGACGAACGGGGCGATCACGTTGACGTCGTACAGATGGCGCCAGATCTCCGGGGTCGCCGCAGCAAGGTCGGAGTGGGGGATGACCTGCGTCGTGCCCGCGTTGTTGACGAGCACGTCGAGCCGCCCGTGCGCTGCGAGGACCGCGGCGATCAGGTCGCGCGCTGCGTGCTCGTCCCCCACGTCGGCCTGCAGGTAGGACCCGCCGATCTCGTCGGCGACCGCCTGGCCGGCGGCGACAGAGCTGCGGCTGTTGACCACGACGACGTAGCCGTCGGCGGCGAGGCGACGGGCGACCTCAGCGCCGATGCCGGACGAGGAACCGGTGACCAGAGCGACCTTCGACATGCCCGGACGGTACCGACCGGGCACACTGGCACCGACATGAGCATCGACACGCCACCGACCGACGCCCCGCCCGTCGACTCCCTGCTGCTGGTCGGCTTCGGGGGACCGGAGGGGCCTGCCGACGTGCTGCCGTTCCTGGAGAACGTCACCCGGGGCCGGGCCATCCCGCAGGAGCGCCTCGAGCAGGTGGCCGGGCACTACCTGGACCGGTTCGGCGGAGTGAGCCCGATCAACGCGCAGTGCCGGGCGCTGCAGGCGGCACTGCAGGAGGTGGTGCCGGAGCTTCCGGTCTACTGGGGCAACCGCAACTGGCACCCCATGCTGGCCGAGACGCTGCAGCAGATGACCGCGGACGGACGGCGTCATGCGCTCGCCGTCGTGACCTCCGCCTTCCCGTCGTACAGCGGGTGCAGGCAGTATCGCGAGGACATCGCCCGCGCCCTCGTGCCGGGCGCGCCACGGGTGACCAAACTGCGGCACTACTACGCCGAGGAGGGCTTCCTGGCGCCGATGCGACGCAACCTGCTGGCTGCGGCCGAGGGGCTCACCGACCCGCGGGTGGTGTTCACCGCGCACTCCATCCCGCAAGTCATGGCCGACACGAGCGGGCCCTCGGGGGGTGCTTACGTGGAAGCCCTGCGGACCGCCTCCGCGGCCATCGCCGGGGACCGCACGTGGGACCTGGTGTACCAGTCGCGCAGCGGGCCGCCCCAGGTGCCGTGGCTCGAGCCGGACGTTTCGGAGCATCTGATTTCCCTTGCAGCGCAGGGGATCCGGGAGGTGGTGCTGGTCCCGGTCGGGTTCACCAGCGACCACGTGGAGGTGCTGTATGACCTCGACGTGCAGGCCCGGAAGACCACGGACGAGCTGGGGCTGACCCTGGCCAGGGCTGCCACGGTCGGCACCGATCCGGAGTTCGTTGCGATGCTGGGCGCCCTGGTGCGGGAGCGGATTGCTGCACCGGTGGAGCTGGCGACCCACGGCGGGGTCGCCACGCACGACCGTTGCCCGGTCGGCTGCTGCCCGCCCCCGGCGCC
>JANOTZ010000302.1:0-3409 GCA_031416735.1 Frankiales bacterium
GTGCGGTCCATCTTGTTGACGAAGCAGATCCGCGGGACGGAGTACTTGTCGGCCTGGCGCCACACCGTCTCGGACTGCGGCTCGACACCGGCGACCGAGTCGAACACCGCGACGGCACCGTCGAGCACGCGGAGCGAGCGCTCCACCTCGACGGTGAAGTCGACGTGACCCGGCGTGTCGATGATGTTGATCCGGTGGCCGTCCCACTGGCAGGTCGTCGCGGCCGACGTGATCGTGATGCCGCGCTCCTGCTCCTGCTCCATCCAGTCCATCGTCGCGGCGCCGTCGTGCACCTCGCCGATCTTGTACGCCTTACCGGTGTAGTAGAGGACGCGCTCGGTGGTCGTCGTCTTGCCCGCGTCGATGTGCGCCATGATCCCGATGTTTCGGGTCTTGGCGAGAATCGCGTTGCTGGCCACAGGTGCTGCTCTACTTCCTGGTCTTGTCGTACTCGGTGATGGGGGGAGGTGCGGTGGTGCTGCTCGCGGCTACCAGCGGTAGTGCGCGAAGGCCTTGTTGGACTCAGCCATCTTGTGCGTGTCCTCGCGGCGCTTGACGCTGGCGCCGAGGCCGTTGCTCGCGTCGAGGAGCTCGTTCATGAGGCGCTCGGTCATGGTCTTCTCACGACGGGCGCGGGAGTACTGGATCAGCCAGCGCAGCGCGAGCGTGGTGCTGCGACCCGGGCGGACCTCGATCGGCACCTGGTAGGTGGCGCCACCGACACGACGGCTGCGGACCTCGAGGGTCGGCTTCACGTTGTCGAGTGCACGCTTCAGCGTGATGACCGGGTCGGCACCGCTCTTCTCGCGGCAACCTTCCAGGGCGCCGTAGACGATGCGCTCAGCAACCGAGCGCTTGCCCGAGAGCAGCACCTTGTTGATGAGGCTGGTGACGAGCGGCGAGCCGTAGACCGGGTCGGTGACGACCGGGTGCTTCGGGGCGGGACCCTTGCGAGGCACTAGCTCTTCTCCTTCTTGGCGCCGTACTTGCTGCGGGCCTGCTTGCGGTTGCGGACGCCCTGGGTGTCCAGCGAGCCACGAATGATCTTGTATCGGACGCCGGGAAGGTCCTTCACACGGCCGCCACGCACGAGCACGATGGAGTGCTCCTGCAGGTTGTGGCCGACACCCGGGATGTAGGCCGTGACCTCGATGCCGCTGGTGAGGCGCACGCGGGCGACCTTACGCAGCGCCGAGTTCGGCTTCTTCGGGGTGGTCGTGTAGACACGCGTGCAGACACCACGACGCTGCGGGCTGCTCTTGAGCGCCGGCGTCTTGGTCTTCTCGACCTTGTCCTGCCGGCCCTTGCGGACCAGCTGCTGGATCGTGGGCAACGCGTCTCCTGCTCGTGTGAACTGCTAGTGGCTAGCTCGGTTGTGCGGCTGATGGTGAAGCTTGGTCCGCCGCCCCACGCGGTCGGGTGTGTCGCCCGGACTGCGGTGCTGTCCGCGAGCGTGCTGCGGTCAGACGGGGTGGCCCCGACGCCGCTCGAATTGCATCGAGCACATGCGGGACGGCCCAGGTCGCCCCAGGCACAAGTGGAAACCTTACCCGCAGGTCCGGCGGGGGTCAAAGCGAGGAGGGTCACATCTTCACATTCGCTCGCGCCAGAGTGCCATGTCTGCCCGCCGTCAGCCCGCTGCGGGCCGTTCAACACGCCGGGGGTCGGCGCTCCTGCGCTCCTGAGCGGGACCTCCGGGCTCCTGGGCGGCGACGGTCGTCGGCTCCTCCTCCCGGTGCGCCAGCTTTCGCCGTACCGGGGGACTGGAGGTGAACGGACGCGGCAGGGGTCTTTCCGGTGGGTTGTCCGCCCCTGAGGGTTCCGTTCATCGCAGACGCGGCGAGGGCCGCTCCCCCGCTGTGATCAGCGGGAGAACGGCCCTCGTGGTGCCTAGCTGCCTGCCTTACTGGCGGTCGTAACCACCGCGGCCGACGTCGAACTCGTCCAGCGGGACGGCCTGACACGGACCGCCACCGAAGGCGAAGTCGGGGTCGTCGTAGCCGGCCATCGAGTAGACCTGCGCGCGGGCCTCCTCGGTGGGCTCGACCCGGATGTTGCGGTAACGGCTGATGCCGGTGCCGGCCGGGATGAGCTTGCCGATGATGACGTTCTCCTTGAGGCCGAGGAGCGAGTCGCTCTTGGCCTGGATCGCCGCGTCGGTGAGGACGCGGGTCGTCTCCTGGAAGGACGCCGCGGACAGCCACGAGTCGGTGGCCAGCGAGGCCTTCGTGATGCCCATGAGGACCGGGCGACCGGAAGCCGGCGTCCCGCCCTCAGCGACGACCCGACGGTTCTCGGTCTCGAAGATCGCCCGCTCCACGAGCGCACCCGGCAGGAAGTCGGTGGACCCCGCCTCGTCGGTGATGGCCACCCGCTTCAGCATCTGGCGGATGATCACCTCGATGTGCTTGTCGTGGATCGACACGCCCTGCGAGCGGTAGACCTCCTGGACCTCGGCGACGAGGTGCAGCTGCACCGCGCGGGGGCCGAGGATGCGGAGCACCTCGTGCGGGTTACGGGCACCGGCGTGGAGCTGCTCGCCCACGCTGATGTGATCGCCGTCCGCGTAGTTGAGGCGGGCCCGCTTGGAGACCGGGTAGGCGATCTCCTCGCTGCCGTCGTCGGGGACGACGACGACCTTGCGGGTCTTATCGGTGTCGTCGATCCGGATGCGACCTTCGACCTCGCTGATCGGGGCAACACCCTTGGGGGTGCGGGCCTCGAAGAGCTCCACGACGCGGGGCAGACCCTGCGTGATGTCGTCACCGGCCACACCACCGGTGTGGAAGGTACGCATCGTGAGCTGGGTGCCGGGCTCGCCGATGGACTGGGCCGCGATGATGCCGACCGCCTCGCCGACGTCGACCTCCTTGCCGGTGGCCAGTGAGCGGCCGTAGCAGGAGGCGCAGGTGCCGACCTTGGAGTCGCAGGTCAGCACGCAGCGGACCTTGATCTCCTCGACACCCGACTCGATGAGCAGCGAGATGTTCACGTCACCGAGATCCGCGCCGGCGGCCAGGATGAGCTTGTTGCCCTTCATGACGTCGGCCGACAGGGTGCGGGCGTAGACGCTGGTCTCGACGTGACCGTCCTTGACGAGGACGCCCTCGGCGTTCTTGCTGCCGATCCGCATGACGACGCCACGCTCGGTGCCGCAGTCCTCCTCGCGGATGATGACGTCCTGGCTGACGTCGACCAGACGACGCGTGAGGTAGCCGGAGTCCGCCGTACGGAGCGCGGTGTCGGCGAGACCCTTACGGGCACCGTGCGTGGAGATGAAGTACTCCAGGACGGTGAGGCCCTCACGGAAGTTGGTCTTGATGGGGCGCGGGATGATCTCGCCCTTGGGGTTGGCGACCAGACCACGCATACCGGCGATCTGACGCACCTGCATCATGTTCCCTCGGGC
>JANOTZ010000303.1:0-10094 GCA_031416735.1 Frankiales bacterium
AGGTAGTCGTCGGGCAGGAAGGGCGTGGTCAGCGCGGTCCCGCGTCGGACGACGGTGTCGAGCAGGCTCACGATGCGGCTCCCTACGACTCGGGTTACGAGACCGTAGGTTACGCAGGCGTAGGTGAGTTTGTCACGTTCTTGTGACCGGGCTTGCGGAAGCCCCAGGACCGGCGGCCAGCGAGGGATCTCGGTCCGCGTCGCGTACATCGGAGAACGCCGCTCCGTTGCGGCGCCCAGCTTTGAGGCCTTACAGGAAGGGGGGTTCCACCTCGAACTCCCCGTGGATCAAGCCAGGCGGGCGCCCAGGGGAGCGGGCTCCGCGCTCGACTCCTTACGTCTGCCCACCTGGACATGTCGGCCGCTCGGCCGGGCAGACGTCACGCGGGTGCTGGGCGCCCGGGCACCTTGCGTCTGCTCCGCCACGCGGTTGAGGTGGCCGCAGGAGCAGACGTCACGAGGAAGCGAGCGGGAGGCGCTCTTCGCGGTCTCCGATGCGCGGAGACTGTCGCTCCCCGCTGAGGGGACCGAGTGTCTTGACGCTCCGGTCGATCTTCCCCTCGTGGTGTCCGACGCGCCGTCCGAGACCACCTCAAGCGGTAGATCGCGCGCGGAGTGAGAACGATCTACCGCTCGTGTCGTCCGACACGCGGGCGCTGACCGCCACGAGCGGTAGATCATCGGGCGTCGGCACGGTCGACGGGCCGCGCGCCGACCGCGCCCTGCCGTTCTTCGATGTTCACCGCGCTCGGTTGGGACAGCAGAGAACGACAGGTAGCCCACGCGAGTCACAACCGCGTTCACCATGTCCGCGCGTGAGCCCGCTCGCTCAACCCTGGTATCCGGTCTGAGCCGAACGGTTCCGGCGGAAGGGCCCAAACCCCGGAACCTGAGAAGCCGTACTCAGGATCAGCCGAGGGCGCGGCGGTCGCGCAGCTCGGGCTCGCCGAGCCGGGCCACCCGCCCGTCCTGCTCACCGGCCCGCCAGGCCGAGCCGTTGACCCGCCGGTCGCCCCGAGCGCCGCGCCAGGAGCCGCGGGCCTCCGACTCCCGGTCGTGGAAGGCCCGCACCCGCTCGGCCTTCTCCCGCAGCACCAGCGCGCCGCTCGTGGAGGGCGTCTCGGCGCGGACCTGCCGCAGGGCCCGCTCGCGTGCCTCGGTCAGCCGCAGCTGCACCGCGTGCATCCAGCCGTCGTAGAACGACAGCCGCCAGGAGACCGCCGCGGTGCGGGCCGCGCGATGCTCGCCGGCCCGCAGTCGTCGGCCCGCGGCCGACGCCATCTGGGTGGCCAGCGAGGCCCACAGCTGCTCGACCACGTCCAGGTCCGCGGGGTAGCCGAAGCCGAGCGCGAAGGTCGAGTCGTTGGCGACGTTGACCATCACGTCGTTGGCCTGCGCGATCACCAGGTAGAGCACCACCAGCTGCCGGTTGCCCCGCTTGCCGCGCTCGCCGATCACCAGCTTGCGCTGCTCGAAGGCGTCATCGACCGCCTTGAGTCGGCGGTTGGCCTGCCGGGCCCGGGCCAGTTCCAGATCGACCGCGTAGGTCGTGGCCAGCTCCTGGGCGCGCGTGACGAAGGCGTCGGCCTCGTGCTCGTTGTCGGTGCCCTCGGCCTGCGCCAGCAGCTTCCCGATCTTGTCCAGCACCCGTTCAGTCACCGCCGCCCGCCTCCCTGATCGCGATCTTGGACTCCGCGTAGTCCACCCGCAGCGCGAGCGCCGCCTCCGGCCCGAGCACCCGGTGCACCAGCCCCAGCATGCAGGCGGTGTACGCCGGTCCGTGGTCGGCCACCCGGTCGAGGTGGAACGCCACATGATGCGCCATCTCGTGCAGCAGCACCGTCTCCCGCAGGGCCCACGGCGTGCCGTGCGGCGGCACCGGGAGGGCGATCACCCCCGGAGGCTCCCAGTGCGCCTTGAGCAGCCCCTTGCGCTGCCGGACCCGCACCGGCGGCACCCCGGCGAGGTGGGCGTCGCAGTAGGCCTGGGCCGCCTGCAGGGTCCCGAAGTGCTTCTCCGCCGGCAGCAGCAGGTGGGAGCCGGCGACCTCCGCACGCCCGGCCCCGCGGCGGGCGGCATCGAGCCGCAGGGCCCAGGCGTCCTCCGCCGCGTAGACGCGAGCGCGCTGCGCGTCCCGCGGTGTGCTCGTCGTACCAGGCATGGAAGAAGGTCTACCAGCCGACTCGGGGACCGGTGGGACGCCTGTGGACGGCTGAGACTTGGCTCACATCGGGTGCTGGGGAATCGCGCTCCGACCGTCCGGCGTTGCACCCTTGAGTGTTGCAACACCGACAACTTGGAGCTCCTGTGGTGGACGGACGACCGGCACGCATCGCGATCGTGGGTGCGGGCCCGGCCGGGATCTACGTCGCCGACGTGCTCATGAAGTCCGGCTCTGACGTGTCCGTCGACCTTTTCGAGCGCCAACCTGCCCCCTTCGGCCTGATCCGCTACGGCGTCGCGCCGGACCACCCACGGATCAAGGGCATCATCACCGCGCTGCACCAGGTCCTCGACAAGCCTGCTGTGCGACTGCTCGGCAACGTCGAGTACGGCGTGGATCTCAAGCTCGATGACCTGCAGCGGTTCTATGACGCCGTCGTGTTCACCACCGGCGCCGACAAGGACCGCGACCTCGACATCCCTGGCATCGACCTGCCGGGCTCCTTCGGTGGGGCCGACTTCGTGTCCTGGTTCGACGGGCACCCGGACGTGCCGCGGGAGTGGCCGTTGGAGGCCCGGTCGATCGCGGTGATCGGGGCCGGCAACGTCGGCCTCGACGTCGCCCGGATGCTGTCCAAGACCGCTGATGAGCTGCTCGTCACCGAGATCCCCGACGGGGTCTACGCCGGGCTCGCCGCCAACCAGGTCGAGGAGGTGCACGTCTTCGCCCGCCGCGGTCCGGCGCAGGCGAAGTTCACGCCGCTGGAGCTGCGCGAGCTCGACCACTCGCCCAACGTCGAGGTCATCGTCGCCCCTGAGGACATCGACTACGACGACGGCTCGGTCGAGGCGATCAACAGCGACAACCAGACCAAGATGGTCGTCCGCGAGCTCGAGCGCTATGCCCTGCGCGACCCCGGCCCGCGGCCGCGCCGGCTGCACCTGCACTTCTTCGAGAGCCCGGTCGAGGTCCTCGGCTCCTCGGCGGTCGAGGGGTTGCGCACCGAGCGCACCGAGCTGACCGGTGACGGCAACGTCCGCGGCACCGGGGTCATCCGGGACTGGCCGGTGCAGGCGGTCTACCGCTGCGTCGGCTACCGCTCCACCGAGCTGCCGGGCCTGCCGTGGGACGCCCGCAACCACGTCGTGCCGCACGCCGCCGGTCGGGTGCTCGACATCGACGGCAACCACCTCGCCGGCATCTACGTCAACGGCTGGGTCAAGCGCGGTCCGGTCGGCCTGATCGGCCACACCAAGGGCGACGCGATCGAGACCGTGAAGTCCCTCCTCGAGGACCTTCCCGACGGGCCGGTCGCCACTGAGCCTTCGCCCGAGGCCGTCGTGGAGTTCCTGGAGTCCCGCGAGATCGCCTACACCACCTGGGACGGGTGGTACCGCCTGGACGCCCACGAGAAGGCGCTCGGCGAGGCCTTCGGTGAGGTCATCGGCAAGGACGGCGCCCCCGCCCCGCGCCTGCGCGTCAAGGTCGTCGACAAGGACGCCATGACCTCGATCTCCCGCACCCAGGACTGACCCTGCGTTCCTGGGTCGCTGACCCGGGAAAAGTCCCGCGGCGCAGGCCGTGACCGATGCCACACCCGCGCGTTGGACAGCCGTGCGCCTGCGTTCCCTGCTGCTCCTTGCCTTCCTGCTGCTCGGTGGTCTCGCCGTGCCCCAAGCCGGTGCCGCCGCGACCCCCCAGGGCGTGGACGTGTCCAAGTGGCAGCACGACGGCGGTCGGGCCATCGACTGGGGCGCCGTGAAGCGGTCCGGTCAGAGCTTCGCGTTCATCAAGGCCAGTGGCGGCAGTGACCGGGTCGACCCGTGGTTCGCCCGGGAGTGGGCGGCAGCGGGCCGGGCCGGGATGATCCGCGGCGCCTACCACTACGCCGACCCGTCCAAGGACGCAGACGCGCAAGCCGCCCTCGTGGTGTCGGTCGTCGGCTCGACCCGGGAGGCGGGCAACCTCGGCATCGCCCTCGACCTCGAGCAGACCGGTGGCTTGGCGCCCGCGCAGCTCGCCGCCTGGGCCCACCGCTTCCTCGACGGAGTCGAGCGCCGTACCGGCCGGACGCCCATCCTCTACACCTACGTCAGCTTCTGGCAGAACGCGATGGCCAACAACCGGACCTTCGGTGCCTACCCGCTGTGGCTGGCGCGCTACGGCCCGCGCCCGGCGCCGCTCGCCGGCTGGTCCCAGTGGACCTTCTGGCAGCACTCGAGCACCGGCCGCGTCGCCGGCATCCCCGGCCTGGTCGACCGCAACGAGATGTGCTGCAGCACAGGCACTCTCACCGCGCTCGCCGACGGCCGCAGCCGGGCGATCGCCGGCCTCTGGCGCCAGCTCGGCGGCGCCTCCGGTGCCCTCGGTCTGCCGCTCGGCCCAGAGGCGGCCATCCCCGGCGGCTGGGGCCAGACCTTCCAGAAAGGGTACGTCGCAAGCACCCGTGCCCGCGGGACCCACGCGGTCCTCGGGGCTGTCTGGGACCGCTACCGGACAGCAGGGGGAGCAAAGGGGACCCTCGGCGTCCCCACCGCCGGTCAGCAGACCGTCGCGCCCGGGGTGACGCAGCAGGTGTTCGCGGGCGGGCGCATCGTGCACTCCTCAGTGACCGGGGCCCATACCGTGCGGCAGGCGATCCTGGCCCGTTGGCTCAGCGACGGTGGCGTGCGCTCCCCGGAGGGCCTGCCGACGGCCGAGCAGGTCGGTGTCGGCCAGCAGTTCGTGGGCGGCGGTCTCTACGGCACGGCTGGCGGCACCCGGCTCGTGCCGGGCGCGATCCGGGACCGGTATGAGGAGCTGGGCGGCCCGACCTCGACCTACGGCCTTCCGACCTCCGACGCCCAGGTGCTCATCGAGGGTGGCCGGTTCGTGTCCTTCGAGCGGGGCCAGCTCACTGAGCTGGCAGCGCTGGGCCTGAGCGTCGTCGTCTGATTCTGTAGGTTTCCTACAACACTTGCGGTGGGTTGCGGTGGGCCGCGTGAGGGGCGCATCGGTGTGTTGACCGGCAGGCTTGTCGGGTGACCTCCTTGATTGCACGCCCTTCCTCGAGCGACGCCGCGCTGACCGAGCACCTGACGGCTCGGCTGGAGACGGCCTTCGAGAGCCACCTGGCACGCGCCCAGCAGTGGTATCCCCACGAGTACGTCCCGTGGGAGCAGGCCCAGGACTTCGCCTCGCTGCCCTTCGAGGAGACGCAGAGCCGGCTCGCACCGGCGGTCCGGGCCGCCGTCCAGCTCAACCTGCTCACCGAGGACAACCTGCCCGGCTACCACGGTGAGATCGCCCGGGTGGTGGGCCGCACCGACGTGTGGAAGTCCTGGCTGGACCGCTGGACCGCCGAGGAGGGCCGGCACGCGATCGCCCTGCGCGACTACCTCACGGTGACCCGGGCGGTGAACCCCACGGTGCTCGAGGACGAGCGGATGCTCACCGTCAGCGGCGGGTTCTCCGCCGGCGACAAGGACGGGCTGCACGTCATCGCCTACGTCTCCATGCAGGAGCTCGCGACCCGGGTCGCGCACCGGGGCCCCGGCAAGCTGTCGAACGACCCGGGGCTGGACAAGCTGCTCGCCCGCATCTCGACCGACGAGAACCTCCACATGGTGCTTTACCGCGACCTGTTCGCGGCTGCCCTCGAGCTCGACCCGACGGCGGCGATGACCGCGCTGACCGACGAGATCGTCAACTTCCAGATGCCCGGGACCGGCATCCCCGGGTTCATCCGCCGGGCCGCGGTCGTCGCCCGCGCCGGCATCTACGACCTCGCGACCCACCGCGACCAGGTCCTCCAGCCGTTGCTGCGCTTCTGGGAGATCTTCGAGCGGGACCTGCCGCCCGAGGCCGAGGTCGTGCGCGAGCAGCTCGTGCTCGTCCTCGCCGAGATCGACCGTCGGGTGGCGCGCCAGCAGGCGCGGCGACCCGCCTGAGCTCTCTGGTGCCTTGCCCGAGACGTCGGCTAGGTGGGTCCTCCCTTCCGAGAGCGCTGACCTAAATGGCGAACTATGTGACGTACTTGACGTACTTCGCTCGCTTTGAAGTCGACAGGCCCCCGGCCGGGTTCCCGAGACGGATGGCCGAGATCCGCGCCAGCCGCAGGTTGTCTGAGGTGGGGCGCTGCCCGTCGCTTCTCGACCCCTCCGCTTGTCCGCGTCGCAGTCTCGACGTCGGCGGGTCCGCCGACGTGGCTCGCTGCGGGTGGATCGTCTCGTGCCGGGCCAGCATCGCCACGCACTCGGCGATCTTCCGGGTGCGCGTCTCGGCCCGCTTGACCGCATTGACCCTGTTGATGAGGGCGAAACGGTTGGTCTTGGTGAGCACGCCGAACATCGCCTGCGCCGCCGAGTCGGCGGCGATCGCAGCTCGCAGGTCGGCCGGCACTTCCGCCTCCGACGAGGGCGCATAGGCGGCCGCCCACCGCCCGTCGGCCTTCGCGGCGTCCACCGCGGCACGGCCGGCGGGCAGCATCAAGCCGGCCGCCTCCAACCGGGCCACGTTGGCGACGTTGCGTTGGGACCAGATGCTGCGGCGCCGGCGTGGGGTGAACCGCCTCCAGGAACTCCCCTCGTCGCGCTTGCGGGCCTGCCCGTCGATCCAGCCGAAGCACAGTGCCTCGTCGACCGCCTGCTGCCAGGTCAGCGTGGTGGCGGAACCTCCCTTCTTGGTCAGGGCGAGCCACACGCCAGGAGAGGCGGTGTGGTTGTCCAACAGCCACGCGCGCAGCTCCGCGCCGTCAGCCGCGATCAACTCGTCCAGTTCGGTTGCTGCCACCACAGCACGAACGGCGTGCCGCTGGTCCTCGACGCGGGTGACCACAACCCGGCCGTCGGTAGCGGCCGCGTTCTTCTCGGGGTTCACATCCCCCATTGTGCCCAGCTCTCAGAACGCAGCAACGACCCCGCGCGTGGCTGCCATGTGAGTCAGCGCTCTCGCAAGGGAGGGTGGGTCTAGGTGCGGGCAGCCAGCCAGTCGTCCCACGTGCTGAGGTCGAGGCCCTGCGCAGCGACCCAGCGGTCGTCGAAGTAGGTGTCGGCGTACCGATCCCCCCGGTCGCAGAGCAACGTCACGACCGACCCCTGCTCACCTCGGGCGCGCATGTCCGCGATCAGGTGGAGCGCGCCGATGAGGTTGGTGCCGGTGCTCGCCCCGGCGTACCACCCGGTGCGGGTGCGCAGCCAACGGGCCGCGGCGATGCTCGCGCAGTCGGGCACCCTGAGCATTCGGTCGACGACGCCGGGCACGAACGACTCCTCGACGCGAGCGCGGCCGATCCCTTCAATCCGCGACGGGCAGCCGACCGCAAGCGGGTTGTGCTCGGCCCAGCCTTCGAAGAACGCCGAGCCTTCCGGGTCGACGACGCACACCTCGGTCTCCAGCCGCTTGTAGCGCACGAAGCGGCCGAAGGTCGCCGACGTCCCGCCGGTCCCGGCGCCGACGACGACCCAGCGGGGGACCGGGTGCCGTTCGGAGCGCAGCTGCGCGAAGACGCTCTCCGCGATGTTGTTGTTGCCCCGCCAGTCGGTGGCTCGCTCGGCCATCCGGAACTGGTCGAGGTAGTGCCCCCCGACGTCGGCGGCCACCTTGGCGGCTTCGTCGTACAGGGTCGTCGGGTCGTCGACGAAACGGCAGGTGCCACCGGCGAACTCGATGAGCTGCACCTTCTCCGCACTCGTCGACCGGGGCAGCACAGCGACGAACGGCAGCCCCAGCAGGCGCGCGAAGTGCGCCTCGCTCACAGCCGTCGATCCGCTGGAGGCCTCGACCAGCGTCGTACCCTCGCGGATCCAGCCGTTGACCAGTCCATACAACACGAGAGAGCGCGCGAGCCGGTGCTTCAACGACCCGGTCGGGTGCGACGACTCGTCCTTGAGATACAGGTCGATCCCGGCCTCGAAGGACAGCGGTACGGCGAGCAGGTGGGTGTCAGCGCTGCGGTCGGCGTCCGCCTCGATCCGGCGTACCGCCTCGGCGAGCCAGACGCGGTCCGACGACTGGGCCAGGTCCACGATCGGCACGTCCGCGCTCGGGCTTGTGCCCTGGTCTGTGCGCTGGCCTGTGCTCACCCGAAGTCGCCGGCATTGCGGCGCAGGTCCTCGAGCACCGAGACCAGCGTCCCGACCCGGCGGGCGCTGAGCCCCGGCTGGGTGAAGACCTCGGCGTTGAGCGCCTCGGTGGCCTTCAGCGCGGTGCGTCGGCCCTCCTCGGTGATCGCGACGAGGGTGGCCCGACCGTCGGTCGGGTGCGGGCGTCGCGTCACCAGGTCGGCCGCCTCCAGCCGGTCCACGGCGTTGGTGATGGAGGTGGGGTGCACCTGCAGGCGGGCGCTGGCTTTCTTCAGGGGCATCGAGCCACGGCTGCTGAAGTGCAGGAGCATCAGCACCTCATAGCGCGCGAAGGTCAGGTCGAACGGCTTCAGGACGTCGTCGACGCGGGCCTGGAAGATCTGCTGCGCGCGCATGACCGAGGTGACGGCGGCCATGCCCGCGGCAGCCTCGCCCCAGCCGTGCTCGTCCCACTGGCGCCGGGCCTCCGCGATGGTGTCCATGGTTAGACGTTGCGGCGGTACTGGCCGCCGACCTCGAAGAAGGCGTCGCTGATCTGCCCGAGCGAGCAGGAGCGGACCGCGTCCATGAGAGCTTCGAAGACGTTGCCGCCTTCCATCGCGACCTTCTGGAGGTTGGTGAGGGCGGCGGGCGCCTCGTCGCGGTGGGCGGCCTGGAAGGCGTGCAGCCGGTCGAGCTGCGACTGCTTCTCTTCCTCGGTCGCGCGCGCCAGCTCCACGGTCACCGGGGCCGCGTCGCTGTGCGGAGCGATGAAGGTGTTGACGCCGACGATCGGCAGCGAGCCGTCGTGCTTGCGGTGCTCATAGAGCATCGACTCGTCCTGGATCCGGCCTCGCTGGTATCCGGTCTCCATCGCGCCGAGAACCCCGCCCCGCTCGGCGATCCGGTCGAACTCCGCGAGCACCGCGGCTTCCACCAGGTCGGTCAGCTCGTCGACCACGTAGGAACCCTGCAGCGGGTTCTCGTTCGCCGACAGGCCCCACTCCTTGTCGATCACCATCTGGATCGCCAGGGCCCGGCGCACCGACTCCTCGGTGGGCGTCGTCACCGCCTCGTCATAGGCGTTGGTGTGCAGACTGTTGGCGTTGTCGTAGAGCGCGCACAGCGCCTGCAGCGTGGTGCGGATGTCGTTGAAGGCCATCTCCTGCGCGTGCAGGGAGCGGCCCGACGTCTGCACGTGATACTTCAGCTTCTGCGAGCGCTCGCTGGCGCCGTACTTCTCCTTCATGGCGACGGCCCAGATGCGACGGGCGACCCGGCCGATGACGGTGTATTCCGCATCCATGCCGTTACTGAAGAAGAAGGACAGGTTGGGGGCGAAGTCATCGATGCTCATGCCGCGGGCGAGGTAGGCCTCGACGTAGGTGAAGCCGTTGGCCAGGGTGAAGGCCAGCTGGCTGATCGGGTTGGCCCCGGCCTCGGCGATGTGATAGCCGGAGATGCTGACGGAGTAGAAGTTCTGCACCGAGTTGTCGACGAAGTACTGCTGGATGTCGGCCATCGCTCGCAGGGCGAACTCGGTCGAGAAGATGCAGGTGTTCTGGCCCTGGTCCTCCTTGAGGATGTCGGCCTGCACCGTGCCGCGGACGTTGCTCAGCACCCAGCTCCGCGTCTCGGCGATCTCTGCCTCGGTGGGCTCGCGACCCTCGACGACATGAAGGCGTTGTACGACGGCTTCGACCTGTGCTCGCCGAGCACCTCGGTGTCGATGACGATCAACGGGCCGGCACCGACGATCCTCGCGATGTTCCTCAACACGGCGATCGACCAGCGCCTCGACCTGTTCCGCGCGGAGCAGGGCCGCGAGCCGTCCGCCGAGGAGGCCGCCGAGCTGCGCGGCTGGGTGCTGGCCAACGTCCGCGGCACCGT
>JANOTZ010000304.1:0-9128 GCA_031416735.1 Frankiales bacterium
TGCGCCAGCGCCTTCCCGGCCTCGACCCTCGACTCGATCGCGGCACCACTGGCGATCCTGGCGTCCCGCTGCTCGTCGGCTGCTTCGGCGAGAGCACGGGCGAGCTCCTGCTGCGTCGCCGACAGCGCTTCGCGCCGGGCATCGTAGGCCGCCGCGGAACGCTCGGCCGCACCTTCTGCTTCGCGTGCCGCCGACACCGCCCGCTCGGTGGCCTCGCCCAGTTGGGCGGCCTCCTCGTGCTGACTTCGCCCCCGGGCCTGGGCCGCCTCGAGCTCGATGAGCATCGACAGGGCAGTGCGCACCGCGGTCGCGAGGTCGCGCAGCCGCTCGACCCGGGAGGTGAGTCCGAGCCGGTCGTCGGGCAGGCCGGCCTCGACCGTCAGCCGGGTCAGCTCACGTCGTGCCGTGGCGGTCTGCTCGCGCCGAGCCGTCGCCTTGCGCTCGGCCTCGGCGGCCGCGGCCAGCGCCGAGTCGCGGGCGCGCACCCGCTCGCTCCGCAGCGTTCTCGCGGTCAGCACCGGAGCCGGGTCGGGGAGCGCCGCGGCCCACGCGGTGACGGTCGCGCGCTGAACCTGCTGCAGCTCCCGCTCGTCCTGCAGCCCGGCGAGATCCCCTTGTGCTGAGGCGATCTTGGCCTGCAGGTCAGCCAGCAGCCGCAGCCGCTCAGCTGCTCGCGCGGTCGCACCGAGGTACTGCGCCTGCTGCTTGTGCGCCTGCCCCGCCAGCACCCCGAGTCGCCAGCTTCCGTCGACGCCGACATGCGGGACGTCGGCGCGGGCAGTTGTCGCCAGGCCCGCCAGCAGTCGCGTAACGACGGCGCTGCTGACCGGCGAGCCAGGGGGGATCGCCGCGACGAGCAGGTCCGCCGCCGACGGTCCGGTGACAGCGGGTCCGGCCGTGAGCACCACGTCGTCCCCCTGCAGCACCGCCCCGTCGGCCAGCACCAGCGCGTCGAGCAGCCCGGCCGACTGCAACGCGGCCTCGAGCCCGGCCCGGTCGGTCTCGGACACCGACGGCTGCACGTCGACCAGGCGCCACAGCGGCAACCCTTGTACGTCGTCGCGGGCGCTCCGGGCCAGCGCGGGCAGCGGCGGGGCCGGGTCCTGCTCGGCCTCGACCCGCTGCTGCTCCTGGGCGAGGGCGGCCAGGACCCGGTCGATCTCGGCGACCTGACGGCTCAGGCTGCCGTCGCGGGCAGCGAGGTCGGCAAGCACCGGCGCGACGAGGCCGTCGCGCCAGTGCAGCAGCTCACCCGCGTCGGGCACCACGACGTCGCCGGTGGTCGCTCGGGGGTCTGCGAGCCACGCGGTGACGGCCTCGCCCAGTGACTGTTCCTGGCCGACCAGGTCGACCTCGGCTGCCTCGGCCAGGTGCACCGCTGCGTCGGAGTGGGTGGCTGCTGCCGCAGCGAGCTCCTCCGCTGTTCCCTGCAAGGCCTGGGCCGTATCGACGGCGCCCAGAGCCTGCAGGCAGACCGCGACGACTGCCGACGCGCTTCCGAGAGCGCGCGTGGTCTCCTCCAAGGCAGTCCGGTGCTCGGGGAGCAGCTCAAGGGAAGGCTCAGCTGGCTCGGCCAGCCCGAGCCGCACCAGCTCCGAGCGGTCCACTGCCGCCACCAGCTGGCTGAGCCGACTGCCCACCTCCTGCTCGGTCCGGGCCAGCGCCTGCTGCGCCGAAGCCAGCCGGTCCGACGCCGCAGCCGACTGACGGGACAGCTCCTCGGCGAAGCGTCGAGCCTGGTCGGCCTGGGCCTTCAGCAGCTCCAGCGCCTCGAGGTCGCGGGCGGCCTGCGACGTCTCGAGCTGACGTCGGCGCTCGCCCGCGGCCTCGACCGCGGATCCGGCCACTGCCGCTGCTGCGGTCGCGGTCACTTCGTCTGTGCGGGCCTGCTCCAGCGCCTTGGCAGCCCGGGAGACCGCCCGCTCAGCCGTCGTGGCAGCGGCCCGGGCGTCGAGCAGCGCCCCCGCCCGACGGGTCACTTCCCCTGCTGCGTAACGGCAGTAGACCCCCAGCGCCCGTTGCACCTCGACCGCGGCCTTCTCCCGGCGCTCCACCTGCTCGCCGAACTCCGCGAGGGCGTTGAAGTTCTCCGCGGCTGCCTCGACCACCGCCCGGTCGAGCTCGGGCAGCGCGAGGGCCAGGGTGCGGTCGAGCTCGGCGATCTCGACCGACTCGCCGATCTGCGGGCTGCGCAGCCAGTAGAGCAGTCGCAGCAGGTCGTCGTAGCCCGCCTCATCGAGGCCGAAAAGCTTGCGCCCCACCGTCGTCTTGTAGGCCCGCGGGCTGTCGAAGAACTCGCCGCCGGCAGCGGTCACGGCCTCTCGGCAGGCCGCGGCGGACAGCGGGCCGGCGGCGTCCTCGAGCACCAGGTCCGCACCGATCCGGCCCGGCGCAAGGAAGCACCACAGAGATGCCGTCCGCGCGCTGCGTGAGGCCTTGATGCCCACCCCGAGAGTGAGGTGCTCACGCCCGCCGTCCTCGGTGTCGCGGGCCAGCTCGACCCAGAGGTAGCCGGTGCGCAGGGTCCCCTCGAAGCCGTCGAGCATCAGCCACACCAGCGTCGCGCCGCGCTTGCCGCTGGCGTCCATCCGACCGCGGTCGGCGTCGAGCACGAACGGCAGCAGCATCTCGAGCGTCTTGGACTTCCCGGCGCCGTTGGTGCCGCGCAGCAGCAGCCGCCCGTCGGCGAACTCGAAGACCTGGTCGTCGTACTGCCAGACGTTGAGCAGTCCGCCGCGCGACAGCCGCCAGCGGTACGGCGACGCGGCGACCGCTGACGCCTCAGCCTTCAGTCGGACCACGAGGACTCCTCGAACAGGCTGGGGGTGATGACAGTGGGCTTGGGGGCGAAGCGCGCGGCTGCGGCATGCACCGACCACGAGCCGTCCGTCAGCACCCGGACCAGCCCGGTGGCGCGCAGGACGTCGGTGGCGTCCGCGCGCAGACCGGCGGGATCGGCCTTGAAGGAGGCGGTCAGCGCGGTGGGGTGGGTCGTCTCGACGAAGCGGAAGGCCCGCTCGACCACCTCAGGTCCGACAGTGACCCGCGGCGCCGGCAGCCGTCGCGCGTGCGCCACCACCTGGTCGAGCTCGAGCAGCGCCACGTGCCGCGCACTGCCCGGCCCCGGGAACGGGGTGTCGCTGAGCTCCTCGTCGGGGTCGATCGCCAGGGCCCCTTCCGCGCGCAGCTCGAGCTGCAGCCCGAGCCGGTCGGCATACCAGTCGCGCTCGCGCGTGCGGGCCTTCATCCACCAGGCACGCTGTTCCTCGTCCAGCTCGCTGACGTCCAGCAGCGGCGACTCGACCAGCCGCCGACGTGTTGCGAGTCGCGCGCCGCCGACGGCAGTAGGCAGCTCCTCGGGCGCGAGCAGCTGCTCAGTCGTGCTGACCGGGGGCAGCCCCAGCACGACGAGACCGAGCCGCTCGGCGTCGACGTCGAGCAGCGACTGCGCCCGGTCGTCCTCCGCCCAACGGGCCAGCTCGCCATCGCGCTCGGCGAGCACGCCGTAGGAGACGAGCACCGTCAACGCGGCATGCAGCGCGCGCCGATCAGTGGCGACCTCCAGATCGACCACCAGCCCGGCATCGGCGGCCGCTGCCCGCACCTCGCGGACGAGCTCGTCGACGAGGTACTGCTTGCGGCCGCCTTCGAGCACCGCCAGCAGCAGGCACAGCATCGCGTAGCCGCGCGGGGTGAAGGCCTTGCCGGTACGGCGGAGAAGTGGCCGCAGCGGCTCCGGCCCGGGGTCGAGCTTGACCAGTCGGGCGGCGTGCCGTTCGACGACGAGGCGGTAGCCGAGCTCGGCGGCGAAGAAGTCCTGCAGAGCAGCGCGGTGCTGGCGGACCAGGCGCAAGGCCTCGACCCGACGGGCCGCCTCGGGGGTGTCCCCGTCGCCGTGCAGGAGCGGCTCGGCGAGCAGCGCCCGGGCGGCCTGCTGGAGGCTCACTCCCCCACCGCCTGTCGCGCCGCGACCTGCTCGAGGGCCAGCTCGAGATCGATCATCTCCAGGGTTCCCGAGGGGCTGCGCACCGTGGTCGTGACGCCTGCCTTTCGCCGTACGACGAGAGCGAGGTCACCGACGTGGGCGCGGGCCTGGCCGTCACCGTGCTCCAGCGGACCGCCGGCGGAGGACAGGGCTTGGGCGTAGAGGTCGAGCAGGGCGCCGCGGGCCGCGTCACTGACCCGTGCGTCGGCCAGCGGTCGCCCGCGGAGCTGCCGCAGCTCGTCCAGCGCAGCCTCCTTGGTCTCCTCGAGCAGCTGGCGCTTCTTGAGCAGCTCGTGCCGGGCTGCGGCGAAGTCCTCGCGCCGGCCGGAGCGGCCGCGGGCGGTGCGGTCGCCGTACTCGCGCAGGGTGAGGGGGACGTCGGCGGCAGGGGCGTCCCACCAGCTCGTGGTCGCCGGGACGTCCTCGACCTCGGGTTGGGCGGACAGGTGACGCGCGGGGTAGAGCCCGAAGGCACGCGCCCAGATCCGGTGGGCAGTGTCGTCGTCCGCGCCGTCGAACAGGCCCGCGAGGCGCAGGAGGTCGGCGCGGCGGCTGCGCTCGCCGTCCCCCGCCACCGCCCGCCGCAGGCCGGACAGCAGGGTGCCCATCGCCCGGGTCGCGAGCGCCCGGATCTCCTCGGCGTCACTGCGCCGACCGGCGGCGCCGCGGAACCACGAGTGCAGGCTGTCCCAGTCCTCGGCCTGCAGGCCCCGCGACCGGCGGGCCTCGGTGCCGTCGACGTCGGTGAGGCGCGGCCCGTCGTGGGTGCGGGCCAGCACCGCCTCGACGTCGACCCGGTCGAGGGCTTCGATAACGAGGGGCTCGTACCGGCGTACCTCCTCGACGAAGCGCTGGAGGTAGTCCAGGAGCACTTCGCGATAGGCGGCGAGGGAGTCCCGGTCGGTGTCGGCGCGGGCGAGCACCTCGCCGAGATGGGTGTAGAAGTCGCGGGTGCTGACGACGAGGCGCTCGAAAACCGCGAACAACGCGGTCACCGCACCGGCGGTCGCCCGGTCGGGGTCGGCCAGCTGTTCGAGGCCGTCGAGCAGCACGGGCAGCACCTCGGTGGACACCTCGCGGGCCCGACCAGCGGAGCCGAGCAGCTCCTCGACCTGCCGATGGACCAGCTCGCCGCGGGGCGCGAGCTGGTAGCGGGCGCGGGCCGTGAGGTACTCCCGGATGCTGCGCGCCTCGGCCTCACGGGGGCTG
Organism: Frankiales bacterium; assembly: GCA_031416735.1. Taxonomy (GTDB): domain Bacteria; phylum Actinomycetota; class Actinomycetes; order Mycobacteriales; family SCTD01; genus RYN-111. Next base: position 5,195 of record JANOTZ010000304.1, read on the forward strand.
CGCGCGAGGTTGCCGTGCTCCACCAGGTAGGACAGCCGCGCCTCGACGGTGTCGAGATCCAGGTGGGTGCCGCGCTCCTCGAGCACCGACGCGATCTCGGCGGCGGACAGGTCCGACAGCAACCCGGCGACGCCGTCGGTGAACACCCGCATCACCGCGACATAGCTCGCCGCCTCCTCGACCACCGCATAGCGGTAGGCCTGAAGCCGGTGCCGGTCCACATCCACGCTCAGCAGTCTGCCGGACCGGACCGTCAGGACGTGTCAGGTCGCGCACGACGCCTACCTCACAGGTGCTGCAGGAGCTCGTCGATGATGAGCTGAGCAGCGTCGTCGATGTCGTAGGCGTCCGGCCAGGCCGCGATGAGTGGCCCGAGATCTGTCCGGAAGGCCTGGTCTTCGAGTTTGTCCTTCAGGTTGCGGATGGCGCGAGCGCTGATCGCAGGTGTCAGGGCTTCTTGCTGGAGTCCTTCGGACGGGGTCGTCCTGCCGAGGAAGCGGGGAGCTTGGCGGGCGGACCCATCTCGCTGGCCGGCTTCCCGCCGCTGTAGCCCCCGCGCTTGCTCAGGCCGACCAGGGTCACCACGCGGCTCGCGTCAGCCATCGCCGTCCTCCTCAGGTCCCGCAACGGGGATCACCTCGATCCACTTGAGGGTAGATGCCGGGATGTAGATCGGGAACCCCGTTCCAGACTCACCCAGGTCGCCCGTCACGGCGTCGATCTCCCAGCCTTCCTCCAGATAGAGGTCGGCATCGTTGGGGAAGCCGCCGGCGTAGGAGGCGTCTGCGAAGCGACCGGCGAGCCACGCGCCGCTGTCCAACCGGACGCGCAGGTACACGCTCGGTCGCTCGGAGAACAGGTTGTCCCAGGCCCGCGGTGCCGGCGTTCTGCCCAGCAACATGGTGAGCATCCGGGTCTCTGATGGGGCGCTCAACCGGCGGCGCACCCATGACCAGCCGTTGCGTTCGGTGCGGGTGGCGTAGAGCCCACCGAGCAGCGTCCCGGTGGTCGCGGGAATCGCGGCAAGCAGAAGCGCTCCGATCCAAAGAACAGCGAACTGATCGGTCGCGAGACGGTCTCGACCCTCGATGGCCACCCGGTAGACCGCGTACTCCGGCCAGCCAAGGGCGAGGTGAAAGATCATCGACACGGCGATGAACCTCAGGAAACGATCGGCCAGCGTCACCCCGTAAGCGCTGTTCTGCCGTTCGTACGCCCACGTGAACACCGATCCGGGCAGCACGGCAACGATCAGGACCAGCAGTCCGATCGCTGTGCTGGGCACCAAGGGTCGCTCGCCTCCTGAGTCTGGAGTGGGTGATCATGCCCGCGACATCAGACATGACAAGCCCGGCGACCTGGAAGCTGTGGACGCCATCCCCGCTGTGGATGACCGCGAGACCCGCCGCCAGCTGGCTGGCCAAGCACGTGGCCCGAACAGTCCGTCAGGCCGGCCAGTCGAGCTCGTCGCTCAGCTCCCGCAGGTCCACGCCCAGCAGCCGACTGACATCGAGCAGCTCCCCCGTCGACGGGTCGTAGCAGCGGACCGCACGCTCTTCTGGCAGCGCGACCAGCACCTCGCGCACCCCGTGCGCGGCGTAGAAGCCGAACTTCGCGAAGGTCTCGTCATCCGGAGACACGACCTCCAGGACGACGGGGGCGCTGGAGACGTACAGACTCCCCGGACGCGACCGGTGGTAGCCCCCGTCAGGCACCCGGTAGTCCTGCGGTTCGCCGAGGTTGAAGGCCCCAGAACCCAGCAGGCCGGCGCGCTTCGCCCACGGACGCAGCAGCGCAGCGAGCTCGTGCTCGATGAGCCCGTGGTCGCTGTGAGCATGGGGGGCCACGTGGTACTCCCCCTCCCAGACCTCGTCGAAGCCGTCCTGGCCCAGGGCACGACGACGTGCGATGAGCTCCTCGAGCTCCACCGGTCGTTCACCCAGCACCACCGTGCGCATCCCCTCAGCCTGCCCCAGAACAGCGCACCACGTTCGCGCCCTGTGGACAAGCGCTCAGATCCCGAGGTAGGTCCGCACCTGCACCTCGGCAGGTGTTTGAGGGTGCGCGCACCAGTGGGATCCTGGCACCATGACCGTCCCGCTCGAGGACCTCCTCTCCCCCCACCTCGATCGGCGGCTGGCGGCTCTGGCCGGTACCGGCCGGTTCGTCGACACACCGCCGGACCTGGTCCGCGAGGTGCTCGCGCGCCTCGACCCGGAGCGGTCTCGCATGCGGGCCAACTTTCAACCTCCCGCTGCGTGGTTGGTCGACCAGGCGGACAGGTACGGCGGCTCGCTGGGCGGCAGCTACTCCACTGATCCCTTCGTCGGATTCCGCGTCGATGCGATCTGCGTTCCGCGTGCCTCGGCTCAGGCTCTCGCGACGGATGTGCTGGACACCTGGCCGCCCCAGAACGAGTGGGGCGCGGCCATCGATCTGGCGCTGGCCGAGGGCTGGACGGCCTGGGACGCGGTGCAGTCGGCCTGGGAGGGTCCCGGCCGCGCCCTGCTCGACGACCTACCGGACCTGCCCGTCTTCGGCCTCTGGTGGGATTGACGCCGGAGTTGGCTACGCCCCCTCTCCGTCTCAGGCATCGATGACGTCGAGGCGTCGGCCGACGGCGTCGGCGAGCCGCTGGAGGTCACCTCGATCGCTAGTGACGACGGACTCATGTCTTCGGAGTGCGCCTTCGACCACGACCGCGGGCACGGTAGGCGTCACCCCGCGCTCAAGCGCCCGGCGGTGGAGCACCCACATCCGCCGATCGCCGCGCTCGGCGGCGATCAGCGCGCCCGTGTCGTACGTCAGTCCTCTGTCAACCCCGGCGACAGCGCCCCGCCCACTGCGCGGTTCTACGCCGGAAGGGTGAGCGGCACAGCGGCCGGATCAGGAGCTACAAGGACCATCGGCGGTAGTCCCTTCAACGCCGAGCTGCGCCTGCGCTGCTCCTGCCAAGCCGTGAGCTGCCCACGTCGTCGAGGTGCTTGTGGACAGCACCAGCAGCGTCCGGGGCGCCGCGCCAGACTGTCCACGTGCACCCACCTCCACTTGGCATGACCGCTCTCTGGCGCCAGAATGGCGCCATGCCCAGTGTCCAGATCAAGGACGTCCCGCCCGAGACGCACGCTGTCCTGGTGCAGCGCGCCGCGGCGGCCCGGCAGTCGTTACAGGAATACCTGCGGACCAAGCTCATCGAGGACGCTGCCACTCCCACCATGGCAGAGGCGCTCGCCCGCATCGGCGACAAAGTGCGCGGGACGGTGACCTTCGAGCAGGCCGTCGAGGCTGTCCGCAGTGATCGTCGCTGACGCCAGCGTCGTCGTCGCCGCTGTCGCGGACTCCGCTGCGGCAGGGATCGCCGCGCGACAGGCTCTGTGGCAAGGAGCGTGTGCGCCCGCCCATCTGGATGCCGAGGTGGGCTCAGCGCTGCGCCGGCTCGTCCTGCACGGCACCTTGTCCGCACGCCGTGCCCACACCGCACTCAGCGACCTTGCGACCCTGCCGCTCGTGCGGGCTCCACTCCCGGCGCTGCTCGCAGAGACCTGGCGGCACCGGCACGAGATCTCGTTCTACGACGGGCTGTACGTGAGTCTCGCCCGCGCTCTGCAGGTGCCCCTTGTCACCGCGGATCGCGGTCTTGCCCACGCGGCAAGCCGCCACTGCGAGGTCCGGCTCCTCTCCTGAAGCCCCGACGGCTGCACAAGACGCGCCCGCCGACATCTCAGGAAGAAGTCATGGCCGCCACGTGGTGTCGCGCCTTGCCCAAAGCGCCAGCCGGTCGACCTCGTGGACGGCGTACCTCAGCGGCAGCGGCGGGTGGTGCTTGCGCGCCGCCGTGGCCCGCAGCTCCAGCTCGGTGGGGGCGGGCGGCTGCGTCGGCTGGGTCGTGTGCGGCGGGGCGGGGAGGTGCGCGTGCAGCGCGGTGTGGGGCCGG
>JANOTZ010000305.1:0-6353 GCA_031416735.1 Frankiales bacterium
CCGGCTCTCGGCCTACAGAGCGACCGGTGGCCGGCCCTCGCCGGAGGACGTTCCTGTGTCGAAGTGCGAGACGTCGACGGTGAGGAACAAGCCGCCGCCGCGGAAGGTCAGCTCCCCGTCGGGATTGCGCCCTTCGCACGACACGAACAGCTTGCGGCCCTCGAAGCTGTCGACCTTGGCGCAGAGCTCGTAGGGCACGCCGACCAAGACCGGCTTGAGGTACTCCACCTCGAGCTTGCGGGTCACCGCAGGCGCCTGCACGACGAACAACAAGAAGCCGCACACGTCATCGACGAGTGCCGCCACCGTGCCTCCGTGCGCAATTCCGGGAGCACCCGAATGCCTGGCGTCGAAGGTGTAGGTGGCCCGGATCTCGTCCCCCACCTGCCGGGCGACGACGTGCAGCCCCGTCTCGGAGTCAGGGCCGCAGCCGAAGCAGGTCGGGTAGTGCGGAGGCAAGGCGCCGGGCTTGCGGTCGACCTGCCCGGCACGCAGCTTGTCCTCGTAGTCGCGGACGCCCTCAGACACCGAGGGACCGCCCGACGATCTCCTTCATGATCTCGGTGGTGCCCCCGTAGATGGTCTGCACCCGTGAGTCGATGTAGGCCCGCGCGACGGGGTACTCCAGCATGTAGCCGTAGCCGCCGTGCAGCTGCAGGCACTGGTCGACGACCCGTTTCTGCAGCTCGGTGGTCCACCACTTCGCCATCGCCGCGTCCTTGATGTCGAAACGGCCCGCGTTGTGCTCGCTGACCGCCCGGTCGAGGAACTGCTCGGCGATGCAGACCTCGGTCTCCATCTCGGCCAGCTTGAAGCGGGTGTTCTGGAACGACCCGATCGGCTTCCCGAAAGCCTTGCGCTCCTTGCAGTAGGCGACGGTGATGTCGAGGATCTTGCGGGCCGCGGCCACCGCGACGACCGCGATGGAGAGCCGCTCCTGGGGCAGCCCCTCCATGAGGTGGATGAAGCCGCCACCCTCCTTGCCCAGCAGGTTGTGTGCCGGCACCCGCACGTCGTCGAAGAACATCTCGGCGGTGTCCTGGGCCTTCATGCCGATCTTGTCGAGGTTGCGGCCGCGCTCGATGCCCGGCATCCCCCGCTCGACCACGAGCAGGCTGAAGCCGTGCGCCCCCGCCTCGGGGTCGGTCCGCGTCACGACGATGATCAGGTCGGCGTTGATGCCGTTCGTGATGAAGGTCTTGCTGCCGTTGAGGATCCAGTCGTCGCCGTCCCGGTGGGCATGGGTCTGCAAGCCCTGGAGGTCCGACCCGGCGCCGGGCTCCGACATGGCGATCGCGGTGATGATTTCACCGGTCACGAAGCCGGGCAGCCAGCGGGCCTTCTGCTCGTCGGTGGCCAGGTTGAGCAGGTACGGCGCAACGACGTCGTTGTGGAGAGTGAAACCCACTCCGCTGCCGCCCACCCGGACGACCTCCTCGCCGACCACGCAGTTGTAGCGGAAGTCCTTGACGCCGCCACCGCCGTACTGCTCGGGCACGTCGGTGCCCAAGAGGCCCTGCTTACCCGCCTCGAGCCACACGGAGCGGTCGACGATACCGGCCTTCTCCCATTCGGCATGGTGGGGCGCGATGTGCTTTTCGCAGAACGCGCGGACGCTGCTGCGGAAGGCTTCGTGCTCGGGCTCGTAGAGAGAACGCTGCATGGCGGGGCATGTTAGCCGCCGTTCACATCGAGCCGATAGGGTCCCCCTCGTGACAGTCCTGACGTCCCGCCCCGACGTGTTGTCCGACGAGCGCCGGACCGCGATGCTCGAGCAGTTGGCGCTCGTCTCCGCAGAAGTGGAGAAGGCCCGCGGCGGAGGTGGCGAGAAGTACACCGCCCGCCACCTGGCCCGCGGCAAGCTGCTGGCCCGGCAGCGCATCGAGCTGCTGCTCGACCGCGATGCCCCATTCCTCGAGCTGATGCCCGTGGCGGCCTACGGCTCGCCGTTCCCTGTCGGCGCCTCGCTGGTCTGCGGCATCGGCCGGGTCGAGGGCGTCGACTGCATGATCATGGCGAACGACCCCACCGTCCGCGGTGGCGCGTCCAACCCGTGGTCGGCGCGCAAGACCGGTCGGGCGATGGACATCGTCCGCGAGAACCGACTGCCCCTGATCTTCCTGGTCGAGTCCGGTGGCGCCGATCTGCCGACCCAGGCTGAGATCTTCATCCCCGGCGGGGCGATGTTCCGCAACCTCACCCAGCTCTCCGCGGCGGGGATCCCGACGATCGCGCTGGTCTTCGGCAACTCGACCGCCGGTGGTGCCTACGTGCCGGGCATGAGCGACTACGTCGTGATGGTGCGCGAACGGGCCAAGGTGTTCCTGGGCGGCCCGCCGCTGGTGAAGATGGCGACCGGTGAGGAGAGCGACGACGAATCGCTCGGCGGGGCCGAGATGCACGCCCGGGTCTCGGGTCTCGCCGATCAGCTGGCCGAGGACGAGGGCGACTGCCTGCGGCTGGGGCGCGACATCGTGCGCCGCCTCAACCGCTCCGGTGCCCAGGACCGGCCCTCGCTCCCGCCACGGTTCGACGAGGAGGGGCTGCTCGCGATCGCCTCGACCGACCTGCGGGTGCCGTTCGACCCGCGCGACGTGCTGGCCCGGGTCGTCGACGACAGCGACTTCGACGAGTTCAAGCCGCTCTACGGTTCCTCACTGGTGACCGGCTGGGCCCGCATCCACGGCTGGCCCGTCGGCATCTTGGCCAACGCCCGCGGGGTGCTGTTCAGCGAGGAGTCGGAGAAGGCCGCGCAGTTCATCCAGCTCGCCAACTCCTCCGACACCCCGCTGCTGTTCCTGCAGAACACCACGGGCTACATGGTGGGCAAGGAATACGAGCAGGACGGGATCATCAAGGACGGCGCCAAGATGATCAACGCCGTCGCCAACTCCACGGTGCCGCACCTCACCGTCGTCATCGGGGCGTCCTACGGGGCGGGCAACTACGGCATGTGCGGGCGGGCGTTCAACCCGAGGTTCCTGTTCTCCTGGCCGCACGCGAAGTCGGCGGTCATGGGTCCGGCGCAGCTCGCCGGGGTGCTGTCGATCGTCGGACGCCAGTCCGCGGAGTCGCGGGGCCTGCCCTATGACGAGGAGCAGGACGCGATGATGCGCCAGCTGGTGGAGACGCAGATCGAGGCGGAATCGCTCGCCCTGGCCAACTCCGGCCGGGTCTACGACGACGGCATCATCGACCCGCGGGACACCCGCACCGTCCTCGGCTACTGCCTGGGCGTCGTCAACGGCACGGAGTTCCGCGGCGTCCGCGGCGGCTTCGGCGTCTTCCGAATGTGATGAGGCATGCCATCTCCGACCGTTGTGGGGCAGAAGTCATGAGGCGCATGTGAACGCGCGGCCCGTCACCCGGCTGCTGGTGGCCAACCGCGGTGAGATAGCCCGCCGGGTGTTCCGCACCTGCCGCACCCTGGGCATCGCGACCGTCGCCGTCTTCTCCGACGCCGACGCCTTCGCGCCCTATGTCGCCGAGGCCGACGAGGCCGTGCACCTGCCGGGCAACGCCCCCGCGGAGACCTACCTGCGCGGCGACCTGCTGATCGCCGCCGCCCTGTCGGTGGGCGCCGACGCGATCCACCCCGGCTACGGCTTCCTGTCGGAGAATGCCGGCTTCGCCCAGGCCGTCCTCGACGCGGGTCTCATCTGGGTGGGTCCTCCCCCTGCCGCGATCGACACGATGGGCTCCAAGCTCCGCTCCAAGGAGCTGATGGTCGCCGCGGGCGTGCCGTGCCTGCCGTCGTGGACCTCACCTGCCGACGCGTCCGGCTTTCCCTTGCTGGTCAAGGCATCCGCCGGTGGCGGTGGGCGCGGCATGCGGATCGTGCGCGGCCCTGAGGAGCTCGCGGCGGCCTTCGAGGGTGCCCAGCGCGAAGCCCTGTCCGCCTTCGGTGACGGCACCGTCTTCCTCGAGCCGTACGTCGAAAGGCCCCGCCACGTCGAGGTGCAGGTCATCGCCGACACCCATGGCCACACGGTCGCGCTGTTCGAGCGCGACTGCTCGATCCAACGGCGGCACCAGAAGGTCGTCGAGGAGGCCCCCTCCCCCGCGGTCTCACCGGAGTTGCGCGAGGCCCTGTCGTCCGCGGCGGTCGCGGCTGCCCAGGCCGTCGACTACGAGGGCGTCGGCACCGTCGAGTTTGTCCTCGACCCCTCGGGGGCCTTCTTCTTCCTGGAGATGAACACCCGGCTGCAGGTCGAGCACCCGGTCACCGAGCTGGTCACCGGTCTGGACCTGGTGGCCCTCCAGATCGCCGTAGCCTCAGGCGATCCGCTGCCCCCTGCGGCCCTGTCCCCCAGCTTGACCGGCCATGCCATCGAGGCGCGGATCTACGCCGAGGACGCCGACTACCTGCCGCAGACCGGCACCCTGTCGCTCGTGTCCTGGCCCGAGGGCGTCCGGGTCGACAGTGGGTTCGAGACGGGCTCGGTCGTCGGGGTGCACTACGACGCGATGCTCGCCAAGGTGGTCGCCCACGGCAGCACCCGCGCGCAGGCCACCGCCCGCCTCGCCGATGCGCTGTCGCGCACCCGCCTGCACGGCGTCGTGACCAACCGGGCCCTCCTCGTCTCGGTGCTGCGCTCCCCCGAATGGCGCGACAACGACGTCGACACCGGCTTCCTCGACCGCTTCACCCCTGCGGAGCCGGGCCCTGAGCTGCACCAGATCCACTGCCTGGCAGCGGCTCTGGCTGCCGCGGCCGGCCGGAGAGGCGTGTTCCCCTCGGGGTGGCGCAACGTCAGTTCCCAGCCGCAGTGGGTCTCCTACGGCGGCACCCGGGTGGACTACCAGCACACCCGCAACGGGCTCGAGGCCTCGGTCGACGGCACCCCGCTCGATGTGCACCTGTGGTCGGCCACCTCCACCCAGGTCGACCTGACGGTGGGTGGGGTGCGCCGCCGCATCGAGGTGAGCGTGGGCGAGCCGACGTACATCGACTCGGCGCTGGGACACAGCACGCTGGTCGAGGACCCCCGCTTCCCGATCCCCGGTTCCGCACTCGCGGAAGGCTCGCTCACGGCCCCGATGCCCGGGACGGTGCTGCGGGTCACCGCGGTCGTCGGCGACGAGGTCAAGGCCGGTGATGCGCTGGTCGTCCTCGAGGCGATGAAGATGGAGCACGCCGTCAAGGCCGTCGCCGACGGCACCGTCAGCGACGTGCTCGTGGAGCCGGGCGCCCAGGTCGATGCGGGCGCCGTCCTCGTCGTCGTCAGCTCCGGCTGATCGGCCTCTACACCCCGATCCTCAGCCTGTGCTGGGCAGGGGCGGCTACCCGGCCGGCCGGGTCTTCCCCTACGGTGAGAGCTAGGGAAGTACGAGGTTCGAGGAGGGCAAAGTGGCGGACTGGCGGCGTTGTGCGACCTGCCGGAAGGTGCTCTCCGGGGACGCGTTCGAGGACGGCGCCGAGAGTTGCCTCGCCTGCCTGACCGCTCCGATCGTCAAGCCACGACCGGCGAAAGCCTCAGCGGTGAAGACGGTCCGCGCCGCCACTCCGGTCGCGGAGCGCCAGCCGCTGCTCGGTGTGATCGGCAGCGGCGACCTGGAAGTGCGTGAGCGGCGTGCCAAGAAGGCCGCTCTCGAGCAGCTCTCCGAGGTGCACGCGCAGGACTACGAGCAACTGCTGGCGGCCGCCCGTCGCGCCGAGGGTCTCCGCGCCTAGTCCTCGGGCTCTTCGTCCGATTCGTCCGTGATGGGGGTGGGCATCCCGTTGATGAACTCGGTGCTGTCCTCCACGAACAACGCGTATCGCTGCAGCGGAACGAGGAGTTCGCGGCCGTGGTGGCCGCAGAACGTCAGGTCCCCGCTCACGAACATGGCACGGTAGAAGGCCTGCGAACCACACCGGTCGCAGCGGTCCGTGAGGGTGAGCGGAGTGACCAGCTCCTGGGCGATCGTCGAGGTTGTCATGGCGTTCCTATCTGGGTGGGGGCTGGTCGTAGTGGCTTGATCGGAAGGGTGGAGCCCCCATTCACCACCCGATCGGGTGACAGCCGCCATCCTGGTATCGTTTCCGCTCGCACCACTGGCGCCGCTAGCTCAATTGGCAGAGCAGCGGACTCTTAATCCGCGGGTTCGGGGTTCAAGTCCCTGGCGGCGCACCCCGTTTGACCTGGGCTTTCTCTCCGTGGAGAGAAGGCCCAGAGTCGTTTCCGAAGGCTTGTGGGACCGATGTGGGACCGGAACGGCTGGCACGGGTGCGGACGAGGTGGCACGGCGCGGCACGATGGCGGCCGCAGCCTCGGCAGCGGCACGCGCCGTCGAGGGCAGCCCCGAGGTGTAGGTGTCGGCGGTGATGGTGATCGAGGAGTGCCGCAGCATGTGGCTGACGACCTTCATGT
>JANOTZ010000306.1:0-10240 GCA_031416735.1 Frankiales bacterium
CCGCCCCTGACCCCGGCCGCCCCTGACCCCGGCCGCCCCTGACCCCGGCCCCGGCCCGGTGATCTTCCCCTTGTTGTCGCCGACACGCTCACCAGCGCGACAACGCGAGGTAGATCGTCCCCACCCTCCGGTTGATCTACCTTCTCTTGTCGCCGACACGCTCACCAGCGCGACAACGGGAGGTAGATCGTTGTCGCGGGGGAGCGACGGCAGGGGGCGGCTGGGGGCGAGGGGGCCCGGGGCCAGGGGAGTAGAACTGCTCAGGTGGCAGTCGAGGAGGGGACGGAGACTCACCGCATGACGCTTCCGAGATACGGCCCACCCGACCTGCCCACGCCCGACCTGCCCACGCCCGGCCTGCCCCCGACCGGCCTGCCCCCGACCGACCTGCCCGCGCCGATCGCCCGGTCCGGCGCGATGAAGGCGCTGAAGGTCACCATGGCGGTCGTCCTGGTGTGCGCCGGGGTGGGCGGTGCCGTCGTGGCCGGCGTGATCGGCTCCATCGTCTACACCGGCTGCTTCATCGGGTGCTCCGATGCCGACCCCGTGGGAGGCGTACTGCTCGGCCTGCTGGCCTTCGTGCTGCTCGTCGGCGGACCGTGGCTGGCGATCGTCATGTGGCGCACCGCGCGCACCTGGCGGGCGGTCAAGGTCTGGGCGGGCATCCTCCTCGGCCTTCCGGCCCTCTACCTGTTCCTCGGCCTCGCGCAGAGCGCCATCGGCTTCTGACTGTCCCCTTGTGCCCGGCCCGCCCGCAGGTGGACGCTGGAAGCGGTTGCCGCTGGGGCAGCCACCCACCTCAGAGAGGGGGTGTCGCGATGTTCATCCGCGCCACGACCGTCATTGCGGAGCCCGGCCGGTTGGACGAGGGGATCCGGTTCGCCCGGGATGTCGTCGCTCCCGCCTTCGCTGACCTGCCCGGCTGCCTGGGCATGTCGATGTTCGTCGACCGGGAGACCGGCACCTCGACGGTCAGCTCGGCCTGGGAGACCGAGGAGGCGAGGGACCAAGCGGCGCAGATGCTGAACGGCCTGCGCGCCGAGGCCGCCAAGGTCTTCGGTGGGATCCCCGCCACCGAGTTCTTCGAGGTCGCGGTCGTCGACCGGCGACGTCCGGCGGAGCCGGGGTTCTGGTCGCGGATGACGCGCGTCGCCATCGACCCGGACCGGATCGAGGACGCCATCGACGCCTACCGGACCACCACCGTTCCGGCGGTGGAGCTGCTCGACGGCTACTGCTCCGCGGTGCTGCTCGTCGACTACAACAGGGGCGCTGGGATCTCTTCGGTCGTGTTCGACAGCAGGGCCACCCTGGACGCCAGCCGCGACCGGGCGGCCCTGATCCGCCGTACCAGCACTGAGAAGTCAGGGGCGGAGATCATGGAGGTCCGGGAGTCGGAGATCGTGATCGCGGGGATGCGGCTGCCGCAGACCGACTGACCCCCGCGCGCGCCAGCGGATACCGTGGGCGCTGACGAGAGGAGCGGACGGTGCAGTTCGCAGTGCAGCCGAGTGGGTCGTTGGTCGAGGCCGAAAAGCGGGCCGAGATCCTGGCGAACCCGGCCTTCGGGCGGGTCTTCACCGACCACATGGTGAACGTGCCGTGGAGTGTCACCGAGGGGTGGCACGACGCGATGCTGACGGCCTACGCCCCGACCCTCATCGACCCGGCCGCGGTCGTGCTGCACTACGGGCAGACGGTGTTCGAGGGGATGAAGGCCTACCGCCAGCCCGACGGCGGGGTCTCGCTGTTCCGCCCCGAACGCAACGCCGCCCGGATGGCCCGGAGTGCCCGGCGCCTGGCCCTGCCCGAGTTCCCCGAGGATGCCTTCGTCGAGGCCTGCGAGCTGCTCGTGCGACAGGACCAGGAGTGGGTGCCTGGCGGCGAGGGCGCGTCGCTCTACCTGCGCCCCTTCATCTGGGCGACCGAGGTCGGGCTGGGGGTGCGGCCGAGCCAGTCTGCGCTGTTCCAGGTCATCGCCTCGCCGTCCGGCAACTACTTCTCCGGACCGCTGCGTCCGGTGTCGCTGTGGCTGTCCCAGGAATACGTCCGGGCCGCTCCGGGCGGCACCGGTGAGGCCAAGTGCGGCGGCAACTACGCCGCTTCGCTGGTGGCCCAGCAGGAGGCCATCGCGAACGGCTGCGACCAGGTCGTGTTCCTCGACGCGATCGAGCACCGCTGGCTCGAGGAGCTCGGCGGGATGAACATCTTCCTGGTTCTCGACGACGGCACGCTGGTCACCCCCGAGCTCAGCGGCACCATCCTCGAAGGCATCACCCGCGACTCGATCATCACCCTCGCCCGCGAGCTCGGCCACACCGTCGAGGAGCGCAAGGTCGATGTCGACGAGTGGCGCAAGGGCGCGGCCGACGGCAGCGTCGTCGAGGTCTTCGCCTGCGGCACCGCCGCGGTCATCACGCCGATCGGCGGACTGCGCTGGCCAGGCGGCGAGGCGGTCGCCGGCAGCGGCGAGCCCGGCGCCGTCACCATGAAGCTCCGCAATGCCCTGATGGACGTGCAGTACGGCCGCGTCGACGACACGCACGGCTGGATGCGACGCGTCGTCTAGGCAGAAACCGACCGTCGGACGTACCGTGCGGGCAGGAGGTACACGTGAACGTCCGTGACGCGATGAGCTCGACGGTTCTGACGATTGGCCCGACGCACACCCTGCGGCAGGCAGCCCGGCTGATGGCTGAGCGCAAGGTCGGCGCCGCGGTGGTGCTCGACCCCGACGCCGACGGCCCCGGCATCCTCACCGAGCGCGATGTGCTCGAAGTCGTCGCCAAGGGCCAGGACCCTGATGTCGAGTTGTGCGGCGAGCACCTGACCCCCGACGCCGTCACGGCGACTCCCGACTGGGACCTGGGACGGGCGGCCGCTGCGATGCTCACCGGCGGCTTCCGGCACCTCGTCGTCGTCGACGAGGACGACGTGGTCGGTGTCCTGTCGGTCCGCGACATCGTGCGGGTCCTCAGCAGCAACGGGCAACTCGCACCCGCCTGATCCTGTACGGCGAATGCTGGCCGTCCGAGGAGTTCGCACGCGCCAAGCCGGCGGGCGTTGTACCCTGCCGGTGATGTTGTCCTTCGTCATTATCCCCGAGCGCGTCCGCTGACCCGAGTCAGTTGACGCGCTACCCCTTCGTGCCCCCGGGCCGGAGGGGTTCGCTGTTTTCGGAGCACCCTGTGAACCTGCCAAACGATGCCTTCCACGTCTACGACACGACGCTGCGCGACGGCAGCCAGCGCGAGGGCATGTCCCTGTCGGTGCACGACAAGCTGACGATCGCCCGGCACCTGGACGACCTGGGGGTCGGTTTCATCGAGGGTGGGTGGCCGGGGGCGAACCCCAAGGACGCGGAGTTCTTCCTGCGCGCCCGCACCGAGTTGAAGCTCCACACCGCGCAGCTCGCGGCGTTCGGCTCGACCCGCAAGCCGGGAGGGGTCACGGCCGATGACCTCCAGCACCTGCGCGAGTCGGGGGCGGCGGTGGCCACCATGGTCGCCAAGAGCGACGTGCGGCACGTGGAGCGGGCCCTGCGGACCACGCCGCAGGAGAACCTCGCGATGGTGCGCGACTCGGTCGCACACCTGGTCGCCGAAGGGCAGCGGGTGTTCCTCGACGCGGAGCACTTCTTCGACGGGTGGCTCGCCGATCCGGCGTACGCGCTCGAGGTGTTGAGGGTGGCGGCCGAGGCGGGGGCGGCGGTGCTGGTCCTCTGCGACACCAACGGCGGGATGCTCCCGACGCAGCTCGCGGACATCGTCGGCGAGGTCGTGGGCCACGGCCTGCGGGTCGGCATCCACGCGCACAACGACACCGCCTGCGCGGTCGCCAACTCCCTGGCTGCGATCGAGGTCGGGGCCAGTCACGTGCAAGGCACAGCCAACGGGTACGGCGAGAGGTGCGGCAACGCAGATCTGTTCAGTGTCGTTGCTGCGCTGGAGAACAAGCTCGACCGACGGGTGCTGCCCGAGGGTCGGCTGGCCGAGCTGGGACGGGTCGCGCACGCCGTCGCGGAGGTCGCCAACATCGCGCCCGACGCCCATCAGCCGTGGGTCGGCGCCTCGGCGTTCGCGCACAAGGCGGGCCTGCATGTCAGTGCCATCAAGGCCGACCCCGACCTTTACCAGCACACCGACCCGGGCGTGGTCGGCAACGACATCCGGCTGCTCATCTCCGAGCTTGCCGGGCGGGCGACCATCGAGCTCAAGGGCAAGGCGCTCGGGCTCGAGCCCGACGCCGCCACCGTCCTGCGCGTCCTGGAGAAGGTCAAGCAGCTCGAGTCGGTCGGCTACAGCTTCGAGGCGGCGGAGGCGTCCTTCGAGCTGCTGCTGCGGGAGGAGATGGGGGAGCGACCGCGTTTCTTCGAGCTCGAGAGCTGGCGGGTCATCGTGGAGCACCGCGAGGGCGCGGTGGTGTCTGAGGCGACCGTGAAGCTGCATGCGCAGGGAGCCCGGATCATCGCCACCGCCGAGGGCAACGGTCCGGTCAACGCGCTCGACAACGCCTTGCGGCAGGCACTTCTCGAGCTGTTCCCGCCGCTGGCCTCCTTCGACCTGGTCGACTACAAGGTGCGCATCGTCGCCGGCGCGCACGGCACCGACGCGGTCACCCGGGTGCTCGTCGAGACCACCGACGGCACCACGGAGTGGAGCACCGTCGGCGTGCACGAGAACGTCATCGAGGCCTCCTGGCAGGCCCTCGAGGAGGCCTACACCGCAGGGCTTCTCCGGCACATCTGATGTCACCCGGTGAGGCGCTGATCGTTGTGCTGGCAGGGTTTCTCGGCGGTGGCGTCAACGCGATCGCCGGCGGCGGGACGCTGCTCACCTACCCGGCGCTGCTGGCTGTGGGGCTGCCCCCGGTCGCCGCCAACACCACCTCCTCGGTGGGCCTGCTCGCCGGGTATGCCAGCGGATCGGTGGCCTACCGCCGCGAGCTCGAGGGCCAGACCGGCCGGACCCGCCGGCTTCTGGTCAGCGCCGGGCTGGGTGGGGTGCTGGGCGCGGTGCTGCTGTTGGCCCTGCCGGGGGAGAGCTTCGAGACCGTGGTGCCCTACCTGGTGCTGGCCTCCTCCCTGCTGCTCGCCGTGCAGCCGCGGCTGGCCAAGGTGCTCGAGGCCCGCGGCCGGGCGGGCGTCCACCCCGGCTGGGAGGTGCAGCTCGGCGTGGCCGTCGCGGCTGTCTACGGGTCCTACTTCGGCGCCGGTCTGGGCGTGGTGCTGCTCGCCGTACTCGGGGTGCTGGTGGCTGACGACCTGCAGCGGTTGAACGCGTTGAAGGGTGTGCTGTCGCTGCTCATCAACCTGGTTGCCGCCCTGATCTTCGTCGTGACCGGCCATGTCGACTGGGTCGCCGCGGGGCTGGTCGCTGTGGGCGCCGTGCTGGGCGCGACCCTCGGGGTCGGGTTGGCCCGTCGGCTGCCCGCGGTGTGGGTGCGGGCCGGCGTCGTCGCCGCCGGCGTCGTCGTCGCGGTGGCCCTACTGCTTCCTTGACGAGGCAGGGCGTGCTCAGATGACGACGAGTTCGGCAGTCGCGGTCGGTGTCGGAGGTTGGGCTCTTGGTCGCCGGTAGGTCCGGGCGGTTCGTCATGAGGACACATCGCCGGGTGGGCGGGCGTCAGTGCCAGCCGACGGTGGCAGCGCCGAGCTGGGTTGCGCTGGCCTTGAGGCTCTTGTCCCGCGTCCAGAGCCGCGTCCCTGACGACAGGAGCACGGAGCCCAGCAGGTGGGCGTCCACTGGGCTGAGGCCTTTGCCCCATAGAGCGTGAGTGCCGACGAGGACAAGCAGCTCGTCATGGCTGAGGGTCGGGCTCATCGTGAGCCGGCCGAGCGATGCGAGCACCGCGTCCCGGTGCTTGAGGCTTCCCAGCGCCAACTCTTGGATGACCAACGGGTGGCAGGCGACCTCGTCGCGTGCAAGGACGTCGCTGAGGGTTGGCTCGCTGTCGTGAAGGTGGTCGATCCACACGGAGGTGTCGACCAGGATCACGAGGCGCTGTTCCGCCGTCGTGGTGCGGCCGAGGCCTTGGGGTCGCTGCCGCCGAGGGCAGCCAACCGCTTCGCGCTCTCGATGCGGATGAGGGTTTCGAGGCCTTCGCGCAAGAGTGCGGTGCGCTCGGTCACGCCCGTCAACTCGGCGGCGCGTGCAAGGAGTTCATCGTCGAGGGTGACTGTTGTGCGCATCGGTGCCTCCCAGGGCCTGCATCCACAGTAGCATCAAATGATGCCTCTAAGGGTGTTGGGTCATGACGTCGTTGGCACGCGACGACGACAACGCGCGACGCCCTGAGTTGGTGAGTCAACGACTCAGCCACGCAACCTCGCCGGGTCCCGGCATCTGTTCCTGCTCGTAGGCACGCACCAGTCTGCGACCGGCTGCTCTGTAGCAAGGAGCAGACGATCGACGCGTACCGGGAAGCCTTGGAACGCAAGGGGATCGCCACGGACGGCTGGTTCGACCGGCAGTTGGAGCTGTCCCTGCTGGGTGCCTTCGTGCTGCTCGGCTGGTCCAAGACTGGGGATGCTGCCGAGCTCGGTTGGTGGGTCGATCGGATCACGGACGTGGCCCAGGACCTGCTGCGCTGAAGGTCCGTCAACCTCAACCAGGGACCATCAGGGGCAGCGCAGCCGCCACGTGCGTCCGGCGTCCGACGAGCACTGGAAGCCTCCGCTGGCATACACGAAGCCCCGGGAGTCGGAGCGGAGCACGGGCAGGCTGTTGATGAACGCGGTCGGCACCGCGCGCCAGTGTGCGCCGGCGTCGTAGGTGTGGAGGAAGAAGTTCTCGCTCGCCGTCGTAAGCGCGATGATCCAGTGCCGACCGCCGGGCAGGATCGCCGGCACCGATATCTTGGTGCTGGCGCGATTGCGCACCTCGATATCCCGTAAGAGCTTGCCGAGTGCAGCCTGTGGGCTGAAGGTCCGGCCACCGTCACGAGAGCTCCACACGTAGGAGGGTCCATGCGTGGCGACGACGACCGTGTTGCCGGCCGCGGAGGGCTCCGCGGCCATGCCGATCAAGCGGGCGTTCTTGGTCAGTGTCACCCGCTGGGTCGTGCAGGACAGGAGAGCGTCGCACGCCGACACGACGATCTGGGCCGCTGGTTCGGTGAGCAGCGGCTGCCAGCTCGCGAGGAGCACTCGGGACGAAGGTCCCCGACCGGCCTGGAGGAACAGGCGGTCCTCCTGATTCTCGGAACCGGCGACCGGGATGTGCCGGTCCGACACGAGAACGGCCGGCTGGGAGCTGCCCAGCGCGATGCTTGGAGACGCCTGCCCTGCGAGCTTGAAGTCCGGCAGGCGACTCATGAGCTCGACACCGCCCGCACCGCCTTGGAAATCGATGGGGGCGAAGTTCGCCCCCCCATCGGTTGACTTCCACAGACCGGTCTGGCGGTACCGCAGGTAGATGGCACGGTCTGTCGAGTAGGTGGGCGACAGGAGGGCGTCCGCGATGTAGTCCACCCCCTCTGGCGGCAGGCCCAGCGGCGATCGTGAGGAGAAAGCTCGTCCGCCGTCCGTCGACAGGGCGATGATGACGGTCTCGTCTCGCTTGCTCACGCACAGGACGACCGGCCTGCGGGCTGGGATCTCCAGGACGTCCAGCATCTTGCAGGCAACCGGAGCGGTCGCCGCGGAAGAAGGGGACGACAGGGCGCCGACCAGCAACAACATCGTCAGCGTTGTGTGCATGTGCTTCACGACCCCACCTTTCGCCGTCGGTACGCCCATCCCTGCGTCGCCTCCTGTGCGCGCAGGCTGGAAAAAGCCAGCGCGCACAGGAGGCACGTTTGACTACGCGAACTGGTAGTTGCCGCTGAACAGGCCGGTGAACCGGATATTTCCGTTGCGAAGCTTGACGCAGCCGGGCGAGATCGTGCCCGCGGCGTTCAGGACGAAGGCCTTGCTCCTGCTGACATCGACGTAGGTGTACTGCCCTTGGAGCGTCCAGCCCAGGTTCGTCACTGTGGCCTTCACGGGGACGGCGTAGGTGCCGGCGATGTTGTCGGTCACGGTGATGGTGGCGTCTGAGATGGTGTAACCGGCGCAAGCGCCTACAGCGATCACGTTGGGGTCGACTTCGTTGCCGCCGCCCGCGACCACCGTTCCGGCGCCCTTCGCTGTGAGGGTGGCCGAGAAGGAGACGTTGCACCCGAAGTTGGTGGCGATCCTGACGGGCGTGGTGATGACCTCCCCCTCATTGAGGCACGTCTCGAGTGTGACCGGGGCTGCGGACATAGAATCAGCACTGATGTTGCAGGTGCTTCCAATCACGCTGGGAGCGGCGCAGGGGGTGTCCTGGTCCACGTTGTTTGACGGCCCCCACTGCCCGTCGACGAGGTAGGTGACGGGTGAGACGGCGGTTGCGCTTGCGGGAGACGCGAGGAGCACGAGGGGTACAACGATCGATACCGCGGTCACGACGCGAACCAGCTGGGTGCGGATGGACAAGGCGATCCCTTCAGTGGCGAATCCGGTACGAGCCGGTAGGCCGACAGGTGTCTGAAATGCCCCACTCTGTTGGCGGGGCTGTGGGACCGTATTGCTGCGGGGGGGGGCGTCAAGATCAAGAGCGTCTTCGAATGACGTCGGCCAAGCCATGGACATGGGGACGTGGTGACGTACCGAGGCGCTCTAGCTAGACGGCCCAGGCGACCCGGCCCACCCGCCGTACTAGCCTCGGGTACTGCATCCCGTCCGGCTCCTGGAAGGCACGTCTGCGTGCGCATCGCCCGTTTCGCCCTCGACGGGGTGGTCTCCTTCGGCGTCGTGGAGGGCCCCGGCACCGACCCGGCCGACCTCGTCGTCTCCGCCCTCGACGGCCACCCGTTCGCACCGATCACCTTCACCGGCGCCCGGCACCGGATGACGGAGGTGCGGCTGCTCGCGCCCGTGCTGCCCAGCAAGGTCGTGTGCATCGGCAAGAACTACGCCGACCACGTCGCGGAGATGGGCGGGGAGGCCCCGAAGGACCCGGTGGTGTTCCTCAAGCCCTCCACCTCGGTCATCGGTCCGGGCGACCCGATCGTGCTGCCCCGCAACAGCACCCACGTCGACCACGAGGCGGAGCTCGGCATCGTCATCGGCCGGCTGTGCCGGGACGTGCCGGCGGCCAAGGCGCACGAGGTGATCCTGGGCTACACCTGCGGCAACGACGTGACGGCCCGGGACCACCAGAAGGCCGACGGGCAGTGGACCCGCGGCAAGTCCCACGACAGCTTCTGCCCGATCGGGCCGTGGGTCGAGACCGAGCTCGACGTGACGGACATCGCGGTGCAGTGCGCGGTCGACGGGGAGGTGCGCCAGGACGGCCGCACCTCGCAGCTGCTCCACGACATCCCCGCCATCATCGAGTGGGTGACCGCCTTCATGACCCTGCTGCCAGGCGATGTCATCCTCACCGGCACCCCGGCGGGCGTCGGCCCGCTGGTGCCGGGCAACGCCGTCACGGTGCTCGTCGAGGGCATCGGCCCGCTGACGAACCCGGTGGTCACGCGATGAGCGTCAGGGTCCGTGTCGCACCGAGTCCTACCGGCGACCCGCACGTCGGCACCGCCTACATGTCGCTGTTCAACCTGGCCTTCGCGCGCCAACAGGGCGGCCAGTTCGTACTCCGGGTCGAGGACACCGACCGGGCGCGGTTCCAGGCCGACTCCGAGCAGCAGGTCTACGACACGTTGGCCTGGCTCGGTCTCCAGTGGGACGAGGGCCCGGACCGGGGCGGTCCCTTTGCGCCGTACCGGCAGAGCGAAAGGCTCGACACCTACAAACCGCACGTCGAAACCCTGCTGGCCCAGGGGAATGCCTACTACTGCTGGTGCACGCCGGCGCGGCTGCAGGAGATGCGCGAGGACCAGCAGAAGCGAAAGGTGCCCACCGGCTACGACCGGCTCTGCCATGGCAAGACCTACGAGGAGCGCGCGCAGCTGCCCGGGTGCAGTGACGTGCCGGTGGTGCGGATGCTCGTGCCCGCCGATCCGCCGCTGCACTTCGTGGACCTGATCCGCGGCGAGATCAACGCGCCGATGCCCGACGACCAGGTGATTCTCAAGGGCGACGGCTTCCCGACCTACCACCTCGCCGTCGTGGTCGACGACCACCTGATGGGCATCACCCACGTCGTACGCGGTGAGGAGTGGATCTCCTCCACGCCCAAGCACCTGCTGCTGTTCGACTGGCTCGGCTGGGACCGCCCGCAGTTCGCGCACATGCCGCTGCTGCGCAACGTCGACA
>JANOTZ010000307.1:0-7496 GCA_031416735.1 Frankiales bacterium
GTGGCCGCGCCCGGGTCCGGCGGGGGCGGCTCGGTGGAGGCCGTGGCCGCGCCCGGGTCCGGCGGGGGCGCTTCGGGCGGTCGGGTCAGGCGACGCGGACGGAGGCCTCCGCTCGGGCGGACTCGCGCAGGGCGGCGAGTACCCGGCTGATGGCCTGCAGGTCCCCGAGGTCGGCGGCCCACGGCCAGGTGCCGGTCGCGACCTCCCCCGTCGCGACGGCGTGCCGGAGGGCGACGGCCGCCGCGAGCAGCCCGGCGGGGGTGCCGGGTGGGGTCCGGATCAGCGGCGCGGGGACCGAGGTCGGTGCGGTCGAGGGCGGCGCGGGGACCGAGGTCGGTGCGGTCGAGGGCGGCACGGGCGTGGCGGTCGAGGGCGGCACGGGCGGGGCGGAAACGGGGGTGCGTCGGGCGGGCGGCGCGTCGGGGTCGGGGACCTCGCGGCGGTCGGGGGTCGCCAGCAGCGGGATCTCGGCACCGCCCTCCCAGCGAGCCCCGAGCGGCCCCACCTCCAACCGGGCGGTGGCGAACGACAACCGCGCGACCGGAGGAGCTCCCTCGTGGCTGACCAGGGTGGTCGCACCGGAGGCGTGCAGCAGCGACCACGCGACGGGCAGCCCGGGCCCGAGCTCGGAGGCGGGCAGCGGGGCGGGGGCGGCGCAGACACTCACTACGTCCCCGCACCAGGACCGGGCCAGGTCGACCAGCTCGGCGGCGGCCTCCACCCCGCGGGGCCAGCCGCGGACCGTGGCCTGGAGCACCGGCGTGCCGACGAGAGGCACTGCCGCAGCGGCGGTCAGCGCCCACGGCTCCCAACGCTGCAGCAACCCGACGACCACCTCGGCGGGGGAAGCCCCCGACCGGGCCGGACGAGTGGGGTCATCGACGGGGCGGGGCGTTTCGCCGT
The DNA here is from genome assembly GCA_031416735.1 of Frankiales bacterium. Lineage (GTDB taxonomy): Bacteria > Actinomycetota > Actinomycetes > Mycobacteriales > SCTD01 > RYN-111. Next base: position 904 of record JANOTZ010000307.1, read on the forward strand.
ACCCGGGGCCTTGGACTGCGCGCGCGTCCCGCAGCAGATCGGGGTCGAGCGGGGCGGGTGACGGGAGCAGGACGTGGAGGCCGTGCTCGAGCAGGGTCGGGAGGTGCCGGGCGAGCAGGTCGTCGGCGCCGTCGAGGGCTACGGCGTCGAGGGTCGCGTCGGCGAGCAGGTCCTCGAGGCTGGCATAGGACGGGACGTCGCGCAGGTCGTCGTAGGGCGTGAGGTGGAGCGCGCCGCGTACCTGCCAGCCGGCGGCCCGCAGCACTCCCCCGTCGACCGCCCCGGCGAGGGCGATCTGCGGGATCACCGGGAAAGCGCCCCGGCGAGGGCGATCTGCGGGGTCACGGAGCGAGCATGTCCGCGGTCACGGCGGCCTCGGTGTCGGGGACCCCCAGGTCACCCGCGTGCTTGTCGGCCATCGCGAGCAGCCGCCGGATCCGGCCGGCGACGGCGTCCTTGGTCATCGGCGGATCGGCCAGCGCACCGAGCTCCTCGAGGGAGGCGTTGGAGTGCTCGAGCCGCAGCCGCCCGGCCGACAGCAGGTGCTCGGGGGCGTCGGGTCCGAGGATCTCCAGTGCGCGGGCGACCCGGGCACCGGCAGCGACGGCGGCCCGCGCCGAGCGGCGCAGGTTGGCGTCGTCGAAGTTGGCCAGCCGGTTGGCGGTGGCGCGGACCTCGCGGCGCATCCGCCGGTCTTCCCAGGCGATCAGGGCCTCGTGGGCCCCGAGCCGGGTGAGCAGGATGGCGATGGCGTCGCCGTCGCGGACGACCACCCGATCGACACCGCGGACCTCGCGCGCCTTGACCTGTACGCCGAGCCGGCGGGCCGCGCCGACGAGGGCGAGGGCTGCCTCGGGACCGGGGCAGCTGATCTCCAGCGAGGACGAGCGGCCCGGCTCGGTGAGTGAGCCGTGGGCGAGGAAGGCCCCGCGCCAGGCGGCGGCGGCGTCGCAGATCCCGCCGCTGACGACGGCCGGGGGGAGCCCCCGCACCGGGCGGCCGTTGCTGTCGATCAGGCCGGACTGACGGGCCAGGCCGTCGCCGTCCTTGGAGACCCGGACGATCCAGCGGTTGCCCTTGCGCAGCCCGCCGGGTGCCACGACGTGCACGTCGCTCGCGTGTCCGTAGACCTCGGCGATCTCCTTGCGCAACCGGCGCGCGGTGCTGCCGGCGTCGAGGTCGGCCTCGATGACGATCTTGCCTGCCACCAGGTGCAGTCCGCCGGCGAAGCGCAGCAGCGACGCCATCTCCGCCTTGCGACAGCACGGCTTGGTCACCGTGAGCCGCGAGAGCTCGTCCTTGACGGCAGACGTCATCGCCATGCGTTCCCACCCTTCGTGTGCATCCCCATGATCCCCGCGAAAGCCTCGGCGAGCCTCTTCGGGTCGTGCCGCGCGGTGCCGTCGCCCAGCGAGACCGGGGCCAGCACGAGCCGACCCCCAGCCGACTCGACAGCAGACATCAGACCACGCCTGTCCAGCACCGCTGCCTCATCGGCGAGAACGACGTCGTGGACGAGCTCCGGCGCGTGCGCCGCGAGCACCTCCAGATGCGCCTCCGGCGAGAAGCCGTCGGTCTCCCCCGCCTGGGGTGCCAGGTTGAGGACGACCACCCGCTTGGCTGAGGTCTTGGCCAGGGCCTCACGCAGGTCCGGCACGAGCAGGTGGGTCAGCACACTGGTGAACCACGATCCAGGACCGAGTACGACGAAATCGGCGTCGAGGACTGCCTGGACGGCTTCCTGGCAGGCCGGCGGCTGCTCCGGCCGTAGGTGCACCGCGCACACCGAACCCGGTGTCGTCGCGACCGCGACCTGACCGACCACCTCGGTCAGCGCGTGCCGATCGTCGGGGTCGAGCCCGGCGACCTCGGCGACGATCTGCAACGGGGTGGTGCTGGAGGGCAGGACCCGACCGCGGGCGCCCACGAGCCGACCGATCAGGTTGAGCGCCTCGACCACGCCCGAGGTGGTCTCGACCAGCGCGGTGAGCAGCAGGTTGCCGACGGCATGACCTGACAGCGGGCCTCCGCCGTCGAAGCGGTACTGCAGGAGCCGGGCCCAGGTGGCCGACCAGTCGTCGTCGGCGGCGAGCGCCGCCAGCGCCATCCGCAGGTCACCGGGCGGCAGCGCCCCGAGCTCGTCCCGCAGCCGGCCGCTGGACCCGCCGTCGTCGGCGACCGTGACGATGGCGGTGAGGTCCGGCGTCACCTGCGTCAGGGCCTGAAGCGACGCCGCGAGCCCGTGCCCCCCACCGAGGGCGACGACCTTCACTCGCGCCCCAGGTCGCGGTGCTGGACCTGGACGTCGATGCCGTTGCCGCTGAGCTGCCGTCCGAGCTGTTCGGACATGGCGACGCTGCGGTGCTTGCCGCCGGTGCAGCCCACGGCGAGCAGCACGTAACGCTTGCCCTCCCGCAGGTAGCCCTCGGTGAGCAGCCGCATGACGCCGTCGTAGCGCTCCAGGAGCTGACTGGCACCCGGCTGGCCGAGCACGTAGTCGCGGACAGCGGGGTCCTGGCCGGTCTGCGCCCGCAGCTCCGGCACCCAGTGCGGGTTGGGGAGGAACCGGCAGTCGACCACCAGGTCCGCGTCGACCGGGAGGCCGTACTTGTAGCCGAAGGACATCACGGTCAGCTGGAGCGGCGCGGAGAAGGCCACCTCGTCGAAGGCCGCGGCCACCCGGCTGCGGAGCTCGTAGACGTTGAGCACGCTGGTGTCGATGACCAGGTCGGCCTGGTTGCGCAGGTCCCGGAGCTGTTCGCGCTCACGGGCGATGCCGTCGACCAGCCGACCGTCGTCCTGCATCGGGTGGGGTCGGCGCACCGAGTCGAACCGGCGGACCAGGGCCTCGTCGGAGGCCTCGAGAAACAGCACCCTCGCCACGATGCCCGCGAACTCCAGCTCGTCCAGGGCCTCGCGCAGGTCCCCGACGAACGGCCGCGACCGCAGGTCGGTGACCACCGCGATCTTCTCGACGGCGCCCTCGGACCCCAGCGTCAGGTCGACGAGGGAGCCGATCATCGACGGCGGCAAGTTGTCCACGACATACCAACCGAGGTCCTCGAGGCAGTGCGCGGCGGTCGACCGGCCGGCCCCGGACAGCCCCGTCACGACGACGACCTGGGGGCTCGCTGGTGCACCCTCGTTCGTGTCAGCAGGACTCACGCGATGACCTCGCCGGTCTCCGGGTCGAAGGCGGGGGTGACCGGAGCGGCGGCCGCGAGCGCGGCGACGACAGCTTCCGCCGTACGGCGTCCGACTCCTGGCACTTCCGTGACCTCCTCGACACTCGCAGCCTTGAGCCGCTTGAGCGAACCGAAGTGTCGCAGCACCGCCTTCCGTCGGGTCTCGCCGAGCCCAGCGACGCCGTCGAGGGCGCTGGTGGTCATGGTCTTGGAGCGCTTCTGGCGGTGATAGGAGATCGCGAAACGGTGGGCCTCGTCGCGGATGCGCTGCAGGAGATAGAGCCCCTCGCTGGTGCGCGGCAGGATCACCGGGTCGTCCTGTCCGGGGAGCCACACCTCCTCGAGCCGCTTCGCGAGGCCGCAGAGCGCGACGTCGTTGATGCCGAGCTCGTCCAGGGCGCGTTGGGCCGCTGCGACCTGGGGCTGACCGCCGTCGACCACGACCAGGTTGGGCGGGTAGGCGAACCGGCGCGGCCGGCCGGTGTCCTCGTCGAGCTCCTTCGGCACGTCCTCGAGATGGCGGGCGAACCGGCGGCCGATCACCTCGTGCATGGACGCGACGTCGTCCTGCCCCTCCACGTCCTTGACTGCGAACCGGCGGTATTCCGACTTGCGGGCGAGCCCGTCCTCGAAGACCACCATCGACGCCACTACGGCAGTGCCCTGCAGGTTGGAGACGTCGAAGCACTCGATGCGCAGCGGGGCTTCCTCGAGCTCGAGCGCCTCCTGGATCTCGGCGAGCGCCTTCGACCGGGCGGTGAGATCGCTTGCCCGCTTGGTCTTGTGGAGGGCGAAGGACTGCTGGGCGTTGCGCTCGACGGTCTCCATCAGGGCCTTCTTGTCGCCCCGTTGCGGGATGCGCAGCGACACGTTGGTCCCCCGCAGCTGGCGCATCCAGCTCGTGATCGCCGCAGCATCAGGGGGAAGCGCCGGGACCAGCACCTCGCGCGGGACCTCGGCGCCCTGGCGGGTGTCGCCGTATTCGTCCTCGTCCTCCCCGTAGACCTGGGTGAGGAACTGCCCGACCAGATCGCCGGTCGTGAGGTCCTCGACCTTGTCCACGACGTAGCCGTGCTGCCCCCGGATCCTGCCGCCTCTGACATGGAAGACCTGTACGGCGGCCTCGAGGGCGTCCTCGGCAATGCCGACCACGTCCGCGTCGGTGGCGTCGTCGAAGACCACGGTCTGCTTCTCCAGGGCCTTGCGCATCGCGGTGATGTCGTCGCGCAGTCGCGCGGCCCGTTCGTAATCCTGCAATCCCGCGGCCTCGGTCATCTGCTGGTCGAGGCGTTTGAGGAACGTCGTCGAGGAGCCGGACATGAAGTCGCAGAAGTCCTCCACGATCGCCCGGTGCTCTGCCTGCGACACCTTGCCGACGCAGGGCGCGGAGCACTTGTCGATGTAGCCGAGCAGGCACGGCCGCCCGACCTGCCCGGCCCGCTTGAAGACCCCGGCGCTGCAGGTGCGGGCCGGGAAGATGCGCAGGAGCAGGTCGAGGGTCTCCCGGATCGCCCAGGCATGGGAGTAGGGGCCGAAGTACCGCACGCCCTTCTTCTTGGGCCCGCGCATCACCTGCAGCCGCGGGAAGTCTTCGTTGAGGGTGACCGCCAGCGACGGATAGCTCTTGTCGTCGCGGTACTTCACGTTGAAGCGCGGGTCGAACTCCTTGATCCAGGTGTATTCCAGCTGGAGCGCCTCGACCTCGGTGCTGACCACGGTCCAGTCGACCGAGGCGGCGGTGGTGACCAGCTGCTGGGTGCGCGGGTGGAGTCCCTGCAGGTCCTGGAAGTACGACGACAACCGGGGGCGCAGGCTCTTGGCCTTCCCGACGTACAGGACCCGGCCCTTGTCGTCGCGGAAGCGGTAGACCCCGGGCGCGAGCGGGATTGTCCCTACCGCAGGTCGGTAGGTCGACGGGTCAGCCACAGCACCAGCCTAGTGCCGGCTACTCGTCGTAGACGGCGACCGGAGTTCCCTTGACCAGCAAGGCGAAGAGCCGGTCCATGGTCGGGTTGGTGACCCGGACGCAACCATGGCTGGCGGGGTAGCTGGGCACGCTGCCGCTGCCGTGCACGGCCCAGCCCTGGAAGAAGTAGGCGGGCCGGTAGAGCTCGCCGAGGGGACTGACCCGCACGCCGTCGATGGAGCGCTCGATGGCGAACCGGCCGCGCGGGGTGCGCGCCACCTCCGGCGTCCCCTCGTAGGTGTAGGGCTTGTCGTTGCCCGACGAGACATCGACGAACCGCACGACCTTGCCGGCCTGGGACAGCACGAGCACCTGCCGGGTGATGCTGATCTCGACCGCCCGCCCGGACCCGGGATACCGCAGCCGCCAGGCCGTCGGGCGGCCTGCCCTGGCCCGCTCCACCTTCGTCCAACGCCCGGTGACGGGGAGCCTTTCGACCTTCTGGAAGGTCATCACGGCGTGCTGCAGGTCGTAGCCGAAGGCCCCGTCCTGCCTGCCCGGGTCGTACGCCATCGCGATGAGCCTCCGCTGGAGGGCGAGCACGTCCTCACCCCTCGCGCCGGAGGCCAGGTCACGGGCGCTGACCCGCAGCGTCACCACCGGCGAGGTCACGGGCAGCAGGGCTGCGCTGCCTGGCAGCAGGACCCGGTAGGTGTAGGCACCCAGACCAGGAGCGAGCGCCAGCCGGTAGGTCCCGTTGGCTGCGGTCCGGATGCGCGCGGTGGTCATCCAGGTCGTGCCGACCCGCTGCTGGACGGTCAGGACCGCGCCCGCCAGGAGGGGAACGACCCGGCCGGTCAGTGCGCTCGTCTCCCCCCGGACGATCTCGGCGGGGGCCAGGGCGATCGACACCCGGGGCAGCACCCGCACCACCCGGTGGGGGCTGGTGGTGGCGAGGGAGAAGGCGTCGCCCTTGAAGCGCAAGGAGTAGTCGGTCGACCGGCTCGGGGCCAGCGACGTGCGCGCGACGCCATCCGCGTTGGTGATGAGGCGGCGCAGCAGCGTGGTGGTGCTCGTGCCGCCGATCCGGCCGGAGAGCTCCACGGGCTGTCCCGCCACGGGAACCCCGCTGGGCCTGGTGAGCCTTCCGATGAAGGTCAGCGCCCGTCCCCACGGGACCGCGGTGACGGAGGTCGAGAAGGTCAGGGCGGTGCTGACCGGCGGCGCCTTGACGACGTCCTGGACGAGCGGGGTGTCGCTCGTCGTCCCGTCGCTCTCGGTCGACCACACCGCGTAGGTAGCGGTGCCGGTGTTGGTGAAGCCGGTGTCCCTGGCCGTCGTCGGGCTCGCCGGCACCACCGCCCGACCTGTCGTCGTCGTGTACGGCGAAGGCTGGCCCGTGACGTCTCGCACCACCGCTCCGACGCCCCCGCCCCCCGACCAGCTCAGGTCGAGGAAACGGTCGCCGACGGCCGCGATCAGCGTGGTGGGCGGCGCCGGTG
>JANOTZ010000308.1:0-2200 GCA_031416735.1 Frankiales bacterium
GCCCCCGACCCGCCGGACCGCCCCCCCGCCCGCCGGACCGCCCCGACCCGCGGACCGCCCCCGACCCGCGGACCGCCCCCGACGCGCCCCTCTCTGCGGATGATCTACCTCCTCTTGCTGCCGCCACGCTGACCGGCGCAGCCACAAGGGGTAGATCATCGCCGACCTGCGGATGATCTACCTCCTCTTGCTGCCGCCACGCTGACCGGCGCAGCCACAAGGGGTAGATCATCGAGTACGGGGGCCTCCGGCACAGCAGGGCAGGCGGGTACGGCGAAAGGGTGGCCTCAGCCCATGTGCACCAGGCTGCGGACGTGACCGCAGGGCAGTTCCCTCGGGTCGATGAGGTCGATGAGCGCGTCGCATCGGTGCTTGGCCGCGTTGTCGGTTGGCCCGTTGAGGGCGTCAGGTTCACCGATGTCAGGGCGGTGTGGGAGCGCCGGCCGGACATCCTCCAGCCGCTGGTGAGCCGGGATGCGTGACCAGTACCGCGAGACTCCACCGCCGGGCGCCACCTGCATCGGTGTGGCGGTCGCCATCGAGCTGGGCCACCTCCCAGGCAGGGCGAACGTGGCCGAGCACGCCGCCGTCCCGCTCTTCGTGGCCGCGAGCACGCCAGTGGAGTGGACAGCGCCCTCCTGACGCCCAGACGTTCCCGCGGAAGCGTGTCCACAGGACGTGAGTGCTGCGGCGATGCGTGCCAAGGCGGCGGCTGGCGTTACGTCCGCTCATGTGGCCATGCCGGCCGCCTGGCCGAGGCAGACGCAACGGGGGGGACAGGGGCCTCCGGGGGAGACGGACGACGCAGCTCGGGACACACGAAGGACGCCCGCCTCCCTGAGGGGGAGACGGGCGCTTTCGACGTACAGGGGAGCGGGGTCAGTCCGTGGTGGTCTCGAGCTGAGGCTGCTCAGGCTCGGGAGCCGGGGCGCCACCGCGGGGCTTGAAGAAGCCGCGCGGAGCTGCGGGCAGCGCAGGGGCATGTCCCTCGCTGTGACCGACGATCTCCTTGCGCTCCGGCGTGGTCGCGAGCAGAACGGCGTACTGCGAAGGCAGCGGCACCGTGTCCTCGACGAACTCACCGGACGGCAGGCGCCGGATGGTGCCCGACTCGATGCCGTGATGGAGCAGCTCGTCGTCGGCGCGTTGCAGCGACAGGCAGAAGCGCTTGGTGGCCATGTAGACCAGCGGTGGGATGACGAACAGCGCGGCCCGCAGGAAGTACGTGATCTCGTTGATCGACAGGTGGAAGATCACCGCGATGATGTCGTTGCCGCCGGCTACGAGGAGCAGCAGGTAGAAGCTGATCGACATCGCCCCGAGGGCGGTGCGGACCGGGTTGTCCCGCGGCCGGTCGAGCAGGTTGTGGTAGGCCTTGTCGCCAGTCAGCCTGGCCTCGACCCACGGGTAGACGGCGAGCAGACCGAACAGCACACCGGGCAGGACCTGCGTCGGGAGCAGCACGTTCGGGGAGAACGTGTAGTTCCAGAAGCCGATCTCCCAGTTGGGCATCAACCGGGTCGAGCCGTCGAGGAAGCCGACGTACCAGTCGGGCTGGGAGCCGGCCGAGACCTGGGACGGGTCGTAGGGGCCGTACAGCCAGATCGGGTTGATCTGGGCGAGGCCACCGAGCAGGGTCAGGACGGCGAACACCAGGAAGAAGAAACCGCCGGCCTTGGCGGCGTACGCCGGGTAGATCTTGCTGCCGACGACGTTGTTCTCGGTGCGGCCGGGGCCGGCGAACTGGGTGTGCTTCTGGTACCAGATCAGCATCATGTGGAAGGTGATGAGGCCCAGGATGATGCCGGGGACGAGCAGGATGTGGATGGGGTACAGGCGCTCGATGATGTCGCCGCCCGGGTACTCACCGCCGAAGACGAGGAACGCCGCCCAGGTGCCGATGACCGGGATGGACAGCGCGATCGAGTAGGCGATGCGCAGGCCCGTGCCGGACAGCAGGTCGTCGGGGAGGGAGTAGCCCGCGAAGCCCTCGAGGATGCCGAGCACGAGCAGCCCGACGCCGATGACCCAGTTGAGCTCACGCGGCTTGCGGAAGGCGCCGGTGAAGAACACCCGCATGAGGTGGACCACGATCGCCGCCATGAACAGCAGGGCTGCCCAGTGGTGGATCTGGCGCATGAACAGGCCACCACGGACCTCGAAGGAGATTCGCAACGTCGACTCGAAGGCCGCAGACATC
>JANOTZ010000309.1:0-7623 GCA_031416735.1 Frankiales bacterium
AGACGAGGGCGCCGACTCCCAGGACCACCCAGGCCTGCCGAGATGCCTGCGCGCGGAGCAGCACCATCGCCGCTGCGCCGACCAGGAGGTAGGGCAGGAGCAGGTCGACCCAGTCCGCCCATCGGGTGGGGCCGACGCTGCCGAGAGGCGCCAGCATGGTGCCGGTGTGGTGGCCGATGACGACCACGACCGCGAAGACCGCGAGCCAACGGCGCGTCATGCCGTCAGCAGAAGCCGAGGGCGTCCCCACGGCCGCATCGGCAGAAGGCGTCACGTGAGCAGACGACGGAGTCATCGCAACTGGATGAGCAGGCTGACGAGGGCCAGGAAGCTCAGGATTCCGACGAGACCCCATAGCCACAAGAGGTTGTCCCGCGGGTCGGCCTGCGCGCCCTCCCCCAGCAGCTCGATGAGGGTCTCGTCGCCGCGGAGCACAACCGGCTCAGGACTGCCCCCTGGTCCGGAGGCTTCCGGGTCAGGAACGGTGAGGCCCAGCGGGTCGAAACGGTCCGGGTCCTTCGACGGGTCCAGCGGCTCGGTCATCTGCTCAGCCCATGTGCGGGTAGCGGTGGTCGTGAGGAGGGACGAGCGTCCTCTTCACGGTGCGCGGAGAGGTCCACCGGAGCAGGTTGAGGACCGAGCCCGCCTTGTCGTTGGTCCCCGACGCGCGAGCCCCACCGAACGGCTGCTGCCCGACGACCGCACCGGTGGGCTTGTCGTTGATGTAGAAGTTGCCGGCCGCAAACCGGAGAGCCGCTGACGCCTCGGCGATCGCGTAGGGGTCCTGGGCGAGCACCGCGCCGGTGAGGGCATACGGGGCGCTGGAGTCCACCAGCGGAAGCACGGACGACCAGTCGTCGTAGACGTAGACGCCGAGGACCGGGCCGAAGTACTCGCGGGTCATGACCTCGTGCAGCGGGTTGGTGGTCTCCAGGACGGTCGGGCTGACGAAGAAGCCCTCGCTGTCGTCGGCGGTGCCACCGGCCAGCACCGTCAGATCGGGGTCGGACGCGGCACCCCGGACCACTCCCGACAGCCGCGACCAGGCGCGCCCGTCGATGACCGCGCCGCCGAAGTGCGACAGGTCGGTGACGTCGCCGTAGGACAGCGAGCGCACCCGGTCGGCGAGCGAGTCACGCAGCCCGCCCTCCCACAGCGAACGGGGCACGTAGGCCCGGGACGCCGCCGAGCACTTCTGCCCCTGGTACTCGAAAGCCCCTCGTACCAAAGCGATCTCGAGTGCGGCAACGTCGGCGGACTCGTGGGCCAGGACGAAGTCCTTGCCTCCGGTCTCGCCGACCAGCCGGGGATAGCTGCGGTAGCGGGAAATGTTCTTGCCGACCTCCTGCCACAGGTGCTGGAAGGTGGCCGTCGAGCCGGTGAAGTGGATGCCGGCCAGGTCGGGGTGCTCCAACGCGACCGAGGACGCCTCACCGAAACCGGTGACCATGTTGATGACGCCCGGAGGCAGCCCCGCGGCCTCGAGCAGGCGCATCGTGAAGTGCGCGGAGAACTGCTGCGTCGGCGAGGGTTTCCACACCACGGTGTTGCCCATCAGCGCCGGCGCCAACGGCAGGTTGCCCGCGATGGCCGTGAAGTTGAACGGCGTGATGGCGAGGACGAAGCCCTCGAGCGGGCGATGGTCCATCTGGTTCCACACGCCCGGGGAGGACACCGGCTGCTCGGCGAGCAGCTGCCGACCGAACGCCACGTTGAAGCGCAGGAAGTCGATGAACTCGCAGGCGGCATCGATCTCGGCCTGGAAGACGGTCTTGCTCTGGCCCAGCATGGTGGCGCCGTTGATGGTGTCGCGCCACGGTCCGGCGAGCAGGTCGGCCGCCTTGAGGAGCACCGCCGCGCGGTCGTCGTAGGGCAGCGCCCGCCACGCGGGCGCCGCTTTCCTCGCCGCGTCGACGGCGCGCTGCCACTCGGAGGCGTCGGACTCAGCGGTGACGCCGAGCAGCGCGCTGTGCCGGTGCGGCTGGACCACGTCGATGCGGGCGCCCTTGCCGAGGGACTGCACCCCGTCCACGGTGGTCGTCAGGTCGAGCTGCTCGCTGGCCAGCTCCTTCAGGCGCGCCTCGAGCGAAGCTCGCTCCGAGCTGCCGGGGGCGTACTGCCTGATCGGCTCGTTCACGGGGGTCGGAACCACGGTGGTGGCGTCGAGCACGGGGGCCTCCCTTGCGTTGATCGTCCAGCTGTACGTGCCCTCATGCTGCCACTATTTTCTCCCGGTAGTTCCCCCCGGCAGCCCCCCAGCGGGCCCGATCGGCTCTACGCTGCGAGCTGTGACCGTTCCCCCGGCAGCGACGTGAGCAAGGTCGCGGAGTTCAGCAGCTATGTCGCGCTGGTCGTCCTGATCAGCACGACGGTGCTCCTGAGCCCGCGGGCCACCGTCCGCGCCTGGGCGGGGTTCACCGGCTGGCTGCACTCCCGCTGGCAGGACGTGGTCACCTGGCGGCCGCGCACCCAACGGGCCGAACCGGCCGCCCTTCCGGTCGACGTCCGGGTCGGGGCCTTGGCCCACGGGCACGACCCGGAGGTGCTCGAGCCGGAGACCCCCGAGGGCCCGCGGCAGGCAGCGCATGCGCTCTGGTGGCTGAGCCGGGAGGTGCTCGAGGGCGGCGCCCTGGCCCTCGCGGTCATCGCGGTCCTGCTCCGGTCGGCCGGTCAGCTCGTCGACCTGCTCCCCGAGCCCGCCGTCCTCACCGGTGACCTGCTGCTGGTCCTCGCGACCTTCGTGATGATGCAGCGGATCATCCGTGACTACCCGTCCGAGCTGCTCCCTTCGGTCCGCTTCCCGCGCCGCACCCATCCCGGCCGGACCCCCACGTCCCGGGTACGACGCAAGGGCCGTCTCGACCACGCCCTCGAGTTGGTCGTCCTGACCGTCGGGCTGCTCGTGCTGCTGACCTGGCCGGCCCAGCTCGGGCGGTATGTCGGGGAGCTCCGCTTCGGCTCCGCCGAGGCCGGCGTCCTGGTCGCCTGGGCACTGGAGCTGCCGTGGCTGCTCGCGGTCTGCGGCTGCTTCCTGCGGGAGGCCCGCGTCCCCGCCGCCGTCGGCATGCTCGTCGAGCTGCCGGCGCGGTCTCCGCACCCGTCGGTCGAGGGACGCCGCGCCGCCGCCTGAACGCAACGTTCCTCGGCGGGGAATCTCGCTGGGCGCTGGGCGCTGGGCGCTGGGGACAGTCCTACCCGAGCTCGAGCAGGGGGCCGATCTCCTGGGTGGCGTACCACTGCAGCTCATGGCCGTCGGCCTGCTCCACCCGGAACGCCGCATCGTCGGAGCCGAGGTCGGCCTCGACGACCGCATCAGCAGCCACCGTCACGTCCTCGACGGCCGAGGGGTCGTCGACCTGCACGGACTGCACCAGCTTCAGCGGCACGACCTGGCCGACCTTGACCGCGGCGCGGTCGACGTGCGGCACCGGTGTCACCGACGCGTCGGGCACCTCCACGACGACGACCACCCTTCGCCGTACAGCGTCCGGGTCTGCGTCGAGGAGCCGGACGGAGGCGCGGGCGGCGAGGGTCAGGGCGGCGTACTCGAGCTCCTCGGTGCCGCCTTCGGCGTACCACTCGCGCAGGGCCGGCGTGACCGCGTAACCGGGCAGCGGCGGGTCGCCGAGGCTGCCGGTGTCGAGCAGCGCACGCAGCTCGGACAGGGTGGACGGCAGGTAGACGCGCACTCAGGCCGCCCCCTGGGCCACTCCGGAGCGCAGGGCCAGCGACGAGGTGCGCAGCGAGCACTCGAGCACCTCGGTGCGGCGCCGCGGGTCCATCAGGTTGGCGCCGATGACGGTGAGGTCCTCAGCAGTCGGACCGAGGAAGGTCACCTTGGTGCCGGTCGCGGCAACCTTCTTCAGCTCGCCGACGACCCGCTTGGTGACGAGCCGGCGGAAGCGCCGCTCGATCCGCGCCGCCACAGCGTCGGGGCTGTCGTAGGACAGCGACGTCATCGGTGAGAGGACGACGACCTCGTCGAGGCCGAGCTTGGCGGCGAGGTCCACCGAGGTCGGCGAGCAGACGCCACCGTCGACGTAGCGCTTCCGGGCGATCCGCACCGGCTGGTACCAGCCGGGGATCGCGCAGGACGCCATCACCGCGTCCCGGAGCGGGGCGAGCGGCGAACCGATCCTGCCGAACGGCACCCGACGGCCGGTCTCGTAGTCCATCGCGACGATCCAGGTCGCCGGGTGCGGGGCCCAGCCGCCACCGGGCAGCACCCCGTCGATGAGGGTGCCGAGCGCCGCGATCGAGCCGCGTCCCTGCGGGAGCACGGTCGCCAGCGCACCCATCGGTGTGGTGCGCCACGGGCGCAAGGAGGCGTTGAGCACCCCGCGCGGGGACCCGACGAAGGGCCGCGGCATGGGGGGCAGCGCGCCTCCCGAGTCACTGTCGGGGTCGAAGGTGATGCGCGGGTCGGGCACGCCCCGCTGATGGTCGAGGAGCTCCTGCACGCTGATGCCGCAGGCGAGCGCGCTGGCCAGGACCGAGCCGGCGGAAGTGCCGATGAGGACCTCGGCCTCGCGCGGGTCCCAGCCCAGCTGCTCCTCGACGGCAGCGAGCGCCCCCACCGTCCAGGCGGCGCCGAGGACACCGCCGGCCCCCAGGACCAGACCGCGGCGCATCAGATCGTCCCGACGAGCTCGGCCAGCGACTCTTCGATGCACGACGCGAGGACATCGATGTCGGGCATCGCGTCCCGGTCGGCGTTGAGGCCGTAGAACACCCCACCGTTGTAGGAGGTGAGGCCGACACTGACGGCCTGGTTCTTGGCCAGCGGCACGACGGGGTACATCGACAGCATCCGTGCACCCGCTGCGTACAAAGGGAACTGCGGCCCTGGGACGTTGGTCACCACCAGGTTGAACAGCCGGCGCGTCATGACACTGGCGGTGCGTGCCCCCAGTGCGTGGATCGTCGGCGGGGCGAAGCCGGACAGCTGCACGAGAGCGTCGGCACCGACCGAGGATCCGCTCTCCTTGTGGCCGCGCATCGCGAACGACACCTGGTGCAGCCGCATCACCGCGCTGCCCTCACCGACGGGAAGGTCGACGAAGTACGACGAGACCCGGTTGCCCAGCTGGCCCTTCTCCTCGTCGGCCCGCACCGACACCGGGACCATGGCGCGCACCACCGTGGTGGGCGTGACCTTCTCGCCGCGGGTGAGCAGCCAGGTGCGCAGCGCCCCGCTCACGGTGGTCAGCACGACGTCGTTGATGGTGCCGCCGTGCGCCTTGCGGACCCGCTTGTAGTCGTCAAGGTCGGTGGCCGCCATGCCGAAGCGGCGCTGCTCCCCGATCGCCACGTTGAGCGGCGTGTCCGGAGCCTGCCGGGCCATCAGCTTCGCCTGCGCCAGCACTCCCCCTGCGACGGTGACGACCTTGCCGGCGGTGGCGCGCAGGTCACCGGCGGCGGCACGGGCAGTGTCAATGGCACCGGTCGGCCGGGACACGAAGTCGGTGACGGCTCCGGCCATCAGGCCGAGTGCCCCCGGCTCCTTGCGTGGCGTCCAGTCGTCCTGCGGCACCTCGCGGGGCGTCGGCTCCAGGTCGAGGATGACCGTCCCGATGTCGAGCGCGGAGACGCCGTCCACCATCGCGTGGTGGGTCTTGGTGACAATCGCGACCTGGCCGTTCTCGAGCCCCTCGACCAGGTAGATCTCCCAGAGCGGGCGGCCGCGGTCGAGCTGCCGGCTCTGCAGGCGTGCGACCAGCTCCTGCAGCTGCGCCCGGGTGCCCGGCTTCGGCAGCGCGGAACGGCGTACGTGGTAGGCCACGTCGAAGTCGGGGTCGTCGACCCACACCGGGTTCGCCAGGCGCCCCGGCACCCACTTGACCTTCTGCCGGTAGCGCGGGACCAGGCCGATGCGCTGGCTGATCAGGTCGCACAGCCGATCGTGGTCGAACCCGTCGGCGGGCGGCTCGAAGATCGCCACGCCACCCACGTGCATGGGGGTGGTCGGCGTCTCCATGTAGAGGAAGGAGACGTCCAGGGGGCTGAGCCGTTCGGTCACGCGCACCTCGTTGGTCGTCGTTCGTCGTCCCGGCACCATGAGGGGACTCTGGAATGGTCACACACCGGCGCCCAGCCCCGCTCAAAGCACCCGCCTATCATCGGTGCCAGCTGTTGACCGCCAGCAGCCGAGCGCGGAACGGGAGGCTCTGGGTGCCGAAGTCCGGCGAGGCCCAACGCAAGCCGCAACTGGCTTACTCGGAGCTGCAGTACAAGACGCACGACGAGCAGAAGCGGCGCCAGAAGGCCGACAAGATCGTCTCGGTCCTGCAGCACTTCCTGGGCCGCGAGGACCTCTCCGGGCTCACCGCGATCGACATCGGCTGCTCCACCGGCTACACGGTGGACACCATGCGCCGGTCCGGCCTGAACGTGATGGGCCTGGACATCGACGTGCCCGGGCTGGTGCACGCCGACTCGCTGTTCGGCAGCCACGCCGACTTCCTGTGCGCGGACGGCTCCGCCCTGCCGTTCGCCGACAAGTCCATCGACATCGTGGTCTTCAACCACATCTACGAGCACGTCGTGGATGCCGACAAGGTGCTCGACGAGGTGCGCCGGGTCCTGCGGGACGACGGCGTGGCCTACTTCGGCTTCGGCAACAAGCGCGGCGTGATGGAACCCCACTACCGGCTGCCGTTCCTGTCGTGGCTGCCCAAGCGCCTCGCCGACCGTTACGTGTCGGCGTTCGGACGGGCCGACGACTACTACGAGCAGTTCCGCACCAAGGCCGGGCTGCTCACCATGTGCCAGGGCCTGTCGCTGTGGGACTACACCTACACGGTGCTGTCGGAGCCGCGCGAGTTCGCGGCCACCGACCTGGTCCCGCCACGGCTCGAGAAGACCCCGCCCGCGGTGTGGCGAGCCCTCGCGCCGATCATGCCGACCTTCATCTGGCTGGGCACTCCCGGTGACCGTCGCCCCGCCGGGCGGACCACCCGGCAGCTGCCCACCCGACTGACCAAGTAGTCCGTCGGTGACGCAGGCTCCGCCGCGCGGCGGGCTCGGCAGGAAGCTGCTGACCTCCGCGCTGTTCCTGCTCTGCCTGGCGGGCGCCGGCTGGGCGATCGCCAGCCGCGGCACCGAGCTCAAGGACGCCGTCGGGCAACTGACGGTCCCGGCACTGTTGGCGTCGTTGCTGTGCGGCTTCCTGGCCGTGCTCGCCCTGTTCGTGTCTTGGCTGGCCGCCGTCACCGACGGCGGGGTGGAGCTGCCCCTGCGGGACGGCCTGCGGATCTACGGGGTCGGGCAGATCGGGAAGTACCTCCCCGGCTCGGTGTGGCCGGTCCTCACGCAGGCCCAGCTCGGGCGCCGCGTCGGCATCTCACCGCTGCGGATGGCCTCCGGGGCGCTGCTCGCCCTGGCCGTCAGTGTGACCGGCGGACTGGTGCTCGGCATAGCCCTGCTCCCCTTCGCCGGCGACGAGGCTGCCCGCACCCTGTGGTGGGCGCCGCTTGCCGCCGTACCCCTTCTCGTCCTGCTCGTCCCTGCCGTGCTGAACCGGCTGATCGCGCTAGCCGCCCGGGTTCTGGGGCGCGGCGAGGTCGAGTCGACCTACTCCTGGGGCGGCATCGCGCGGTCGGCGGGCTGGGCGACCCTGGGGAA
>JANOTZ010000310.1:0-13790 GCA_031416735.1 Frankiales bacterium
GCTCACCGACGGGGCTGCTGCCCTGCTCGTGGTGTCGGAGCGGGCCCTTCGCGAGCACGGCCTGACGCCGCGGGCCCGGATCCACCACCTCTCCGTACGCGGTGACGACCCGATCCTGATGCTCACCGCCCCGATCCCGGCCACTGCGCACGCCCTGGCCCGCGCAGGGATGTCCATCGGTGATGTCGATGTGGTCGAGATCAACGAGGCGTTCGCTTCCGTCGTACTCGCGTGGTTGAAGGAGACGGGGGCCGATCCGTCGAAGGTGAACCCCAACGGGGGAGCAATCGCGCTGGGCCACCCGCTCGGCGCGACCGGGGCCCGGCTGATGACCACGATGCAGCACGAGCTCGAGCGCACCGGTGGGCGCTACGGACTGCAGACCATGTGTGAGGGCGGCGGCCAGGCCAACGTGACGATCCTCGAACGCCTGTAGGTGACCCCCGCGCCGTTCAGGCTTTTCGGACGACGCTGGACTTGAGCTGCATCGCACCGATGGCGTCGACCTTGCAGTCGATGTCGTGGCCGTCCCTCCCGCTTGCGTCTGCTCCGCCGTGCCGCTCAGGTGGCCACATCAGCAGACGTAGGGGACTTCCCGGCCGCGGTCAGTCCTTGAACTGGGGCTGCCGGCCGTCGCGACGGGCCGTGATGGCCTCCTCGAAGTTCTTGGTCAGCAGCCGCACATAGAGCTGAGCCAGGCCCTCGTGCTCCATGTGCGAGGTGAGGCTGCTGGCCTCGAGTCCGGACCGCAGGGTCTGCTTGGTGAGCTGCACCCCCACGTGGCTGAAGCCGACGATCTTTTCGGCGACGGCGAAGCACTCCTCGAGCAGCACGCCTGGTTCGACGGTCCGGGAGACCAGCCCGATGGCGGCGGCCTCAGCTGCGTCGACGTCCCGGCCGGTCAGCATGATCTCGAAGGCCCGCGACGACCCGATGGCGCGCGGCAGCAGGTAGGACAGGCCGAGCTCGGAGGCGGTCAGCCCGTTGTTGATGCCCGCCGCACGGAAGTAGGCCGCCGACGACGCCAGTCGGATGTCGCACGACACCGCGAGGCAGAAACCTCCGCCGATGGCGGCGCCGTTGACGGCGGCGATGACCGGCTGCGGCATCTCGCGGACGGTGCTGATGACGTCCTCGAGCAGCTTCATGGAGCGGCGTGCGATCGACGGCAGCGCGAGCCCGTCGATGCCCGGGGGATAGCCGGCGTCGACGAGGTCCGCGCCGGCACAGAAGCCACGACCCTCACCGGTGAGGATGACGGCCCGGACGTCGTTGTCGGAAGCGATGGCCTCGAGGGTTTCCCGCAACGGCACCATCACGTCGAACGCCATGGCGTTCATGCGTTCTGGGCGGTCGAGGGTGACCAGGCAGATGTGGGGGCGGGGTTTCTCGACCCGGACGAAGGACTCGTCAGACAAGGGAGGACCGTCCTTCGGTGCCGTACCAGGACGCGGTCGTCCGCACGCCTTCGCCGCGGGGCCCGATCTCCTCGTAGAGGCGCTTGTAGCCGGTGTGCTGGATGAGCCAGCGACCATCGACGCGGACATAGCGGTCCTCATACAGCGACGCCCCGCGGATGGCCATCGCGAAATCCTCGAGGATCACCACGTCCTGCAACGCCCACCGGCCGGTCGCGGTGTCGCCGTCGACCTCGATCTCGGGGTGACTGAACAGGTGCGAGCTCAGCATGGTGCGGGCGCCCATCGCCTTGGACAGGTAGTCCTCGACGGCGGCGCGGCCCTGCAGGGTGATGGCCCCTCCGCCGTACGCGACCGTGACGTCCTCGGTCATCAGGCCGCACATGCTCGCGAAGTCCTTGGTGTCCAGAAAGCGGCCGTACGCGTACTTGAGCTTCTGGATCTCATACACGTCGCTCACGTCGCGGCGTCTTTCATGGACTTGGCGTTCTGGCCGGCGAGCGAGTCGATGCCGACCTCGGCGTTGTGCGCATGCGCGAGGTGGTGCAGCCCGAAGACGCTGTCGATGCCGTCACGCAGCCCCATCTGGTCCTCGCACTGATTGACGGCCTTCTTCGTCAACGCCAGCCCGAAAGCGGGCATCTCCGCGATCTTGTCCGCGACCGCCATGACCTCGTCCTGCAAGGAGGCGCGGGGCACGACCCGGTTGACCATGCCGAGCTCCCTCGCCCGTGCCGCATCGACCCGCTCGCCGAGGAACAGGAACTCCTTGGCGAACCTCGGCCCCATCTGCCACGGGTGCGCGAAGTACTCCACACCCGGGATTCCCATACGTACCACGGGATCTGCGAAGAACGCGTCGTCGGAGGCGATGACCAGGTCGCACGACCAGGCGAGCATCAGCCCCCCCGCGATGCAGGCGCCCTGCACCATCGCGATGGTCGGCTTGGGCAGCTCCCGCCAACGCCGGCACATGCCGACGTAAACCTCGGACTCGCGGGCGAAACGCGACGCGCCACCCTCGTGCGTGGTGTGGTCCCACCACAGCGTCGCCGTGCGATCGAAGGACTGGTCGATGTCCCGACCGGGCGTGCCGATGTCGTGGCCGGCGCTGAAGTGCTTGCCCTCTCCGGCGAGGACCACGACCTTGACCTCGTCGTCCGCGGCGGCGCGGTAGTAAGCCGCGTCGAGGGCGTAGGTCATCTTGGAGTTCTGGGCGTTGCGGTAGTCGGGGCGGTCCATCGTCACGATCGCGACAGCCCCCCGCCGTTCGTACCGGACGGGCTCCTCTTCGCTCACAGCAGGTCCTTCCCTACGAGGTGATCGGCGACGCGCGCGCGGTGCTCGGCCGCGGTGCCCCAGTCCTTCGCCAGCGCCCAGGTGCGCTTGGCATACAGGTGCAGGTCGTACTCCACGGTGTATCCCATCGCGCCGTGCGCCTGCAGGCACACCCGCGACATCCGGTACGCCGCGTCGCTCGTCACCGCCTTCGCGTGGCTCACGTGCAGGTCGGCGTTCGGGTCGCCCTGGGACAGGGCATAGGCGGCGCGAAGCACGACGGGCCAGGCGAACTCGGTGTCCACGACGGCATCGGCGACGGGGTGCTTGAGCCCCTGGAACGTGCCGATCGCCACCCCGAACTGCTTGCGTTCCTTGAGGTAGGCGACCGTCAGGTCCAGTTGCCGCCGGGCGAGTCCCAGCAGGAAAGCGGCCGTGCCGAGGGTCGCGCACGCCGTGGCAGAGAAGCCCGTGGGCACACCCCCTGATGCCTCGAACTCCTCTGCGGACAGGAGGCTGAGGCCGGCGGGATCCAGCTCACCCTCCCCCTGTACGGCGGCAAGCCGGCGCGACCGGTCCACCGACTCCACCTCGTCCAGAGTGAAGGCGCTCAGCAGGGCAAGGTCGTCCTCGCGGTAGATGTGGGTCGCGATGCCCGCGTAGGGGACGTGCACGACGCCCGGTCGCTGTATGGCGAGGCGCGCGGTGCCATCGAGGGGCAGGTCGTGCAGGGGCAGGTAGGACACGGTCTCGACGAGCGGACCGGGCACGCCGTGCCAGCCGGCCTGCTCCATCGCGGCGACGAAGCTGAGCTCGTCGAGTCCGAGCCCGCCCCGTTGCTCGTCGACGAGCAGCCCGAGCAGCCCGAAGTCGCCGAGCTCCTTCCAGAGCCCGTCGCAGGGCGAGCGGTCCCACGCGGCCCGGATCGTGGCGGCGGTGCACGCGTCGGTGAGGACCTCGCGCAGTCCGTCGCGCAAGGCGAGAGCCTCGTCAGGCAAGCCGAAGAACATCGGTCACTTCCCTGTCATCGGCGGGGCAGCCCGAGCAGGCGCTCGGCCACGATGTTCTTTTGCACCTCGTTGGTGCCGGCGTAGATCGGACCGGACAGGGCGAACTGGAAGCCCTTGCTCCACGGGCCTTCCAGCTCCGCGTCGGGTCCGAGGATGTCGAGGGCGAGCTCGTGGAGGCGGATGTCGAGCTCGCTCCAGAACAGCTTGTTCAGCGACGACTCACCGGGGCGACCGCGTCCTGCCTGCTCGTTGCTGACCTGCTGCAGGGTGAACAGCCGGTAGGCCTCGGCGTCCATCCAGGCCTGGGTGAGCTCCGGCGCCAGCCGCTCAAGGGCACCGCGTTCGCGGGCCAGGGCGAGGAGTCGGGAGACGGTCGCGGAGTAGCGGCCGGGGGAGCGCAGGGTGAGCCCCCGCTCGGACCCGGTGGTCGCCATCGCCACCGACCAGCCCTGACCCACCCCGCCGAGCACCGCGCTGTCCGGGACGGCGACGTTGTCGAAGAACACCTCGGCGAAGCCCTCGTCGCCGTCGAGGCGGGCGAACCCGCGGACGGTGACGCCCGGGGCGTCCAGCGGGACGAGGAAGTAGGTCAGCCCGTGGTGGCGCTCGGAGGTGGGGTCGGAGCGGAACAGCCCGAACAGGTGGGTGCAGAAGGCGCCTCGGGTGGTCCAGGTCTTCTGCCCGTTCAGCCGCCACCCGCCCTCAACCTGGTCCGCGCGGCTGGTCAGGGATGCCAGATCGCTGCCGCTGCCTGGCTCCGACCAGCCCTGGCACCAGAGGTCCTGCGCGGCGGCCATCCGGGGGAGCAGGGCGTCCTGCTGCTCCTGGCTGCCGAAGGCAAACAGCGTCGGCGCGAGCAGGAAGATCCCGTTCTGCGTCACGCGCTGGGGCCCGCCGGCGCGGTAGTACTCCTCCTCGAAGGCGAGCCACTCCCAGACCGAGGCGGCCCGGCCCCCGTACGCCTCGGGCCACGACACGACGGCCCAGCGGGCGGCGAACAGCTCCCGCTCCCACAGCAGGTGCTCGGCGAAGCCCTCGCGGGTGTCCCCTGAAGGCAGGCCGCGAGGGACGTTGGCCTGCAGCCATTCGCGGGCTTCGAGCCGGAAGGCCAGCTCCGCGGGGCTCTCGGTCAGGTCCACAACAGGACGCTACCAAGCAAGCGCTTGGGCAACAAGGTCAGCGACCGATGCCCTGGACGAAGACCTTCACGTAGTCCTCAGCGAGGGAGTCGTAGCCGTAGGTCCTGGTCGGGACGAACCAGCGGGCGGTGAGCCACAGCCCGTCGCGCAGCAAGGGGTAGATGACCTTGACGGGGACGTCGTCGCGGAACACGCCGGTCGCCGCACCCTCTTCGAGAACCTTGATCCAGGCGTTGCGGACGGCCCGGGCCGACTGCCGGACGACGGTCGGGCCGTCGGCGGCCTGCAGATAGCGGGCGTCGTTCTGGTAGATCTCGGTCGCGTGCGGGTGGTCGGCCGAGGTGGCGATGGAGGCGAGCACCAACCCGCGCAGTCGGGCAGCGGGGTCGGACTCGGTGGCGAGGACCGCGTCGTAGCGGTTCACCAGGTCGGTCATGAAGCTCGCGACGATCGCGTCGACGATCTCGTCCTTGGACGCGAAGTGGTGGTAGAGGCTGCCGGACAAGATGCCGACGGCCTCGGCGATCTCGCGGACGGTCGTCGCGGAGACGCCCTGCTTGGCGAACAGGTCGGCGGCGCGCTCCAGGATCAGGTCCCGGCGATCGACGGGCGTTGCCACGGATCTCCTCGCGTTGACGACGGACAAGTCGCGATCGTACTGTCCCGACCAAGCGCTTGCTAGAGAGACTCTCCTGAGAGATGAGGGCATGTCCACGATCCCCGCTGTGCTGAGGGCGGCCGCGGCCGAGACCCCCGACCGGGAGGCGGTCGTCACGTCCGAGGTGCGCCTGACCTTCGCCGAGCTCCTCGACCGGGTCCGCGCTTTCTCCCGGGCGGCGCTGGGGGCAGGCATACAGCCCGGTGAGCGGGTCGCCATGTGGGCGCCCAACACCGCCGAATGGGTGGTGGCGGCTCTCGGGCTCACCGGTGTCGGGGCGGTGCTCGTGCCCGTCAACACCCGCTTCAAGGGCGAGGAGGCGCGCTATCTGCTGGACCGCACGGGCGCGTCCGCACTGTTCGTCGACGACACGTTCCTCACCGAGCTGCTCGGCGCAGATCCCCTGGTGGCACTGGGGAATCCGGCTATCGACGTGATCCGGACCAGTGATCTCCAGGCCTTCCTCGCCAAGGGCGACGGGGTCTCGGAGGGCGACGTCGAGAAGGCGGCCGAGGCGGTCGATCCGGACGACCCGAGCGACATCATCTTCACCTCGGGCACCACCGGTCGGCCCAAGGGTGCGGTCGCCAGCCACCGCCAGAGCCTCGGGTTGTTCCAGACCTGGGCCGACACGGTCGGGGTCCGGGAGGGCGAGCGGATGCTGGTCGTCGCGCCCTTCTTCCACACCTTCGGCTACAAGGCCGGGCTCCTTGCCTGTCTGCTGAAACGCGCCACCTGCGTGCCGCTCAAGGTCTTCGACGTCGACACGGCGCTACGCACCATCGCCGCCGAACGCATCGATGTCGTGCCGGGCCCGCCGACCCTCTACAGCTCGCTCCTCGAGCACCCTGACCGCGGCGACCTGCCGAGCCTGCGCCTTGCCGTCACGGGCGCTTCCGTCGTACCGGCTGCTCTGATCGCCCGGATGCGGGAGGAGCTCGGCTTCCGCGAGGTCATCACGGCCTATGGCCTCACCGAGTGCGGAGGGTTCGCCACCGCCTGCAGGCCAGGGGATCCCGACGAGGTCATCTCGCTGACCAGCGGGCGGGCCGTCGAGGGCGTCGAGGTGCGGGTCCTCGCCGAGACGGGCCAACCAGGGGAGGTGCTGGTCCGCGGCTACGGCGTGATGAGCGGCTACTGGGACGACCCCGAGTCGACCGCCGAGGCGATCGACGCCGACGGGTGGCTGCACACCGGAGACGTCGGGGTCCTGGACGAGGCGGGCAACCTGCGCATCACCGACCGGATCAAGGACATGTACGTCGTCGGCGGCTTCAACGCCTATCCGGCCGAGATCGAGCAGGTGCTCGTCCGGCATCCAGGTGTCAGCGAGGCGGCCGTCATCGGCGTCCCCGACGAGCGGATGGGAGAGGTCGGGAAGGCCTTCGTCGTCCCACGCACCGGTGCTTCCGTCACCGCGGAGGAGCTGATCGCGTGGTGCCGGGAGCGGCTGGCGAACTACAAGGTGCCGCGGTCCGTCGAGCTCATCTACGTGCTCCCGAAGAACGCCACCGGCAAGGTCACGAAGAACGCGCTGCGCGACCCGTGAACCTCTTCGAACCGGCCCGGCTCGGGCCCTTGACCCTGCGCAACCGCACCATCAAGGCCGCCACCTTCGAGGGGCGCACCCGAGGCGGCGTGGTCAGCGACGAGCTGGTGGAGTTTCACCGGGAGGTCGCGGCCGGTGGCGTCGCGATGACCACCATCGCCTACTGCGCCGTGTCGCCGGGCGGCCGGGTCTTCCGGCACTGCCTGGTCCTCGACAAGGCCACCGTGCCGGGGCTGCGGCGGCTGACCGACGCCGTGCACGCGGAGGGCGCCCTCGCCTCCGCCCAACTGGGACATGCGGGCCTGGTCGCCGACGCGCGCTCCAACCGCGCCAAGTCCCTGGCCCCGAGCCGCCGGTTCAGCCCGCTGGCCATGGGGCTGGTGCCAGGGGCGACCAGAGCCGACCTCGCCCAGGTGCGGGAGGACTTCGCCACCGCTGCGCGCCGGGCGGTCGACGCCGGTTTCGACTGCCTCGAGGTGCACCTGGGTCACAACTACCTGCTGAGCAGCTTTCTGAGCCCCAACCTCAACAAACGCAAGGACGCGTACGGCGGCAGCATCGCCGAGCGGAGCCGCTTCCCGCGGGAGGTGGTCAGCGCGGTGCGTGATGCGGTGGGCAGCGAGGTCGCGGTGATCGCCAAGCTCAACATGGTCGACGGCGTGGACAAAGGACTTCAGGTCGAGGAGGGGCTGGAGGCGGCTGTGCTGCTGGAGCAGGACGGCGCCCTTGACGCGCTGCAGCTCACCGGAGGGAGCTCGCTGCTGAACGGGATGTACTTCTTCCGCGGCAACGTGCCGCTGGAGGAATTCGTCGCCACCCAACCGAAGGCGCTCGCTCCCGTGGTGAAGGTGTTCCTCAAGCGGATCATGCCGACCTACCCGTTCGAGGAGGCCTTCTTCCTGCCGCTCGCAAGGCAGTTCCGCGCCGAGCTCTCACTGCCCCTGATCCTCCTCGGTGGCATCAACGAGCGCGCGACCATGGACGCCGCCCTCGAGGAGGGCTTCTCCTTCGTCGCCATGGCCAGGGCGCTGCTGCGCGAGCCCGACCTCGTCAATCGGCTGCACAACGAGACCGCGAGCGCGGGCGTCTGCAGCCACTGCAACCGCTGTGCCCCGACGATCTACAGCCGGCCGGGCACGACCTGCGTGGAGCGCTGAGGACCGACCCTCACAGGTCGACCATGTGCTGGCTCATGTCGCCCTCGAGGTCGAGGAAGAACTGCCGGCTGGTGAAGTGCCAGCCACCATCGGCGGAGAAGGTGTCGCGGTAGCGGCCGGCCGCGATGGGCTTCAGCGGACCGTCGCCGACCTGCTGGAGGACAGCGAAGGTGGACCGGCAGCTGGCCGAGTCGTCGTCGATCTCGATGATCGGCCCGGTCACCAGATGCCGGGTCCGCGGCGAGCCGTCGTGCAGCCGGACCATCATCGTCCAGAGCTCGGTGACGGCTGCGGCCCCGCGGGCGATGACGCGGCCCTTGTCGTCCTGCAGCTCGCCGTGCGTGAACAGGGCGCCCAGCGCCACCCAGTCGCCCGCGTCCATCACCTCGCCGTAGCGGCCGAGCAGGTTCCGGATTTCCTCGTGCTCGTGCGTCACGTGCCGAAGCCCCCACGGACCTTGTCCGCCACGCCCAGGAGGTTGAGCTCGAAGGTGTAGCTCTGCTCGATGCGATAGCTCTTGTGCACGTCCCACAGGTCGATCGCGGCGAGCGACTCCTTCGCCATCCGCATCACCTGCGGGTCCTTGGTGGCGATGGTGTGGGCCACTTCGAGCGCCTTGGCCCGCAGCTGCTCGCGGGGCACGACGTGCAGCACCGAGCCGAATGCGTGCAGCTCCTGGGCCGTCGCGGTCGCCGACGTGTAGACCATGGCGCGGGCCTTGTGCAGGGGCACGAGCCGGGACAGGTGGGTGGCCGCACCGAGAGCACCTCGGTCGACCTCGGGCAGGCCGAAGGTCGCATCGTCGGAGGCGATCACGATGTCGCTGTTGCCGGCCAGGCCGATCCCACCGCCGAGGCAGAACCCGTGTACGGCGGTCACCACCGGCACCGGGCAGTCGTAACAGGCACCGAAGGCGGCGTGACAGCCACGGTTGGCACCGACGAGGGCGTGGAAGGTCTCGTCCTTCTGGAACTCCTTGATGTCGACGCCGGCGTTGAAGCCACGACCCTCGGCCCTCAGCACGACGGCACGCGTGGACGGATCGCGACCTGCGGACAAGATCGCCTCAGCCAGGTCGAACCAGCCCTGCACGGGCAGAGCGTTGACTGGCGGGTGGTCGACCACGACCTCCACGACGCCGTCGTCGTGACGGATGGACTCGATCATGAAGGACCTCTCACGGGTGCTGACTGGAGACGGACACGACCTCGCCGGTCATGTAGGACGAGTAGTCGCTGGCGAGGAACACGATGACGTTGGCGACCTCCCACGGCTCGGCCGGACGCCCGAAGGCCTCCTTGGCAGAGAGCTCCGCCAAGAGCTCGTCGGAGGTCACCTTGGCGAGAAACGGGTGCATGGCGATCGAGGGCGAGACGGCGTTGACGCGGACCCCGAACTTGGCGCCTTCCACGCCGGCGGTGCGGGTGAGGGCGTTGACCCCGGCCTTGGCTGCCGCGTAGTGCGCCTGCCCTTCCTGGGCCCGCCAGCCGATGACGGAGGAGTTGTTGACGATGACGCCATGGCCTTGGGTCTTCATCTGCTGCAGGGCGGCCCGCGTGCAGCGGAAGGTGCCGTTGAGGGTCACGTCGAGCACCCGCATCCACTGGTCGTCGGTCATGTCGACGAGCTCCGCGGTGCCCCCGAGCCCAGCGTTGTTGACCATCACGTCGATGCGGCCGTAGGCCTCGACAGTCGTGGCGATCAGCCGGTCGACCTGGTCCTGCTGCGTCACGTCGCAGAGGACGGACAACAACGACTCCCCGGGACGGCCTTCGAGCAGTTGCGTCGCGCTCTCACCCAGTCGGCGCTCGTGCCAGTCGGAGATGACCACGGTCGCGCCCTCCTCGAGAGCGCGCTTGGCGGTGCTGAAACCGATCCCGGTGCCGGCAGCTGCCGTGACGACCACGACCCTCCCGGCCAGCAGCCCGTGTCCAGGGACGTAGGGCGGAACCTCAGGCACGGGGCGCTCCCGTCGTGGTGGTGGAGAGCCGTTCGAGCACCGCGGTCGCCTCGGCGACGATCCGGTCGAGCAGCTCCTTGCAGGAGGGGAGGTCCTCGATGACCCCGACGACCTGGCCGCTCGCCATCACGCCGAGATCGGGCCGGCCGTCGACCATGGCGGCCTTGAGCAGCATCGGGGTGTTGGCAGCCATCACGAGCTGGGAGAGCGACAGCTCGGCGTTCTTGCGCATGGCCAGGCCTTCGGTGACCACGTCCTTCCACGGGGTGCCGGTCAGCTTCTGGAAGGCGAGCGCGTTGCGGACGGCGCGGGTCATCCGTCCGAGGGCACGGCTCCTGAGCAGCTCCTCGACGAACTCGGTGCGCAGGACCCGGTGCGGGACGCCGTCGACCTCGGTGGTCACCACGGTGTCCGCGACGCCCTTGCCGAGGTAGACGTCCTTGACCTGCTGCGACACGGCGCTGTCGGAGGTGAGCAGGAAGCGGGTGCCCATCGCGATGCCCGCTGCTCCGTAGGCGAGTGCAGCCACCAGGCCGCGCCCGTCGAAGAAACCGCCGGCCGCGATGACCGGGATGTCGACGGCGTCGACGACCTGGGGGAGCAGGACCGTCGTCGGCACCTGGCCGGTGTGGCCACCGCCCTCACCGCCCTGCACGATGACCGCGTCGACGCCCCAGGCCGCGACCTTCTCCGCGTGGCGCCGGGCGCCGATGGACGGGACGACGACCAGGCCGTGGTCCTTGCACCGCTTGATCAGGTCCTGCTTGGGTGCCAGCGCGAAGGAGGCGACCCGGACCCCCTCGCGGGCCAGCAGGTCGATGCGTTCACCCGCATCGGGTGCGTCGGCCCGCAGGTTCACGCCGAACGGCTTGGTGGTGCGACGTTTGGTCTCGGCGATGGCGGCGGCCAGCTCGTCGTACGACATGGTGGCCGAGGCAAGGATGCCGAGGCCCCCCGCGTTGGCCGTGGCGGAGGTGAGCCGGGGGCCGCTGACCCAGCCCATGCCGGTCTGGACGATCGGGAGCTCGACGCCGAACAGCTCGGTGGCGCGGGTTGTCAGGGCGGGGTGCATCACGCGGGGGGCACCTCCTTGTCGCGCAGCGTCTTCGGGTCGAGCACCTCGCGGATGAGCCTGAGCTCCTCCTCGGTCGGCACCCGAGTCTCGCGCACATCCTCGACGTGCAAGGCGAATCCGGTCGCGGCCTGTACGTCGTCGACCGTCACCCCCGGGTGCACCGACACCAGGCGCATCGTCCCGTCCGGGCCGCCGAGGTCCAGCACCGCGAGGTCGGTGACGACGCGGCGCAGATCGACGGGGACGCCGCGGTTGGTCCCGACGCCGCTGACCATGTCGACCTGCTCGACAAACACCCGTGGCGAGTGCTTCGGCACCCAGTAGGACGTGGCGTGGTTGACGGTGTTTCCGGGTGCTCCGCGCACCCCCAGCAGCTGGTTGGTGGGCTTCTCGAAAGGCCCGATGCAGCTGATGTTCTGGTTGCCGAACCGGTCGATCTGCGAGGCCCCCATCATCACGTGCCGCCGCCCACTCCAGACCAGGTCGAAGATCGACCGGTAGGGGATCCAGGCCTCCGTCGTGGTGGGTGCCGGCGCGCCGAGCGCCCACGGTCCGGTCACGAACGTCGCCTCGCCGTCGGACAGCAGCAGGTCGGGGGAGAAGGTCTCCCGGGCCAGCCGCGCACCGAGTGACGGGACGAGTGCCATCGGCGAAGCGAGGATCTCGCCGTCCCCACGCCACGCCTCCGCGCAGGCGACGGCGCAGACCTCCGCCCGGGTCACGTCACTCATGACGCCAGCGCCTTTCGCTCGACGTGCCAGTCCTGCACGGCCTGTTGGTAGGACGCCTCGTCGGCTCCGCTGAGGAAGCGCTGGACGAAGTTCTGCCACAGCTGCGGGTCCTTGGCGGCGACGGCGTACTCCTTCTGGAAGGGCTCGTCCCGGTCGTAATCGGGCACGCAGCTGGTGAAGTGCGCGCCGCCGGGTGCCTCGACGACCCCGGCCACCATCCAGCGCGCCACCCGACGGCGGGTGAGCTCGCCGAGGTCGTCGGACGCGACAATCCGCTCGCACGAGACATAGGCCTTCTCGGCGGCGCTGCAGAACAGGTCGTCGAAATAGAGGTCGGGCCCGTGGAAGGCGGCGTTGCCGCGGGCGTCCGCGACGTTGAGGTGCACCAGAGCGGCATCAAGCTTCAACGCCGGTACGGCGAGCAGCTCCTCGTCACCGTAGGGGTCGCGAATCCGCTTGAGCGAGGGGTTGACCCGTTCGACGTCGGAGCCCATCCCGGCCCGGGTGGGCAGGAACGGCAGCCGGGCCGCGGCGGCGTAGAGCCCCCACTGGACCATCCCCTCATCCCATTCGACAGCCTCCACCGCGCCGGCCTTGCGGGCGGCCTGGAAGTGCGGCTCGAGCGGGATCGAGTCGAGGGAGACAAAGCCGTAGACGAGCTTGCTCACCTTGCCGGCCGCGCAGAGCAGGCCTACGTCGGGGCCGCCGTAGGACACGACGGTGAGGTCGGTGAGGTCGGAGCGCAAGATTGCGCGCACCAGGGACATCGGCTTGCGGCGTGAGCCCCAACCACCGATGCCGATGGTCATCCCCGAGCGGAGCTCGGCGACGACCTGCTCCTCGGTCATCCGCTTGTCTGTCATTGCCCTGCTCTCTCGAAGGCCAGCCGGCGCAGTGAACGGCTGTCGCCGTGCATCAGCGCCGTGGTCCAGGCACGCTTGAAATACAGATGGGCGTCGTGCTCCCACGAGAAGCCGATGCCACCGAACAGCTGGATCGCCTCGCCGGCCACCCGCACGAAGGCGTCGGCGCAGACGGCCTTGGCCAGTGGGGCGGCGACGGGCAGGTCGTCGGTGGCGCGGACGGCGTACCAGGCCGTCGACCGGGCGGCCTCGACCACGACCGTCAGGTCGGCGACCCGGTGCCTCAGGGCCTGGAAGGAGCCCAGGGGGCGTCCGAACTGCTCCCGGACCTGCAGGTGGGCAACAACAAGCTCCAGGACCCGCTGGGCGCCACCGACCGACTCCGCGGCGAGCGCGACCCGGAGCAGATCCCTTGCGTGGGAGGCGTTTCCGACCCGGCGCCCGGCGCCCGCAGTCACCCGGGCCTGTGGCCGGGTGGGGTCGAGTGAGGCGAGTGCCTCAGCAGTGAAGTCCTCGACGGCGTAGAGGTCCTCGCCACGGCCGACAAGCAGGAGCGAAGCGCCGGTGGCGTCGACCACCTGGTCCAAGGAACCGTCCAGGGCCAGTGCGGCGGTCGCCGAACCCTCGGTGAGGGCAGCGAGGTGCTGCTCGTCGCCGAGGGCGTGCAACGCGCAGGCCGCCACCACGGTCGACAGGTAGGGCGCCCGCAGCAGGACCCGACCGGTCTCCTCGAGCACTGCTGCGATCCAGGTGAGCGGGACGTCCTCGACGGGGAGGGCGGTGAGGCCCAGCTCGCTCGACATCCGCTTCCACACCGAGGGGTCATCCTGCAGCTGAGCCCGCACCGGTGCGTGGGTGGTGAGGAAGCCGCGGACGGTCGAGCGCAGGTCGTCGAGTTCGCTCATGACCAGGTGTCCCGTGGGAGTTTCCAGTGGCGCTCGGCGATGACGTT
>JANOTZ010000311.1:0-1920 GCA_031416735.1 Frankiales bacterium
GACCAGCGACCCCTACAGGAAGGAGGTCAGGGCCGCACGGAAGGCAGCCGGCTCGTCCACCCACGGGAAGTGGCCGGCTTGCGGCACGACGTGGGCGATCGCCGTCGGGAAGCAGCCGGCCACCAGGTGCACCGACTCCACACCCGTGAGTGCGTCGCGTTCGCCACCCACGACCAGCACCGGGCCCGTCACCTTCGCCAGACCGGCGACCAGTCCGGTCACGTCGACCTCGTGGAGGTCCGCCGCGAAGCCGAGCATCGCCCGCTTGCTGCTCTGCCGGTCCGCACCGGCGGCGTGCTCCATCGTGCGCGTGTCCCAGCGGCCGTACATGAACGGCCGGGTCCCCCGCTCCAACTGCCCGCGCTGCGAGGGAGGCGCAGCGGGGAGGGCCTCCATCGCCTCAGCGGCATCGGCGTACCAGGGCTCGTCGTGGAACGTCGCCCGGATCGTCGGCAGGTCGGGCCGGTTGCCGCCCTGGAGCCGGTCGCTGGGGGTGACGAGCACGAGGCGCCCGACCCGGTCAGGGTGCGCACTCGCCCAGGCCTGCACGACCAGAGTGCCGGCGGAGTGGGCGAGCACGTCGAGGGTGTCGAGCTCCAGGTGCTCACGCAGTGCCTCGAGGTCCTCGCCGACCCGGTCGAAGCGCAACGAGGCCGGGTCGGCCGGGACCTCGCTGTGGCCGGTCGCCCGCGGGTCGAGCAGCACCAGGGTGCGGTGCGCGGAGAGACCGGCGAGGTCCTCCAGGTAGGCGACGGCCCGCCCCGGCCCGCCGGGGTGGCAGACCAGCCGCGGTCCCTGCCCCACCTCGGTGTAGGCCAGCCGCGTCCCGTCGGCCGCCGCGAAGCTGCTCACACCAGGTCGACGGTGCGCGCTGACTGCGCGCCGATCGCGGTGGCGATCCGGTCCAGAACCTCAACGGGTACGGCGGAGTCGACAGTGAGCGCCATGAACGCGTCCCCACCTTGGGAGGTGCGGCTGACCTGCGCGCCGGCGATGTTGACCTGCGCCTCACCCAGGGCCGCGCCGACCGTGCCGACGACGCCGGGCCGATCGGCGTACCGGAAGAAGACCAGGTGCTCGGCCGGCACGAGGTCGATGTCGAAACCGTCCACGTCGGTGAGCTTCTCGACCTGACGCGGACCGGACAGGGTGCCGGAGACGCTGACGGTCTGCCCGTCGGGCAGCACGCCCTTCACCGTGATCAGGCTGCGGTGGTCGGGACTGTCGGGGTTGGTGGACAGCGACACCTCGACGCCGCGTTCGGCGGCGAGCGTCGGTGCGTTGACGAAGGTCACCTGATCCTCGACCACGTCGGCGAACACGCCCTTGAGGGCCGCCAGCTGCAGCACCGAGACGTCGTAGGCCATCAGCTCACCGCGTACCTCGACCTCGAGGGTGGCCGCCACTCCCCCGGCCAGGGCGGTGAAGACGCGGCCCAGCTTCTCGACCAACGGCAGGGCCGGACGGACCTCCTCGACCACCACACCACCGGCCTGCACGTTGACGGCGTCGGGCACGAACTCGCCCTCCAGCGCCAGCTTCACCGAGCGGGCGACGGCGATGCCGGCCTTGTCCTGCGCCTCCACCGTGGACGCCCAGAGGTGCGGGCTCACGACCACGTTGTCGAACGCGAACAGCGGCGAGTCGGTGCACGGCTCGGTGGCGAACACGTCGATGCCGGCGCCGGCGACCTGGCCGGAGGCGAGGGCGTCCGCGAGGGCCTGCTCGTCGACCAGCCCGCCCCGGGCGGCGTTGATGATCCGGACGCTCGGCTTGCAGAGCGCGAGCTGCTCCTTGCCGATCAGACCGACGGTCTCGGGGGTCTTGGGCAGGTGGATGGAGATGAAGTCGCTCTCGCGGAGCAGGTCGTCGAGGCTGACCAGCTTCACGCCGATCTGAGCCGCGCGGGCCGTGGAGATG
>JANOTZ010000312.1:0-4746 GCA_031416735.1 Frankiales bacterium
GTGAGCGCCTGCCGTTGCTCGAACAGCTCCCGGTAGCCGTCTACCTGGTCGCTGTCGCAGGCCTGGTAGAGCCACAGCGAGGCCTGCGCATGCCACTGCTCCAGGTCGACCGGCGGGACTGTGAACATATATTCACATTACCCTCGAACAGTGGTGGGCACAAGTAGGTGTGGAAACCTTTTTAAGAGGAGATATCAGGCACCAGGACTCTCCGCTTGAGTGCCGCTGACCGTGCCACTGACGTGCGCGGAAGCCGGGCACGAAACCGTGACTGGCTAGCGGGTGTGGATACCCTCTGGGGTATAGCTAGTACCCTGTCATGGCAAGAGAACGGCGACCCGAGGAGAACAACGAGATGTGCAGTCCAGCTACCTGCCGCACGTGCGGTGGAGCGACGTGGTCCGGGTGCGGGATGCACGTGGACCGGGTGATGTCGGGGGTGCCGGCGGAGAAGCGCTGCAGCTGCGGCGAGAAGACCACCCCGCCCCGCCGTCGCAGCCTCTGGCGTCGCAGCTAGCTGTACTGCCGGGGTCGTCAGGCGGGGTCGTCAGGCGAGGTCGTCAGGCGGAGCCGGGTAGTTGACGGTCAGCCGAAGAGGAACCCTGGCGGGCCGGGACGACGGAGTCCCCAACACCGGTTTCCCGGCCGACGAGGGGTAGCAGTTCCTCGAGGTCGGCGACCTGGTGGACCGGTGAGTAGTCGTCTGGATCCGCACGATGCGCAGCGGCCCTTGGCGTGTCGACGTTGGTCACAAGAATGGGTGTCATGTTCGCATTTCGGGCTCCGGAGAGCTCTCGACCACCGCCGTCTCCGACGTACCAGCACTCCTCGGCCGGGAGGCCGAGTCGTGCCGCCACCGCGGCGTAGAGCCTCGCGTCGGGTTTGCGCAGGCCTTCGCTCCAGGACATCACGGTGACGCCGAAGTGTGCTGCATAAGGAGTGCTTTCCCAGGACTCCACGACCTCGCTGCTGCAGTCGCTCATGAGGGCCAGCTTGAACCCGCGTTGGCGAAGCTCGTCCAACACCGCAAGCGCACCCGGACGTGGGGTGCGGATCGTCTCCATCGAGGAGAGATGACCCTCGAGGGCAACCTCCAGCACATCGTCCGCAACCTTCGTGCCGCACTCGCTGAGGAGCCTGACCAGAGTCGCCCTGGTTCCTCCATAGCCGCCGGTGATTCGTTCGGGGAAGGACTTACTCCACCGATCCCAGAACGCAACAGGGTCGGCGCCGAGGTTCACGGCTGTCGCCTCGACCATGCCACGGCGTGAGATCTCGCTCGCGGGATCCGTGAGCGTGCCGAACAGGTCGAACACCACGGCTCTCATCGCTGCCATGATGCCAAGAGCCGGAGACAAAGTCCCGTTGCGGTCCGTCAGGTCGTGCGACGGGTAGCCACGACCGCGAGCTCCCGCAGCACCGTCCCCGCGTCGGCCGCCAACGAAGCACCCTCGATCGCCTCGAGGGCCTGCTCCGTGCGGGTCGCGATGAGGGCCTCCACCCGATCGACCGCCCCGGTCTCGAGCAGCACCGAACGCAGCGCCTCGATGCCGGCGGAGTCCAGTGAAGGGTCACCGAGGAGCCGTCGTACCAGGGAGGCAGCGGTCGGAGTGGCCCGCTCGAGGGCCATGGCGACCAGGACCGTGCGCTTGCCCTCGCGCAGATCGTCGCCGGCCGGCTTGCCCGTGACGCCGGGGTCGCCGAAGACGCCGAGGACGTCATCGCGGAGCTGGAAAGCCTCGCCCAGCGGCATTCCGTAGGCCGAGAAGACGGCGAGCAGGGAGTCATCAGCGCCAGCGAGGGCGGCCCCGAGGTGCAGGGGCTCGACGATCGTGTACTTCGCCGACTTGTAGCGGGCCACCCGCAGGGCGGACTCGACGGTGCCGTCGCCGCGCACCTGTTCGAGCAGGTCGAGGTACTGCCCCGCCATCAGCTCGCCGCGCATGTCGTCGAAGACCCGACGGGCCGCAGGGTTGAGCAGGCCGCTGGCGGCGAGCATCTCGTCGGACCAGGCGAGGCACAGGTCGCCGAGCAGGATCGCCGCACCGGCCCCGAAGGCCTCGTCCGACCCGGTCCACCCCGAGTCGCGGTGCAGGTCCGCGAACCTCCGGTGAACGGCCGGCATGCCGCGGCGGGTGTCGCTGCCGTCCATCACGTCGTCGTGGATGATCGCCGCGGCCTGGAACATCTCGAGCGAGGCGGCGGCCCGCAGCAGCTCGTCACTGTCCGAGCCCCCGGCAGCGAGGTGACCCCAGAAGCAGAAGCCGGGACGGAGCCGCTTGCCGCCGGCGAGGAACTCCTCGAGGGCGTCGGCCATCGGCGCGAGCTCCGGCCCCATCGCCAGCAGTGCGGGACGGTGCGCCGCGAGGAAGTCGTCGATCGCGTGCTGCAACCGGACCCGTAGGTCGGCGCGGTCGAGGACGCTCATGAACGGGAACCCTAGTGGGCCGACTAGCCTCGACCCATGTCCAGCCCCACCATCTCCGAGATGCTCGCCACTGGCGAGCGGCTGTTCTCGTTCGAGTTCTTCCCGGCCAAGACGTCTGAGGGGGAGCGCCAGCTGTGGCAGGCGATCCGCGAGCTCGAGTCGCTCCGGCCGCACTACGTGTCGGTGACCTACGGGGCGGGGGGCTCGACGCGGGCGACCACCGTCGCCATGACCGAGCGGATCGCGACCGACACGACCCTCACCCCACTGGGGCACCTCACCGCCGTCAACCACTCCGTCGCGGAGCTGCGGCACATCATCGGCCAGTACGCCGCAGCCGGGGTCCGCAACGTCCTGGCCTTGCGGGGGGATCCGCCCGGTGACCCGCAGGCCGAGTGGCTCCAACACCCCGCCGGCTATGCCTACGCCTCCGAGCTGGTCGAGCTCGTCAAGGCCAGCGGCGACTTCTGCGTCGGCGTCGCCGCCTTCCCCGACAAGCACCCCCGCTCGCCCGACCTGGACTTCGACGTCGACTTCTTTGTCCGCAAGTGCCGGGCCGGCGCCGACTTCGCGATCACCCAGATGTTCTTCGGCGCGGAGGACTACCTGCGACTGCGTGACCGGGTCGCGGCTGCGGGCTGCGACGTCGCGATCATCCCCGGCATCATGCCGGTGACGAACGTCGCGCAGATCGAGCGCTTCGCGATCTTGTCGGGAGCGAAGTTCCCGGAGGCCCTGGCGGAGCGGTTGCGCAAGGTCGCCGACGACCCGCTCGCCGTCCGCGAGATCGGCGTCGAGGTGGCCACCGAGCTCTCCGAACGGCTGCTCGCCGAGGGCGCCCCCGGGCTGCACTTCATCACCCTCAACCGCTCCACCGCGACCCGCGAGATCTGGACCCGGCTCGGGTTGTCCGCCTCGACCTGATCGAACCTTTTGTACGGCGGCAGCGTCCCACTTCCACCAGCACCCCTTGTGGAGGTCCCGTGAAGCGCACCGTGCTCGCCGTCCCGCTCGTCCTCGTCGCCGTGGCCGGTTCGTTCCTGCTCGGTGGAACCCGACAGCCTGAGCCCGCCACCGCCGCGCCGGCCGCCGCGAGCGCCGACGAGGGGGTGGTGGTCGACGGGGTGGGCACCGTTGTCGGGATCCCCGACGTGCTCCACCTGACCCTCGGCGTCTCGGGGAGCGGCCCCGACGTGACCCGCACCCTCGCGACCGTGGACGCCCAGGTGGCCCGGGTACGCGCCGAGCTGCGCAAGGCCGGCGCCGACGGCAACAGCATCCAGACCCAGAACGTGAGCGTCTACCCGATGCAGACCAAGAAGGGCCGGGTCTTCCAGGTCAGTGAGCAGCTCACCGCCGTCCTGCCGGTGAAGACGGCCGGCGCGGCCATCAGTCAGGCCCTGCTGGTCGGGGGCAAGAGCGTCTCGCTGGACAACGTCAGCTTCGCGTTGGAGAAGGACGAGGCGCTGCTCAACCGGGCGCGGACCGAGGCGTTCGCCGACGCGAAGCAGAAGGCCGAGCGCTATGCCCGGCTGTCGGGACGGTCGCTCGGGAAGGTCCAGCTCGTCAGCGAGTCGCTGCGTTCCCCAGCCACTCCCTACCCCGCCGGCTCCCCGAGTTTCGCGTCCCTGCGTGCGGCCAAGGACGTCCGGCTCTATGCCGGTACGTCGGAGGTGAGCGTGTCGGTGAGCATCCGCTGGTCCCTCGGCTGAGCCGAGGTCCTACCGTTGCGTCATGAAGCTCGCCCACCGCGTGCGCACCTCGGCCTCACCTGCCCAGGTCTGGGACCTGCTCGGCACGCCGGCCAATTGGCCCCGTTTTGATGTGTTCCTCACCCGGGTCAAGGGCGGCGGTGACACGGTGATGGTCGGTCAGCGGCTGGTGGGCATCTCGCGTTGGACCAAGCTCGGCATCCCGCTCGATGTGCTCGAGGTCGATCCGGAGCACAAGCTGGTCCTCCGAGTGCACACCGCTCCCGGCGTCACCGAGGAGCTCACCTTCGTCCTCACGCCCACCACGAGGGGCGGCACCGACATTTCGGTGAGCATCGTCGTCGAGGGGCTTTTCGCCCGGGCTGCCGTGCCTGTCCTGTGGCTGGCCAACGGCCTCAACGCCCGCGTCCTGGCGCGCCGCACCCATCAGATCGCGCGGGCCCTCCGCCGTACGGCGAAGTCGGTGGCGTGAGGTTCGAGGACCACCTCGACCGCTGGCAGTCGCTCCATCACGGGCACGACCCTCGCGCGTCCCGGTTGCTGCTGGGCTGGCTGCGGCTGATGCACCGGCTCGGCCGGCGCCTACCGGTGCCGCCGGACCTGCTG
>JANOTZ010000313.1:0-6947 GCA_031416735.1 Frankiales bacterium
GTGTCGCTATGCCAAGTCCGCCGGGATCCGGGTGGGCCCCGGCCGTGGCAGCGCCGCCGGTTCGCTGGTCGCCTACGCACTGTCGATCACCGAGCTGGACCCGATCGAGCACAAGCTGCTCTTCGAGCGGTTCCTCAACCCCGAGCGCATCTCGATGCCCGACATCGACCTCGACTTCGACGAGCGTCGCCGCGGCGACATGATCCGCTACGCCACCGAGAAGTACGGCGAGGAGCGCGTCTCCCAGATCATCACCTACGGCACCATCAAGGCGAAGCAGGCCGTCAAGGACGCCTCCCGGGTGCTCGGCTACCCCTTCGCCACCGGCGACAAGATCACCAAGGCGATGCCCGCCCCCGTCATGGGCAAGGACATCCCCCTGGCCGGCATCTTCGACCCCAGTCATAAGCGGTACGGCGAAGCCGGCGAGTTCCGCGCGCTCTACGAATCCGACCCCGACGCCAAGGCCGTCGTCGACACGGCCCTAGGCCTGGAGGGCCTCAAGCGCCAGTGGGGGGTGCACGCCGCCGGCGTCATCCTGTGCCGCGAGCCGCTCCTCGACGTGATCCCGATCCACCGGCGCGACTCCGACGGCGCGATCATCACCCAGTTCGACATGGGGGCCTGCGAGAGCCTGGGCCTGCTGAAGATGGACTTCCTCGGCCTGCGCAACCTCACGGTCCTCGACGACTGCCTGATGCACATCAAGGACAACCGCGACGAGGTCGTGGTGCTCGAGCAGCTCGACGTGATGGTCCCCGACGGACCGACGTACGCGCTGTTGTCCCGCGGAGACACCCTCGGGGTGTTCCAGCTCGACGGCGGGCCGATGCGGGCGCTGCTGCGGTCCATGCAACCGGACTCCTTCGAGACCATCTCCGCGGTGCTCGCGCTCTACCGGCCGGGGCCGATGGGGGCCAACGCCCACAACGACTACGCCGACCGCAAGACCGGCCGCAAGCCGGTGGTGCCGATCCACACCGAACTGGCGGACGCGCTGGAGGGCATCCTGGGCGACACCTACGGGTTGATCGTCTACCAGGAGCAGGTCATGGCGATCGCCCAGAAGCTCGCCGGTTACTCGCTCGGGGCCGCCGACCTGCTGCGGCGGGCGATGGGCAAGAAGAAGAAGGAGATCCTCGACCAGGAATACATCCCGTTCTCCGACGGGATGAAGGCCAACGGCTACTCCGAGGCCGCGATCAAGACCCTGTGGGACATCCTGGTCCCCTTCTCCGACTACGCGTTCAACCGGGCGCACACCGCCGGCTACGGCCTCGTCTCGTTCTGGACCGCCTACCTCAAGGCCAACTTCCCGGCCGAATACATGGCGGCGCTGCTCACCTCGGTCAAGGACGACAAGGACACGAGCGCTCACTACCTCGCGGAGTGCCGCCGGATGGGCAACACGGTGCTGCCGCCGGACGTCAACGACTCCGACTCCGACTTCACCCCGCGGGGCACCGACATCCGGTTCGGACTGGCCGCCATCCGCAACGTCGGCACCAACGTGGTGGCCTCCATCGTCGCGACCCGCACCGCCAAGGGCCGGTTCCTCGACTTCTCCGACTACCTCAAGAAGGTCGAGTCGGTCGCAGTCAACAAAAAGACCGTCGAGTCGCTGGTCAAGGCCGGCGCGTTCGTCTCGCTCGGCCACACCCGCAAGGGCCTGCACCAGGTGCACGCCGAGGCGATCGATGCCTGCGTCGACACCAAGAAGGCCGAAGCCATCGGGCAGTACGACCTGTTCGGCTCGATGGGTGAGGTCGAGGAGCCCGGCACCGGTGGCGTCTTCGACGTGCGGGTTCCGGTGGGGGAGTGGGAGAAGGCGGTCCTGCTCGCCTACGAGCGGGAGATGCTCGGGCTCTACGTCTCCGACCACCCGCTGCTCGGGGTCGAGCACGTCATCGCCGCGGCCGTCGACTGCCCCATCTCGGCGTTGGTCGACAAGGAGGACGGCGCCAGCGTTGTCGTCGGCGGGATCTTGTCGAGCGTCGCCCGCAAGGTCACCAAGCAGGGCAACGCCTGGGCGGCGGTGCAGCTCGAGGACCTCGAGGGGGCCATCGAGGTGATGTTCTTCCCGGCCACCTACCAGCTGGCGGCCGTCCACCTCGTCGAGGACGCGGTGGTGCTGATCCGTGGGCGGGTCGACAAGCGTGACGACACCCCCAAGCTCATCGCGTCCGACATCACCGTGCCCGACCTGTCGACCGGCCCACGCGGTCCGGTCACGGTCTCGATGCCGACGCCGAAGTGCACGCCGCCCGTGGTCGAGCGACTCAAGGAGGTGCTGGCCGCCCATCCCGGCACCACCGAGGTCCTGCTGCAGCTCGTCAACGGCACCAGGACCACGGTGGTCCGCCTCGACGACCGGCTCCGGGTGACGGCGACGGCCTCGCTGTTCGCCGACCTGAAGGCACTTCTCGGCCCCGGCTGCCTCCCTTCCGGCGCCTGACCCCGCCTCGCGCGCATAAGGTGGTCGGCGTGGACCCGATCACGTTGTGTGCAGGCACCCTGCTGGTGGAGCACCCCGACGAGTTGCTGCTCGACTACGTCGACATCCGCAACGGTTACGCCTACCCCGCCTACGACCGCCTGGTGACCAACGGGTCACCGGAGCTGGTCGACGGCGACCTGCTGGCTCCGACCCTCATCGGCGTCCACATCGACACCGGCCGGTTCAGCCTGCTCCGGGAGATGCTGCCGGCGCTCGACGCGGTCGCCGAGCTGCCCGAGGTGAGCCTCGAGGACGCCGACGACGACCACGTGATGTGCGTCGCCGGCCTGTTCGGCATCCTCGACGAGCCCCGCTACGCCGGTCGCGGCGTGCGCGGCACGGTCGTGAGCAAGGTGCTGCACCGCAAGCGTCCCGACCTGGTGCCGATCTACGACAGCCGGATCTTCGAGGCCTACACCGCGCCCGGCGTGCTGCCCCGCACCCTGGACCGGTCCTGGCAGGAGTTCATGCGGCTCCTGTGCATCCAGATGCGGGAGGACCTGCAGACCGAGCGGGCGGCGTTCACCGCCCTGCAGCAGGCCGCAGAGGACGCCGGCGCGCCGGTCACCAAGCTCCGTATCCTCGACATCCTCGTCTGGCGTGCCACCGATTCCTGGCAGTAACCGCGCAGGGCATACTCCGCGGTAACTCTCAGCACCCGGAGCGTCACCATGTCCCGTCGGTTCGTGCGCGTGCTCGTCGCGCTGTCGCTCGTCCTGGTCCTCCCGGGGGGCCAGCCGACGCAGGCGGCCACCGGGATCTACGCCGGGCCGATCCCGCAGACCCCCTGCGACAGCCAGTCGCTGCCCGAGACCGGGATCTCCGGCCGGGTCCCGAAGGCGGAGGTCGACAACGGCCGGGCCGCCAAGGGCTACCGCTGTAACACCACCCAGGTCGGGCACTTCCTGGCCACCGGCGGCTTCCAGGTGCATCGGTACGTCGACAAGGCCGGCCACGACTGCGCCATCTTCGACAGCACCTTGCTGTTCCCCCGGGACCTGTCGACCAACGCGGTGGAGGGCCTTGGCGTCTACATCATGGACATGGCCGACCCTGCGAACCCGAAGCACACTGCCACGCTGTCCACGCCGGCGATGTTGTCGCCGCACGAGTCGCTGCGGATCAACGCCAAGCGGGGGCTGATCGCCGCCGACATGGGCTACCCGAGCACCAACCCCGGGTTCGTCGACGTCTACGACATGTCGGTCGACTGTCGCACGCCTGTCCTGCAGTCGTCGACCCCGCTGGGGGTCCTCGGCCACGAGAGCGCGTTCTCGCCCGACGGCACGGTCTTCTACGTCAGCTCGACCGGCGGCCACACCCTCACCGCGATCGACCTGACCAACCCGAAGGTGCCCACGGTGCTGTGGTTCACCACGGCCTACTCCGCGCACGGCATGAGCATCAGTGACGACGGGACCCGGCTCTACATGGCCGACACCGACCTGCCCGGCCTGACCATCCTGGACGTCACCGGGGTGCACAAGCACGAGCTCAACCCGACCGTGCCGGTCATCAGCCAGCTCACCTGGCCCGAGGTGTCGATCCCGCAGAACGCCCTCCCCATCACCATCAAGGGCCATCCCTACATCGTGGAGGTCGACGAGTTCACGAGCGGCACCACCAACCCCGACTTCTCCAACCCGGCCGCCGGCATGTACAACGCGGCGGCCAAGGTGGGTGCCGCGCGCATCATCGACATCGGGGACGAGAAGAACCCCAAGGTGGTGTCCAACATCCGGCTCGCGGTCAACCAGCCCGGGGCCCGCGCCGGGGACCAGAAGAACGACCCGGGGGCGCAGAGCCCGGTGCAGGGATACGCCGGCCACTACTGCTCGGTGCCACAGCGCAAGGACCCGAAGATCGTGGCCTGCAGCTTCATCGTGTCGGGCCTGCGGGTGTTCAACATCGAGGACCCCGTGAAGCCGCGCGAGATCGCCTACTTCAACGGCCCGGTGCTCCCCGGCGTGGACATCTACCACTCCGGGGCGTTCGCGATGAGCGCTCCTGCGTTCGTGCCCGAACGCAATGAGATCTGGTACACCGACGGCAACACCGGCTTTTACGTCGTACGACTGACCGCCGGTGCTTTTGCCAAGCCGGCAGTCGCGAAGCCGCCGGCGGGCAAGCCGGCCGTCGTACCGTTGACCGCCCCGGTCACGAAACCGGCGGGTGGCCGGTCGTTGCCCAGCACCGGGCTGCCGGCGCTCCTGCCCCTCGCCGCGCTCGCGCTCCTCGGGGTGTGGGCCTTCCGCCGTCGCCTCCTCAGATAGCCGCGCGGGTTCCGCTAGCGGCGTGGCTTCCGGTCGCCGCGTGGGTCAGGTAGCGGTTCTGGTGAGCAGCGTGGTGGCGAGCCCGATCGCCACCTGGGGCTCGGCCGTCGGGCTCGCCTTGTAGGCCAGTGACCAGGTATGGGTGCCGCGGCGGAAGCGCACGAGCACCAGTTGGCTGGCGACCGATCCGGGGATGTCCTGGATGGTCACGGCCGACTGCTCACCGAGGGTTGGGGTGGGCACCGTCTTGCCCTCCCCGCCGACCAGGTCGTCCGCGAAGTCGGTGGTCGCCCCCGCGGCAGTCGCGAACTCCGACACCACGATCGACAGCACCTGACCGGTGGCCTCGCTCCCGTACTGCGCGACGTAGGCCTTGACGAAGCCGTGCGCCGTCAGCTTGGCCTGGGCCGCCTTCGCCGCCGCGCCGGTGCCGCTGTAGCCGGCCACCACGGTGACGTCGCGCGGACCCGAGCCGGTGGGCAGCGGGACCATGCCCGCCGGCACCTCGTCGGGTTGCGGCACCAGGGTCGAGAGCGCATCCGGTGGGAGTGTCAGGCCCGGGACGGGGGCTGAGGCCGCGACGTCCGGGGAGACGGTCCGGGCGGGGTCGCCCGAGCAGGCGGCCAGCAGGACCGGCGCCAGCACGAGCGCGGCGAACCGACGAGTCATCACGTCGGGCAGGGTAGGGCAGTCGCGCGCCGCGTACCGTGGAGACCCCACACCCCAGGAACGGAACCCACATGAGTTCGCCGTACGACGAGTGGACACCGCCACGTCCGGTGGGCCCTGCCTGGGACCCGTCCCGGCTGCGGGAGGACCTGACAGCGTTCGCCGCGATCGTGGTGACCTCGGTGCTGCTCGGGGCACCCGCCGGCCTGGTGTGGTCGGCGGTGGCTCCGCGACTGACGCTCCAGGTAACCGATGAGGGTCCGCGGGCCGACAACCTGGAGAGCACCAAGGCGTTCATCGGCGCCGACGGCAGCTATCTGGTGGTGATGCTCGTGCTGGGGCTGCTCTGCGGGGCGTTGGCGTGGCGGTTCGCCCGCCGGTCCGGACCGTTCACGGTGGTCGCGCTGGTCGTCGGCGGCCTGCTCGCGGCGCTCATCGCGCAGCGGGTCGGGCTGCGCCCGGGGGCGCCCGAGGCCATCTCGGCACTGAAGGAGGGCTCGCCGTTCCGCGGCGAGGTGGACCTGTTCCTCGGAGCGCAGAGCGACGCCGGCACCCTGTCGTTGCGGTCGACCTGGGCGGCCGTCGGCTGGCCCGTCGGGGCGTTGTTCGCCTTCCTCGTCGGCGCCTTCCAACGCCCCGAGCAGCTCGACTAGGTCCGGCGATACAGGGACCTCGCCGTGGCGCTGCCCAACGTTTCCGCCGGGAAGCGCACCCTCCGGACGTGGAGGTGACCCTTTCCGGTGACCCTTTCCAGGGGAGTGAAGGGAACCGGCAGGGGTCCTCGACGGGTCGACATCGCCCCTTCCGGGTCCGTTCATTGTGAAGCGGGCGCCGCGAGAATGCGGTGGTCTCGACCATCTGCCCTCGTAGCCCCTCGTTGGAGCTGTCACGGCGCGCGGCTCAGGACGAGCGGTTCCTCGGGCAGCTATCCGGGACTCGATGGGTGTGGGTCACCGGCGTGTCCCACACACTGCCGTCTTCCCTGGGAGCCGGCCATGCTCAGCGCCGTGCCCCGAGCCTCTCCGGAACCCTTGAGTGTGTGGGACCCGCCGGGCCTCAACACCCGTCGGAGCCCTGAGGGGAGGCGGCGCAGCACCGCGGGCCTGGCTGCCGACGACCGCCCGTCGGCGGAGTTGTCGGGGTCTGACGGGTGCAGAAGCCCCACTGCTGGGGTTGTCGGACCCTAGTTGGGGCTGTACGGCGTGCGGCTCAGATCGGGGGCCGGAGCGGCGGTGAGGGCGCGCAACAGGCCGGCCTCGCGGCGCAGGACGGTGAGCTCGCGCCGGAGCCGGCTCCGGCCGTCCGGCTGGTCGAGCAGGTCCTGCCGGACGGCGAGGTCCAGCAGGGTCGTGGCGGCGACGAGATGGCTCAGGACGAGCGGTTCGTCGCGCAGTTCGAGGGTCTCGAGCTGCCGACCACTGGCCGCGCCGAGCGCCTCCAGGTAGTTGGTGAAGGCCACCCTCACCGCGAGGTCGAGCACCTGGGCCTGTGAGGCGTCGCCGATCTCG
>JANOTZ010000314.1:0-5996 GCA_031416735.1 Frankiales bacterium
GGCCTGGTAGCCGGCCTTCTCCGCCCGGGAGACCAGCGAGGCCGCGACGTCCTGGTCCTTCGGCCAGTAGAGCTGGTACCAGCCAGGGCTGCCCGCGAGCTCGTCCTGAATGTCCTCCAGCGTGGTCGAGGACGCCGTCGACAGCACCATCGGAAGTCCGAGCGATGCAGCGGCGCGGGCCACGGCGCGTTCCGCATCGGCGTGCACGATCGACAGCACCCCGACCGGACCGAGCAGGACCGGAGCGGGCATCGCCGTACCGAGCAGGGAGGTCGAAAGGTCGCGCTCAGCGGGAATGCCGCGGAGCATCCGTGGCACCAGGCGCCAGTGGTCGAAGGCCTCCCGGTTGGCGCGCATGGTGTCCTCGGCACCCGCGCCGCCACTGACGTAACCGACGGCGCCCGGGGTCATCACCTGCTCGGCCGCGGACTGCACCGCCCGCCAGTCGAAGGGCTGCGTCGGCCGCTCGCCGAACAGGCCCTTGAGGTAGACGTCGTTCTGGAACCCGGCATAGGACATGGTCTGGACCTTAACCAATCTCCGTCGGTGGCTCCTCGCTCCGGAGTACCTTCGCGCACGTGATGTAGGGCCAGCCCCGCTGGTCAGCACCTGAAGGCGTCCTCACCGGGGCGACGATGTGCCAGTGACTACACGCGGGGGGACGGGAAACAGCCCGGATGCGTGTGGTTCTGATCGCGCTGAGCCTCGTCGCTGCACCCATGGTGTGGCCTTCACCGAGCCTCGCCTCCGCACCCTCTTTTGCCGCGCCGATCGCCGCGCCGACCCCCACGCGGACGCCGGACGCCTATGCGACTGCCACCCCCACGTCGGACCCCACCCGGACTCCGACCCCCAAGCCCACGCCCTCGCCGTCACG
Organism: Frankiales bacterium; assembly: GCA_031416735.1. Taxonomy (GTDB): domain Bacteria; phylum Actinomycetota; class Actinomycetes; order Mycobacteriales; family SCTD01; genus RYN-111. The sequence continues at coordinate 878 of JANOTZ010000314.1, forward strand.
AATCTCCGACCCGAGCCCGACTCCGACCCGCACCCCCACGCCGACGCCCACCCGCACCCCCACGCCCACCCTCACCCCCACACCGACGCCGACGCCCACACCAACACCGTCACGGACCTCCGCCCCGGTGCCCACCGAGTCCACGAAGCCGACCCCGACGCCCATCCCGACCTGCGCATCGTCCTCACCGAACCTCGTGCAGAACCCCAGCTTCGAGGCGGTCACTGGTTCTCCGAGCAGCAACGGTGACTGGCCCATCTTCGAACCGGTCCTTGGTGCGGCGCCCGGCGTGTCCACGACCCAGGTTCCTGGCTGGACCCGGACGGACAGCGGAAAGGACTGGCCAAAGGCGGTGGGCAACGGCTCGCCGTGGGCGCCGACGCACCTGGCCTCTCTCGGATCGAAGTACGCGCTCATCCCGCCCCGGGGCTCTCAAGGACTCGTCGGGACGCTGTCCGCCACGACCAACGCCGGGGTGACGTACCTGCTGAGTGCGAAGATCGCGACGGCGGACGTGGTGAACGCGCCCACTTTCGAGTTGCGGCTCCGCAACAGCGCAAGCGGTGCCGAGAGCGCTCCCGTCGTACAGGGGCTCCTCAGTCTCACCTCCAACTGGGCCCTGATCACCGGCACGGTGCCGGCCAGCGCCGGCTTCGATCGAGTCGTGCTCCGGTACCAGGCGAGCATGGTGTCCGGCGCGGACTGGGGACTGGCCGACGACGTCCAGGTGTGCCAGGCGGCCCTGGCGTCCACGGGACACCCACCAGGCTGGTGGACGGTCGCGCGGGTCGTCGGTGCTCTCGTCTTGGGGTCGATCCTGACTGGCGTGCTCGTGGTGGGTGGGGTCGTGCTGCGGACGCGCCGACGACGTCACCTCTGACGCCGCGGCAGGAGAACGCGTCACGCACGTCGAAACATTCAGGAAACCCATCCTGAGGAGTTTCCTGTGCGTCCGCTCCGCCTCACCGTCGTCCTGGCCCTGGCACTGGCCGCGGCCACCGCGCTGCCGTCTGCCGCCTCGCCCGGCAAGGGTCACGCCTACGGCCACGACAAGGCCAAGGGTCCCAAGAACATCCCGGCGACGTCCGGATGCACCGGCGACCCCAGCACCTACTCGCTGCTCAGCTATCCCTCGGGCGGGCAGACCGCGCAGGCCCTCTACGTGCTGCCTAAGGGCAAGCCAAAGGGCATCGTGGTGTTCGACCACGGCTACGGCCACACCATGTACAGCTGGGTGCGGCACATGCAGCGGACCGCCGCCACCCTGGGCGTCATCGCGATCGCCCCGGACTACCGCGGCCAGACCGACAACCTCGCCGCACAGCCGCTTCCGACCAGCCGCGGCTGGCGGGTCGCCGAGGGCGCCGTCGACACCAACACCGTCGCGCAGCTGTTCGACAAGGCCTGCCTCAAGGGCAAGGGCCACAACGTCCTCTACTCCGTGAGCATGGGCGGCAACACCGCCGGACTCGCCCTCGCAGCGAAGCCGACCCGCACCGGCAACAAGCCGCTGTGGGACGAGTGGGTCAACGTCGAGGGCGCGGCCAACGTCATCGAGACCTACCAGGCAGCCCGCCGGCTGGCCCCGGCCAACACCTTCGCGGCCAACGCCACCGCCGACATCGAAGCCGAGATGGGCGGCACCTTCGAGCAGGTGCCCCAGGTCTACGCAGAGCGCACCATCGTCAACCGGGTCGATGACATCAAGGCCAGCGGCATCAAGGGCGTCGTCATGGTCCACGGCTATGCCGACGGACTCGTGACCCACGACATCGGTCGCCAGCTGCAGGTGCGGCTGCGCGCGATCAACGTGCCCGTGGACTTCCGGTCCTACCTCACCCACACGGCCGGCTCGGAGTCGGGCACCACCCTCGACGGCTACGTCCCCTCCGGTCAGTCCTCCCCGTTCGCCGGTCACGCCAGCGAGGCGAGCGAGACGCACGACGTGGGCCTGGCCGGCTTCAAGGCCCTCGCCGAGCTCTACCAAGGCCAGAAGGTCAGCTGCCGCGACTCCTTCCACGACGGCATGACCAACCAGCACCACACGATCTCCGACGGCTGCTCGTAGGTCACCCTGCTCCTAGGTCACACTGCGAACGTGCGCACCGCTCTCGTCCTCGGCGCCGGTGGCTTCACCGGCCAGGCGTTCCACGTGGGTGCACTCCGCGCTCTGCAGGACCTGACCGGTTTCGACGGCCGCACGGTCGACACCCTGGTCGGCACCTCAGCCGGATCCCTCGTGGCCGCCGGGCTCGCCGGTGGCCTGTCCGCCTCCGACCTGGCAGCAGAGCTCACCGGTGACGAGCTGAGCCTGGAAGGCGCCGAGATCCGCCGGATAGCGCACGCCCACGGCGAGGCCGCGCGGACCCTCGCCGACCTTCCCATCATCGGTCGGCGTCCGCTGGACCCCCGGGTGCTGCTGTCCACGATGCGCCGGCCCTTCCGGGCCCGCCCGATGGCGATCCTGTCGAGCCTGCTGCCGGCCGGACGGACCAGCACCGAGCCGATCGAGCGGGGCCTGCGCTATCTCCACGGCGACGTGTGGCCCGGCCGGGACCTGCGGATCTGCGCGGTCCGCACCCGCGACGCCCGCCGGGTGGTGTTCGGCGGACCCGACGCCCCACAAACCGACGTCGGTACGGCGGTCGCGGCCAGCTGCGCGATCCCGGCCTACTTCCGGCCGGTCCGGATCGAAGGGCACCACTACGTCGACGGCGGCGTCCACTCCCCCTCCAACGCCGATGTGCTGCTCGACGACGTCCCCGACCTGGTGGTCGTCCTGTCGCCGATGTCCTTCGGGCCCGGGGCAGGCCCGCGCGCCGACCTGGCGGTCCGTCTCGCCGTACGGCGGTATCTGCAGGTCGAGGTGCGCCGGCTCCGCCGGGCCGGCGCCGAGGTGGTCGTCCTTCAACCGTCCCCCCGGGATCTGGACGTGATGGGGCTCAACCCGATGGAGGCCTCCCGGATCGGCGACGTGGTGGGCAGCGTGGCCAGCTCCGTGCGGTCCCGGCTCGCGGTGCAGCCCGACCTGCTCGGGGCGTTGGCTCAGCGGTAGCGGGCCGCGAGGTCGAGCAGCTACACGGGTGGCACCAGCGGTGGTAACCTACAACCGTGAACAAGACCACGGTGTACCTGCCCGACGAGCTGAAGCAGGCCGTGGAGCGACTCGCGGCGACGTCCGGTCGATCAGAAGCCGAGGTGATCAGGGAGGCCATCGCCACGCTGACGAAAGCGGCAGAGCGACCCCGGCCCCGTGGCGGCCTGTTCGCCAGCGGCGACACGTCGTTGTCAGAAATGACGGAACAGGCCCTGCGCGGCTTCGGGGAGCACTGACCCGTGCTCGTCTGCGACACCAGTGGTCTGATCGCCTACTTCGACACGAGCGACAAGCACCACACCGACGTCGCAGCAGTCGTGGCTGCCGACAGCGGACCCTTCATCGTCTCGCCCTACGTGATGGCGGAGCTGGACTACCTGATTGCCACGTGCCGCGGCGCCGCGGCCGAGCTCGCTGTTCTCGGCGAGCTCGCCGGGGGGGCTTGGGAACTGGCGTCGTGTGATGCCACCGAGATCCTCAAAGCGAGGAGCGTGATCGAGCGCTACAGCGATCTCGGCGTCGGACTCGCTGACGCTTCACAGGTGGTGCTGGCCGCCCGCTACCGCACCAACCGCATGCTCACGCTTGACCATCGACACTTCGGGGTCCTTCGCAGCGACAAGGGCAAGCCATTCACCCTGCTCCCCGGCTGAAGCGACCTGCAGGCTGACAAGGCATGGGCGGCGAAGGCCCGCAAGAAGACCGTTCCGGATCTGCTGGATCCCGGCGCGCAGCGACAGCCCCGGGAGCGCTGAGCCCGCCTGCCCTGGTACCGGTGTGACACGTTCACGGCGGGGAAAGTTCATGGAACGATGTTGCAAGTCTATGTACTTATGGCTAGCCTTGCAGGCATGAAGCCTCTTCGAATGCCGGTTGCCACTGCCTCGCGCAAGGGCATCTCGGGCGTGGTCACCGCCGCGGGCGAGCAGCGAGTCGTCCTCACCAGCCACGGGCGACCTGTCGCGGTCGTGGACTCCGCTGAACGCCTAGACGAGAGCGCCCGGCTCATCCGCGAGGCATCCCTGGCCGTGCTGGACGCTGCCGCTGATCTTGTGTCGGCCCGCGGGAAGAAGTTCTCGCTCGACGAGGTCTGCACCCGCGTCGGTGTCGATGCCGGGCGAGTACGGAAACTGGCCGCCGAGCGGTCAGCGACCAACCGTTGAAAGCTGGCGACAAATTCCCGAAAGACCAAGCCGAGATCGTTTTCAACGACGCTTTGGTCGAGTACCTCGAAAGTCTCTCCACACGTGACAAGGAATCGGTGCTGGCCGACGTCCTTTCTCTCACCGCGAATCCGGTCGGAAGTCATCCACTGAGCAACCGCAGCAGCCCTGATCGGCTCGCCGGATGGAACACCCTCGACGTCCTCTCCAAGCAACACCGCGTCGTGTTCGCCAGCCGCATCATCGATGGCGTCGGAGTGATCGAAGTCCTGTGCGCCGGACCCCGTAAAGCCGACGCCGCCTACGACATGGCCAACGCACTCGTCAGATCCGGAACGCTCACTGAGCAGGAAGCAACAGACCTCTGGCAAGCACTCGCGCTGCTTGACCTCGTCGCTGAAAAGGTCGGACTCGACGGCTGGGACTACCGACCTCCGCCAGGACCTGCAGGAATGATTCAGTCCGTCGTGAAGACCGGCCTCCTCGACGAAGTGACAGCCAGGCTGCTTTCGAAAGCCGAGCTCGAAGCCGCGATGGAAGGTGGCTGGGCATCCGGAACAGCCGATCCCGCCGCAGCGCTTGGAGCAGCCATGCGACGAGCGCGCGCCGGCGTGGACACCGGCGACCTTGCTCGGCTTATGCAAGGCCGAGCCGCGGACCGATGCGGTGTGTTACTGCCGCGAGCCGGAAGCGTTTGCATCCGCCGGGCAGATCACCCCGGACCACACCGTTCGTCATGAGCGAGCGCTGACCTTGTCCCCACCCGGGTGCGATGCACGCCGTTTGAGTAGAGCTGTCGCCGTGGCCTACACCTCGCCGGCTCGAACGCCTTCAGATCTCCCCCGCCGCCGGAACTGGC
>JANOTZ010000315.1:0-7577 GCA_031416735.1 Frankiales bacterium
CCCGTCCCAGCAGGCCCTCGCGGAGGCCGGCCTCGACGTCGCGTCGCTGTCGCGCGACCACGTCGGCCGGGTCACCTTCACCTCGCGGGGACGCCGCTCCTTCCAGCGCTCCTCCGACGCCTTCCTGCCGATGGTGCTCCGGTCCGAGATGGACGCGGCCCTGGTCGACCTGGCGGTCGAAGCCGGCGCCGCGCTGCGCACCGGGGTGACGGTCGGGGCCTACGACGAGCAGGACGGCGTGGTCACCCTCGGCACTTCTGCCGGCCCGATCTGGGCCCGGGCCGTGGTTGCCGCCGACGGCTCGGCCTCCCGCGCTGCGTCCTATGTCGGGGTGGTGTGCGACCAGGTCGACATCGGGCTCGAGGCGGAGCTGCCGACGCCCTCCGGCAGCGACTGGGACGGACATGTCTTACTCGACTGGGGACCGGTCCCAGGCTCGTACGGCTGGGTCTTTCCCAAGGGCCCGTCGCTCACCGTCGGGGTCATCGGCCCACGCGACTCCGGCGAGCAGATGCGCTGCTACTACAGGGCTTTCGTGGCTTCTCTCGGGCTTGACCTCACGACGGCCACCCACGACGGGGGCCACCTCACCCGAGTACGCGCGCCCGGCTCGCCCCTGCACCGCGGACGGGTACTGGTGGCCGGCGACGCGGCCGGACTCCTGGAGCCGTGGACCCGCGAGGGCATCTCTTTCGCCCTGCGGTCCGGACGACTGGCGGGACTTTCTGCGGTGGGTGCGCTTCCGTCGTACGGGGAAGCCGTGGAGGCTGAGCTCGGAGCGGAGGTCGCTGCCGGTCGGCGGGCCCTGCAGGCCTTCACCCGGCACCCCGGTGTCGTCCACACCGTGATGCGGTCCCTGCCTCCGATGTGGCCGTTGTTCGTCCGGCTCGTCGGTGGCGAAACCACGATGGCCGAGCAACTCGACCGACGCCGCGTCCGCTGGCTCGTCGCAGCGGTCGGCGGCTGACGGCGCCTAGTCCGAGGCCTGCACGCGACACGCCGGGTGTGTTCGATGCAGATGTCGGACAAGTGCGCCAGGCACGCTGACCGGAGCCCAGCCCCGAAGTCCCCGGCGGACCACGCGACAGGCGCCAGCTTCCAACTAGGGTCATCAGGAACCGCCGAAGGAGGCACCCGATGCCGCTCGACCCCGAGCTCGATGTCGTCCTGAAGCTGCTCAACGACGTGCCTCCACTGCGCACCGGCACGCCGGAGCAGGCGCGGGCCAACTTTCGGTTGTTCACGGTCGACCTCCGCGACCCGGCCACCAAGGCGGACGTGCTCAGCGTCGAGGACGTGACCTACCCGGCGGCTGAGGGTGAGCGCAACGCTCGCGTCTACCGGCCCAGCACGCCGGGCCCGGTGCCCACCATCGTGTTCGTGCACGGCGGCGGCTACGTCATCGGGGACCTCGACACTCACGACGACCATGCCCGGCTGATCTGTGCCGAGGTGGGTGCGGTCGTGATCAGCATCGACTACCGCCTCGCCCCCGAGAATCCCTTCCCTGCTGGCTATCTCGACTGTGTGGCCGCGCTGCGACACGTCTTCGACACCGTGGACGAGCTCGGTGGTGACTCGAGCCGCATCGCGGTGGCCGGCGACAGTGCCGGCGGCAACCTCTGCGCCGGCATGGCAATCGCCGCCCGCGACGAAGGCCTGGTCCTGAAGGCACAGCTGCTGCTCTACCCGGGCACCGACTTCACCGACGACGACGCGCACCCGAGTCGCGTCGACAACGCCGATGGCTTCTTCCTGACGGCCGACGACGCCCGCTGGTTCAGCGATCAGTACGCCAGCCACCCCGACGACCCGCGCGCCTCCGTGCTGCACCACACCGACCTCGCCGGTGTCGCGCCGGCCATCATCGCGACCGCCGAGCTCGACCCGCTGCGGGACGAGGGCGAAGCCTACGCCGCCGCTCTGAGCAAGGCCGGCGTCCCAGTCATCGTCAGACGGTACGACGGTCTGATCCACGGATTCTTCGGGCTGACCCACCTGTCCTCCACCGCCGACCGGGCCAGCCGTGAGCTGTGCGCCGACCTCAAGGAGCTGCTCGGATGATCACCGCCATCGTCAACGTCAACTGCGCCGTCGACCGCATTCCTGAGGTAGCGCAGGCGATCGCGGACCTCGACGGGGTCAGTGAGGTCTACTCCGTCGCGGGTGACGTCGACCTGGTCGCCATGGTGCGCGTTCGCCAGCACGAGGACCTCGCCGACGTCATCGCCGGCCGGCTCAACAAGGTCGAGGGGGTCTTGTCCACGCTGACCCTGATCGCCTTCCAGGCCTACTCCAAGAAAGATCTCGAGGCGACCTTCAGCCTCGGCATCGAGCCATAGCTCAGGCCGTCACGGCCTCCAGCACCTGCACCGCTCTGCCGTCCTGCTCGTCGGTGAGCCGACGCGCCAGCCGCATCGCCACGACGGCAGAGACCAGGCAACCCGCCACGATGCCCGCCAGCCACAACCTGCCGTGCCCATGGGCGATCAGGGTCGCGGAGATCGCCGGTGACACCACGAAAGCGATCGAGAAAGCCGCTCCCGACATCGCGTTGTAGCGCCCACGCAGGCGGTCGCTGGCAAGGGCGTTGACGAGCGGCTGCAAGGTCGGCGCCATGAAGCACTCCCCCAGCCCGAAGACGCCACCGAAGACGAGCACCGCGACGATGCGCTGCTCCTGACCCAGCCCCGGCACGAGCCCGAGGATCGCCCAGGAGAGCGCCCACAGACCCGCTGCGATGGCGAGCGACGTGCTCCGGCGCCTCCCCCGCAGGAAGCGCAGAACCAGCAGCTGCCCACCGACGATCACCGCCGTGTTCACCGCGAACACCATCGCGATCGCGGACGGCGACACGTTCCCCTCCACCCGCGCGAAAGCAGGCAGACCCGCGTCGAGGGCCGCATAGCCCGTGAGGGCAAAGAGCAACGACACCAGGCACACTCGCCGGAAGACAGGGTCAGCAAGCACTTCCCGGTACGACGGCTGGTTGGCGTCCTCCTGCGCGTCCCGCACCGGTCGGTGCCCCGCGGGAAGCAACAGTCCCTGTACGACGAAAGTGACCGCGTTGGCGACGTACAGCATTTCGAAGGTGAACGCGTTGTCGACGTCGACGACGAGCGCACCGACCAAGCCACCGATGCCGATGGTGGCGTTGAGAGCGGTGAACTGCATGCCGAAGGCCCGCTGCACCATGGCCTGTCCCTCGACCAGCCCGGACATCAGGGCGCTCACCGCCGGGAAACTCGGCCCGAGTCCGAGGCCCAGCAGCACCAGGGCCGGTAGCGCGGTGGCCGGTGAGGTGGCGTAGGCCAACCCGACGTTGGCGAGGGTGGCCATCGCAAGGGCGAGGCGCAGGACGGTGCGCGGTCCCCACCGGTCGATGAGGGCGCCCGCGACGGGCACGGATGCGAGGCCGACGACCCCCGGGACGGCGAGCAGCAACCCGACAGTGGGCAGGGCGATGTCACGCACTTCGTGGAGCAGGATCAGGGTGAACGGGATCGTCAGCCCGGTCCCGAAGCTCGAGATCGCCACGGAGGCGATCAGCCGACGGGCGGCCGGGGGCAGGGAGTTGCTCACCCGCTCAAGTCTCTCTGCTCCGGTCGACAGCGACGACCGGATTTCCTAGGCAACAAAGAGATGGACGGCGGCAACGCGGACGGCAGGCCCGCTGACCTCGCCGACACCGAAGGTCCCGAACGCCACGACGAACACGAGGAACATGAGGGCCATGAAGGCGATGGCCAGGCCACCGCAGATGATGGCCGCGAGGGCCATGCCGGCGCCCTGTTCCCCGGTCTGCTTGATCTGGCCCCGGGCGATGATGCCCAGGATCAGAGCCGCCGGGGCGAACACGAAGATCGACACCAGCGCGATGATCGCCAGGGTGTTGGTGGTCCGGACCGGCGCGCCATAACCCCAGCCCGGCTGCTGATAGCCGTACCCAGGAGGCGGTGCATATCCGGGAGGCGGCCCGGAACCCGGAGGCGGTCCGTAGCCCGGAGGCGGTCCCCAGCCAGGGGGTGGCGGTGGCGGCTGCTCAGTCACACCGACAACGCTACGCCGTCAGAAGTCATCAGGGCCGCCAGAAGACCGCCGGGAGTCATGCGTGGCCGTTAGACATCGTCAGGGCCGGAGGCGCTGCGAGACCTCTACCCACCGGTCCAACGCGGAGGCCGCGCGGCCGTCGTCGAGGGCCGCGGTCACCCGAACCAACCCCAGGGCCAGCCGTTCCTCCACCGAACCGGTCGAGGCGTCAAAAGCAGCGACGGCCGCCGCCGCGTTGAGGAGCACCGCGTCGCGGACCGGGCCAGGCTTCCCCGCCAGCAGCTCACGGGCGACCTCGGCGTTGGCCGGCGCGTCCCCGCCGCGCAGGTCCGCGAGCGAGGCACGGGCGATCCCGAGCGACGCGGGGTCGAAGGTCGAGGACGTCACCTCCCCGCCCTGCACCGCCCACACCGTGGAGGTGCCCGTGGTGGTGAGCTCGTCGAGCCCGTCGTCGCCGCGGAACACCAGAGCGTCGGCCCCGCGAGCAGCGAGCACCCCGGCCATCACGGGGGCCAGTCGGGCGTCGGAGACACCGACGGCCTGGGCTGCGGGCCGGGCCGGGTTGGTGAGCGGGCCGAGCACGTTGAAGACAGTGGGGATGCCGAGGTCCCGGCGGGGCACCGCGGCGTGCCGCATGCCGGAGTGGAAGACCGGCGCGAAACAGAAGGCGATGCCGGCCTGGGCGACGCACTCCCCGATGACCGCTGGTGGCAGGTCGACCACGACGCCGAGAGCCTCGAGCAGGTCGGCCGACCCGCACGCGGAGGAGGCCGCCCGGTTGCCGTGCTTGGCGACCGGGATGCCCGCGCCCGCGACGACCAGGGCCGCCATGGTCGAGAGGTTGACGGTGTTGGAGCGGTCGCCTCCGGTCCCGCAGGTGTCGACCACCCGGCCCACGACGGTCACCGGAGCGGCGTACTCCAGCATCACGTCGACCAGGCCCGCGACTTCCTCAGGGGTCTCCCCCTTGGCCCGCAGCGCGATGACGAAACCGGCGGTCTGCGCCGGGGTGGCGTCGCCGCCCATGATCTCGCGCATCGCCCAGGCGGTGTCGGCGGTCGACAGCGACCGGCCGGCGAGCAGTGCTGACAGCAGGCCCGCCCAGGTCTGGCTCATGGCAGGGCTAGACGGCGGCGGCGCGGCGCACCGGCAGCGCGGACTCGCGGTGGCGGAGCAGGCCGGCGACCGCCTCGCGCAGGGCGGGCGGGTCGATCGGCAGGGACAGGATCGCGTCGGCGAGCGACCACTTCGCCAGCCACTGGTCGTCCTTGCGGGCGATCAGCACGAGGGTCGGCGGGCAGTCCTCGATCTCGTCCTTGAGCTGCTTGGCCAGTCCGAGCCCACCAGTCGGGCGGGCTTCGCCGTCGAGCACGAGGACGTCGACGCCGCCGGCGTCGATGACCTTGAGCAGGTCCGCGCCGGTCGCGCACTCGACCCAGGTGATCCGACCGAGGTCGGCGGCGGGCCGCCGACCCACTGCGGTGCACACGGCATCGCGGACGGTGGGGTCGCTGCTGTAGACGACAACCGAATGGACGCGGCTGGTGGACGACATGCCCGGCAGCCTAGCGGCCGGCCGCCTCGAGGCGATCAAGTCGGCGGTCCTCCCGCGCGGCCTCCCGATCGCTGGCCCGCATCCACTGCGCGGCGGCCACGAAGATGAACAGCAGACCCACCAGGTCCCCGGACGACCAGATCAGCCCGCCGCCGACCTGCTGCTGGAAGACGGCCTCGGCCTGGCCGATCAACGGCAGGTAGTGCTCGCCGGCGAGCAAGCCCTTGCCGTCCTCCCCCACGCTCATGATCGCGATGCCCAGGAACGCGTGGAACGGCATCGAGGCGAACAGCATGAGGATCCGGAACGGGTGGGAGACCCGCCCGGGCACCGGGTCGATGCCGATGATGGGCCAGAAGAACAGCGAGCCGACCACCAGGAAGTGCAGGTGGAGCAGGTCGTGCAGGGTCGGTGAGGCGAGCGTGGCGCCGTACCAGCCTGAGAAGTAGAGGGCGAAAGGCGACCCGATGAACAGCACCCACGGGACGGCGGGGAACGTCACGACGCGGGCCAGCCGGGAGTGGAGCACGCTCAGCAGGCCGCGGCGGGGGCGCGCGGGCAGCGTGCGGAGCGCCAGCGTGACCGGGGCGCCTAGCGCGAGGAACACCGGCGCGACCATCGCGAGCAGCATGTGTTGGACCATGTGCACGCCGAATAACAGCTCGTCGTACGGCGCCAAACCGCTCAGGAGAGCGAGCGCCACCGTGCCGAGCCCGCCCACCAGGAACGACAGGGTGCGCAGGACCGGCCACGCGTCACCGCGGGCGGTGAGCTTGCGGACGCCGTACAGGTAGAGGGTTGCGGTGAGCGCCAGGGCGAGGGTCGGCAGCAGCTCGGGGCGTGCTTCGGTGAGGACCGTGAGCGGCCCGAAGGCAGGCAGATCGGCAGCGGAGGGCACCCCGCAAGCCTACGGTGGCGGACGCCACACGGCGCGCCGGGGACCCCCACGTGGAAGAAGCGCCGCGACCCTGCCAGAATGCCCGGGTGGCTACTGCAACTGTGCCCGTGACGGCGCCTGCCCACGGGACTCTGACCCGGCCGAACATGGTCGCCGTGGGGACCATCGTCTGGCTCTCCTCCGAGCTGATGTTCTTCGCGGGTCTGTTCGCGATGTACTTCACGATCCGGTCCACGACGGGGGCTGACAACTGGCCACCTGACGACGTCCACCTCGCGGTGGGCTACTCCGCGATCTTCACGACGATCCTCATCGCGTCGTCGTTCACCTGCCAGTGGGGGGTGTTCAAGGCGGAGGAGGGCGACGTCTACGGCATGCGCCGCTGGTTCTTCCTCACCCTGCTCATGGGCCTGGTCTTCGTCCTCGGCCAAGCGAACGAATACCGCGTCCAGTACTCCGAGGACATGCGGATCGACAGCCACGGCTACGGCTCGGTCTTCTATCTCACGACCGGGTTCCACGGGCTGCACGTCATCGGCGGCCTGTTCGCCTTCGTCTTCGTGCTCCTGCGCTCCACCGTGGGTCGCTACACCCCTGAGAAGGCGACCAGCGCCATCGTCGTGTCCTACTACTGGCACTTCGTCGACGTCGTGTGGGTGGGTCTGTACGCGACCATCTACCTGATCAAGTGAAGGGCGCCCCTGTGACCAGCACCCGCACCCGGCTCTCGGGCTACGCGGTCGTCGTCCTGGCGCTCACGATGGTCGGCGGCCTCTACACGGCCTTCGCCGCGCCCCAGCCCGAGGCGGCCACCGCCGCCAACCAGTCGATCGCGGTCGAAGAAGGTCGCCAGCTCTACCTGCAGGGCTGCTCGACCTGCCACGGCCTCAACAACGAAGGCGGCGCCGGTGGCCCGTCCCTGGTCGGGGTCGGCGCCTCCTCGGTGGTCTTCCAGGTCGAGAGCGGCCGGATGCCGCTGGCCAACGGCGGGCCGCAGGCCCCCCGCAAGAAGGTCAAGTACGACCGGACCCAGACCGACCAGCTCGCCGCCTACATCCAGTCGGTCGGCGGCGG
>JANOTZ010000316.1:0-7116 GCA_031416735.1 Frankiales bacterium
GAACAGGAAACCCTGGCCGCTGTGGCACCCGAGCGCCACGAGGCGGCTGCGCTGCTCGTCGCTCTCGACGCCCTCCGCTACCACCCGCAGGCCGAGAGCGCGGCCGAGCTCGATGATGGCCCGGATGATGCGGTCGTCACCGGTTCCGGTGCTCAGGGCCTGCACAAAGCCGCCTTCGATCTTCAGGCTGTCCAGAGGAAGGTCGCGCAAGAAGGCGAGCGAGGAGGACCCGGCCCCGAAGTCGTCGAGGGCGATGCTCACACCGAGCTGTTGCAGACCCCGCAGCACCCCGAGCGAGGAGGTCACGTCCGTCATGACGGAGCCCTCCGTGACCTCCATCGTCAGTCGCGTCAGCGGGTAGTGCGCGGCCTCCGCGGCCGCGGCGACGGTGTCGACGAGGAGGGCGTTGAGCTGCTTGGCTGCGAGGTTCACCGACAGCGGGAGCACCGAGCCGTCGGCCTGTAGGAAGGTGGCGGCCTGGCGGAGGGCCTGGTTCAGGACTCGAGCGCCGATCTCGCCGAGCATTCCGGTCTCGTCCGCGAGCGCGAGCGCGGACACGGGGTCCGGCAGGCTCGACCCGCCGCGCCAGCGCAGTAGCGCCTCCACCCCTGTCACGCGCCCGTCGCGCAGGTCGACCATCGGCTGGTAGTGCACCGTCAGGCGGTCGCTGTCCACGAGCCGACGGAGCACCAGCGCCTGCTCGACGCGCTTCAGGCTGCGCTGGTGCACCCCGTCGTCGTACAGCGCGAACTGGTTGCGGCCACGGGCCTTCGCCTCGAACATCGCCTGGTCGGCGGCGCGCAGCATCTTGTCGGCTGTGAGCGTGCGGTCCTCCGCAGCAGCGATGCCGATGCTGGCACTCAAGGTGAAATGGGTGTGCCCGACCGAGAACGGCTGCGCGAAGGAGACGAGGAGCCGCTGTGCCAGCCGGAAGGCTTCGGTGACGAAGGGGAGTCGCTCGCACAGCACGACGAACTCGTCGCCAGACAGCCGGGCGACCGTGTCCGAGGGGCGTACGGCGGCCAGCAGTCGGCGCCCGATCTCGCGGAGCACCTCGTCGCCGACGTGGTGGCCGTAGCCGTCGTTGACGAGCTTGAAGTGGTCCAGGTCGATGAAGAGCAGCGCCAGGTCGTTCACGGTGCGCTCCCGCAGCGCGTGCTCGAGGTGGTCCAGCAGCAGCGCGCGGTTCGGCAGTCCGGTGAGCTCGTCGTGCATCGCCCGGTGCGACGACAGCAGCTCGAACCGCTTGCGCTCGGTGATGTCGTCGTAGCCGAGGACGGCACCTCCCTCGGATGTTTCGAGCGGCACGACGCGGAAGGAGAAGTGGAGCGGATCGGAGCCGGGGGGCGTGCAGACGACGTCCTGCTGGTAGGTCGACAACGTCCCGGCCAGGACCGACCGCAGCCCGGAGACCGAGGCTTGTGCGCCCGCCCGATCGGGGCCCTTCACCCGGTCGCACACCGCGAAGAAGTTGACCCCGGGACCGGTGTCCTCCGACCGCCCGCCCGACTGCTCGGAGAAGGCCGTCCAGGCGTGGTTGACGGCACTCATGGTGCCGTCCGCGTCCACCACGGCGACTTGCGAGGGGATCGCGTCGAGCACCGCGTGCAGGAAGGCGGTGTGGTGCTCCACCAGCTCCTGCGCCCGTAGCCGGTCGGAGACGTCCTGGAAGGTCATGACCAGTCCGCCGAACCCGTTGCCCCTGACGGGCGTGAGCTGGTAGTCGACCGGCACGGGGGTGCCATCGGACCGCCAAAGGCACTCTGACGTGCCCGACAGCGGCACTCCCGACAGGGCGGCGGCCTGCAGCGGGCATTCCGACGCCGGGTACGGCGTCCCGTCGGGGCGGCTGTGATGGAACACGTCGTGGGCGCTGGTACCCAAGACGGACTCGGGGTCGAGCCCGAGGATGCGCGCGGCAGCCGGGTTGACGAAAGTCAGCCGGTCTTCCCGGTCCACGCTGACGAGCCCCTGGGCGGAGGACTCGAGCAGGAGCCGAGCCTGCTCGTCCGAGATGCGCCGCTGCTGCTCCGCGTGGCGCAGCGCCGTGACGTCCTCGGCGATGACGAGCGCCGCGGGAGCGTCCTCCCACACGTAGGGGACGACGCTGACTCTCACGAGCAGCGGCTCGCCGTCGGCACGCAGCGCCCGGCACTCCACGGGGTCGGCCACCTGCCGCTCTCGGACGGCACGCCGGATCGCCGTCAGGAGCAGCTCCCGGTCATCGGAGTGCACCAGCTGCCCGACGGGCACGTGGGTGAGGTCTCCGGGAGCCACGAGCATCCGGCCGGCCGCCGGGTTCGCGAACCGCACGACGTCGTCGGCGTCGACCACACCCATCCCGAAGGGCGCCCCCGCCACCAGGTCGCGATGCCGCGCCTCGGAGGCGCGCAGGGCCTCCATGGCGGCCTCCCGGTCGCTCACGTCGCGCGAGCAAAGCACGAAGCCGTGCGGGTCCTGGTCGAGCTGGTTGGTGGCGACGACCTCGAGCCAGCGCCAGCTGCCGTCGCGGTGCCTGACCCGCCCCAGGAACGCGTGCGTGCCGCGCGGCTGGTCGCGAAGCCGCACCATCGCCTCGCCGACATCGGTCCGGTCGTCCGGATGCAGTAGCCGGAAGGGGTTGGTGCCGATGAGCTCCTCGGGCTCCAGGCCGAGCAGGCGTCGGGACGCTGCGTTCGCGAAGAGCACCGTGCCGTCGCGGCTGTGCACCGTGAGCAGGTCGAAGCTCGCGTCGAGAAGCGGGTCGTGCCAGTCCTCTGGGGACATCGCAGCCTCCGGCTTGTGGGCACCTGAATTGAAAGGGGTTCGGGCAGGCATTACTGATACGTCCGGCGAACTCCGGCAGGCCCGGGCACGGCCCCTCGGGACGCAGTGGCAGGCTGATCCCGTGCACGACTACGAAGTTCTGTCCTCCGAGACCGTCTACGACGGCCGGGTCGTGTCGCTGCGCCGCGACATCGTGTCGATGCCGGGCGGCACGTCCTCTCCACGCGACGTGGTCGTCCACCCCGGCGCGGTGGCGGTGCTGGCGCTGCGACCGGGGGACACCGGCCCCGAGGTGCTGCTGGTCAACCAGTACCGGCACCCCGTCGGTCGTCGGCTCGACGAGGTCCCCGCCGGTCTGCTCGACATCCACGGCGAGCCGGGGCTGCTCGCCGCGCAGCGCGAGCTGGCCGAGGAGGCCGGCCTGGAGGCGGCCACGTGGCACGTGCTGGTCGACCTCCTCACCAGCCCCGGCATGACCGACGAGGCGATCCGGGTCTACCTGGCGCAGGACGTCGCCCCGTGCGCACGGGAGGTGCAGCACCACGAGGAGCTCGAGATGACCTCGCACTGGCTGCCACTCGCCGACGCGGTCGGCGCGGCCCTCGACGGCTCGTTGGAGAACGCCGTCGCGGTGGTCGGGGTGCTCGCGGCTGCCGAGGCGGTACGGCGAGGGCTGGACGTCTTGCGTCCCGCAGACGCCCCGTGGCGGGGCCGCCCGGCGCAGACCCCAGCGTCCTAGACTCACCGTGCCGGCCACCCTGCCGGTGCGCGGATCTGCGCCGGGTCCTGACCGGACGCGGCCCCCCTCTTGGATCGGAGCACGGGCGTTGAAGGTCGGCATCCCTCGCGAAGTCAAGAACTAGCATGGTCCTTGTATGTCGCCGCAGGTCAGAGGCGGTTTAGGACCTGAACGTGTCCGCTTCTTGTCCGCGTGCTCAGGAAGCGGTGTCCCATCGGGCATGCTGTGTCCTCATGGAGAACGATCCTTGTAGCGCCTGCCGGGGACGTTCGTGACCTGCTCGCTCCCACGGTATGGGGATCCCGCCCCTTGCCTGGCGGGTGGTTGGGGATGCTTCTCTGGACTCTCAGGCTGATGGGCCTGCCGCGTCACCCCTGCTCAGGGAGTCGACTTCGTGCTCGCTTTGTCGCGGGCAGAAGTGGCAACTGTGCGCTAGCAGCAAGGCGGAAGCCCGCTGGTCGGGTTGCTGATCAGTGTGATGGTGTCGCTGACCGTGTCAGCGACACTTGCCGTTGGGCCGGTCGGCTTGGCGACAAAGCCGACGGCGAGGAGAGCGCTTGTCGCTACAACAAGGGTGGTGCGCGTGGCGATCTTGAACATTGCTGTTGCCTCCTGGTTGGGTTGGTAGCGGCAGTCAACATCAGGCATGACTCTCAGCGAAAGGGTGTGTTGAGAGTGATCGCATGGGAGAATGCCCTCATGAAGCCTTCAGCCCCGGCAGGAACGCTCGGCCAACGACTTCGTTTGCTTCGCGAACAGCGGGGGTTGTCGCAGCGTGAGCTAGGCGAGGGAGTTGCCTCAGGGAGTTACGTCTCGCTGATCGAATCCGACGCACGGGAGCCGTCGAGACGATTGCTCGTGGCGCTGGCCGAACGACTGCATACGTCGGCGGGATATCTTCTTACGGGGCATGACGAGGGAGAGCGTGTGGCCCTTGAGTTCCAGATTCGCAAGGTGGAGACGCAACTCGCGACGGGCGAGTCCACTGAAGCCTTGGCGAAGATCAACGAGATTGTGGCCGGCGCCCCCGAGTTCTTTCGCACGGATCTGATGGCCCTCCGTGCCCAGGCATTGGAGAACCTTGGACGCCACCGTGAGGCCATCCAGGATCTACATCGACTGGCCGACGAGGCACAGTTCGCCCGTGTCGGTCCGTCGATACTTACGTGCGCGATCGCTTTGGCGCGCAACTACCGCGAACTTGGGGAACTCAGCTACGCCATCGAGACTGGCGAGCACTGGCTGCAGGTAGCAGAACGCGACGAACTGCAAGGAACTCCCCATTTCGCGCAACTCGTCGCCACCGTAGCCGCGGCATACCTCGAGCGTGGGGACATCACCCGTGCAGAGTGGCTTCTGAATAAGGCGCTCTCCAGCGTCATCAGCACTGACCCATCGGCACGGGGCGCATTGCTTTGGAACCTGGCGCTCACTGCGGAGCAACGTGGCGACGTCGCACTTGCCCGCGAGCTGATCATTCAAGCCCAACTGCACTTCTCGGGCTGGAGCGACGAGCGAAACCGGGCCAGATTGCAAGTAGCTGTGGCGGGTCTGGCGCTTCGATCGGCGCTGCCAGACCTCCAACAGGCGGCCGAACAGTTGGGTTTAGCGGAGGCAACACTTCTCAGCTGCGGCTCTACGACTGACCTTGCCTACTGCGCGAGCGAACAAGCTCGATTGGCACTGCTCTCAGGCGACCCTAGCGGGGCCATCAATAGCGCCCGTGCAGCATTGCACGCGCTGGAGGAAGATGCCCTTGAGACGGGAAGAGTGCTAGCGCTAATTGCGCATGCATGGGTGGCCTTGGGAGACTGCCAGGCGGCTCAGGAGTCGCTGCGACTCGCGGCTGGCAGCCTGGAAAGGGCACAGGCGGGGCGGCAAGCCTCTCGTGTCTGGCGCGACCTGGCAGCCCTGACGGCGGAACTGGGTGACGTCGGACTCGCTAATCGCTACTTGTCGAATGCGCTGGACGCCGCAGGCGTGCAGGCGATGAACAACGTCACTCCTGCAAACTTTCGTCGTTAGCCGCATCGAGGGGGTTCAACCGTGTCTTCCAGAAGGCTACTACCGCTCTTCCTTGTCGCCTGCCTAACTACATTCAGTCTGCGAGTGTCCGCAAGCGGCCCGATCCTGTCAGCAACGCCTTGTGACGCCTTCGGGCAGGCACCGAATTTCGCCTCTAGCCATCTCCTTGCCTGTGTCGCGCGAAAGATCGACCTACCTTCAGCTGGACCCACTGGCGTTGTTTTCAGCCTTTCAAGGGATGCCGGACGGACTTGGTCCGCGCAGCCCGCTGTGGGGCTGCCGAGTAACGCGGCCAGCGTGTGGCTCGATCTAGAGTTCTCGCCCGATTTCGCGACAGACCATGTGATCTACGTCCAGGAGCGCGCTGCAGGGCTGTTTCAAACCGACGACTACGGGGCCACGTTCTCAGCGGCCGACCCCTTGGCAATTGGCAGCGGCTCACGAGATCAAATGGCACCTGCCTGGCTGGTTCTTCCGGCGCTCGGAAGTGTGCCTGCGCTCACCTACGTCGGCGCGACGGACGCGGTGGTCAGCCCACCCCTGCACCTTCCCATCGGTGGTACAGCACAGCAACTTCAAGGATTGCTCAGTCGGGTGAACGAGGAGCGCTCGTCAAAGGCCTTCGCTGTAAGTCAGGATTCTGCAACCGCCCAATCGTATATTTACGCATGCAGCGTTGCGCTCGTGTGCGACCAGCTGCTCGAGAAGCTGCCCGCTGGACAAGTCCTCGATGGGATGGCGTCGCTCGGCGCTCGGCATGGGCCAGTGGTTGCTTGGGTTGGGACCCACGCTGCGGGGGCGGATGGCCGCATCGACATTCAGAACAGATTGGTTTTCGAGAATGGTCAGACTCGACGCCTCGCTAGCCTTGACGACTTGGTCAACCGGCTACGCGTCCGTAGCAACAGCAGCATCCATGTCTGGGTCGCTCCTGGCCGGGGACCGAGGGACCTCGTTGCCCGCGTGTCAGTAAGCGTGTTGGAGCAGGGAGTTCCGACTCAGTCGCTGTACTCATCTAGTGACCTTGGAAGTCACTGGAGCTTGATCGCAAGTCATCGCGCGTCGACGGGAGCTGGGGCAAAGCGCCTGGGCGATCCCCCTGTCGGGTCAAGCTACTTCCGGTTTGCCATCTACGGCACTCCCGATGGTGCGCTGTTCGCGCTGGGGAAGCCAACATCCGGCGCCTCAGCTCTCCTCGGTGCGATTCATTGTTCACGCGACGGTGGACGCTCGTGGTTCATAACTTGTCATTGAACTCCGCATGGTGACTCACGGACGGCTACCCCAAGGCGTTCTGAGGTGTGCTTCGCCGCGGCTGTCACGATTCCGCGGCGTTGGGCACCACGAAGTCCAGGTCGCTCCTCAACTTCTGCCGCATGCAGACCCGATAGTCGCGTTTCCGGGCTCTTCCTACTTGAGGCGAGGGGATGGCTGGGGCCCACCGCCGACGAGCAGCGTCCGTGTCGGTGGTTGTCGCGGCTGCGGAACCCTCGCGAGAGTCACCACGACTATCCAGTCAAGGCCCCGCCAAGGGGGAGGGGCCTTCACCGGCTCTTGGTACTTGAGCGGGGTCCTCGACCGCTGGT
>JANOTZ010000317.1:0-3648 GCA_031416735.1 Frankiales bacterium
GGCCCGCCTGCTCCCCGCACTGTTGCCCGCCGTCCGGGACATCCGTCGTCTCGGTGCCGGGTCCCTGGACCTGTGCGCGGTGGCGGCCGGTCGGCTGGACGCCTACTTCGAGCAGGGACTCTCGCCGTGGGACCTGTCCGCCGGTGGACTGGTCGCCACGGAGGCGGGCGCTCAAGTGTCAGGTCTGCACGGCAAGGCCGCCGGGTATGACCTCGTGATCGCCGCAGGGCCAGGCGTTTTCGCCGATCTCCACGCCCTGCTCGCTGAGTATGACGCCGACGCGGATCCCCTGGCTTGAGGCTTCACCTGCGTCGAGTGGCCCGTCGGCTCACAGCGGCCGCGACGAGGGCGGCGCTCCCGGCGATCTCCAGCGCCGTGTCAGCGCCGGTCGCCGGCAGCTGGGAGCCGCGCCGGCGGTGCACGACCGGACCCGCGGGTGCCGGCACCTGCTCTTGCAAGCCACCGAGGACCTCCTCGGCGACCCGGTGCCCGGAGCGGACCGCGCCGTCCAGGTAGCCGTTCCACTCCTGGGCGGTCTCGGTGCCGGCCCAGTGGAGGCGACCGACCGGAGCGGACAGCTGGTCGCCGTAGTCGCTCCACACCCCCGGCGGGAAGTAGCCCGCGTAGCATCCGCGCGACCACGGCTCCGCTGACCAGGACATCTCGACGTACTGCTCGAAGTTCTTTGCCTTGTCGCCGAAGTAGCGGGTGAAGGAGCCGACCACGCCCTCCCTGCGCTCGGCCTCGGACAGCTTCTGGGCTTGGCGCCCGTCGCTGCCCTCGATGAAGCCCATCAGCACCCCCACCGAACCGTCAGGGGGCGAGTTGTCGAAGGTGATCTTGACCGGGCCGGTGTCGCTGGTGGCCTGACCGGCGAGGCCGTCCTTGCGCCAGAACGGCTCGTCGTAGACGCATTGCACCTTGATCACGGTGCCCATCGGCATCCGCTGGGTGAGCTGGTCTCGCAGGGCGGGCATTGCGGGCAGCCAGTCGATGCGGCCGCACAGTGTGGGCGGGATCGCCACGACGACCTGGTCCGCGGTGACGGTGAAGCCGTCGCCCGACACGACGACACCGGTGCTGGTCTGCTCGACCCTGCGGACCGGCGAGGAGAGCCGGACCCGGTCGCCGAGGGCCGCCGCGGTGCGCAGTGAGAGCTGCTGCGCGCCGCCCACCACGCGGTCCTGCTGAGCACCGCCTCCGGTGTTGATCAGGCTCCCCATGCTGCCCGCCGAGTGGATGTAGAAGAGCGCGTGCAGGAAGGAGATGTCTCGGGGTTGGGCGGAGAAGACCGCCTCGACGGCGAGTGTGATCAGCTTGCGCCCCCCAGGGCTGGCGACGCCGGGACCGCCGGAGCCGGGGAGACCGTCGGAGCCCGGGGCGGTGTCACCGAAGTCCATCCAGCTCTGGAAGGTCATGCCGTCCCAGGCCGCGGCCCGTTCCGCGGTCCAGGGCTTGTCGAGCGGCACCGTCTTGGCGAGCGCATCCAGGGTCGCCAGGGCGCGGGCCGCTTCGGCTACCCCCGGTGGGTCGTCGGTGGGGATGCGTCCCGAGTAGGTGCTCCGCTTGGACGGCAGGTCGTCCCGGTAGTTGACGTACATGCCGGTGTTGTAGGTCGGGAAGCGGGCCAGACCGAGCTGTGTGCGGACCGCTTCGACGGCGGACTGGCCGCGAACGTCGCTGGCGGTGAGGTCCGCTGCGGCGATGTCGGTGGCGGGGCCGAGCCACTGCCCTCCGACCTCGACGATGTGGCCCCCTCCGATGGAGTGGTTGAGGGTGCGCCCTCCGACGCGGTCTCGGGCCTCCAGGACCAGGACGTCCTTGCCTGCGGCGACCAGGTCGGTGGCGGCGGTGAGCCCGGCCAGGCCGGCACCTACGACGACGACCTGCGTGCGGAGCCGGCCGCGGGCAGGGGCGGCCTCCGCGCTGGCGGTCGGCAGCAGGGTCGAGGCACCGAGGGCGGCGGCACCGCTGAGGAGGCCGCGACGGGTCAGGTCCATGAGATCAGCCCTTCCGGGTCGGGAGCAGGTCCGCGAAGACGGCGGTCTGCAGGTAGCCGTTCTCCTGCGGGTCCCCGCTTCCCGGCGCCAACGCGGCGGAGCGGGCGGCGAGCTCGGCCCGCGGACCGTCCGGGCGGACCCAGGGGGCCAGGGCCAGGAAGTGCGGCTTGGCACCGGCGTAGACCGCGTACTCCTTTGGGTCCCGTGGGTCGAGAGCTCCGCGGTTGCCGACGTAGGTGCGCGGGGGCTGCCCACCGGCTCGTGAGGTGATGGCGGACTGCCCGTCGAAGGGCAGGTCGAGCAGGTTGCCGACCAGCATCGGGGTCACGTTGTAGCGGAAGTGCACGGTGGGGTCGGTGACGGCCCGCCAGGTCGAGCTCATCCACTCGAGGGGCTGCCACCCGCCGGCCTGATAGCTCGCCCACGCCCCGGGGTTGGCCTCGTCCTGTACGACGAGGTCGACGCCCTGCGCGTCCATGCAGGCCATGTAGGTCTTGCTCGTGTCGGCGCAGGGCGCGAAGCCGTTGGGCCGCTTTCCGTAGGGGTAGCCGTACTCGAAGGCGGGAAGGGAGGTGGCGATGCCGAGGCGGTGTGAGGCGATCCGCGGACCGGTGACGTTGGCGATCGCAGCCGGTCCGGTGGAGGGCCCCGGGTCGAGAGCGAGCAGGGTGGTCTCGGTGTCGGTCAGGGGGACCTTCTCGTTGCGGTGCAACAGGTTGCGCTCGCCCTTGGGTGCTTTCGGGTTGACGTCCTTTGGGCCCCAGACGAAGGCGGTGTTGGCGACGTGACCGGAGGTGGCGACGTAAGCCTCGGTCGGCGCAGGGAGCTCCGGGTCGGCGAACAGCTTCACCTCCGCGGGGTCGGTCGTGGCCCTGTAGGAGGCCTGGTTGTTGGCCGCGACGACGTACAGACCGTAGTCGCGGGCGATGTCGGAGAACGTCTGGCTGAAGGCCCGCGCGAAGGTGTCCGTCGCCGCGAGCAGCACCTCCTTGCGCGGATCGACCGGACCGAACTTCGCTTGGTAGGCAGCGACCTGCGGGGCGTAGGCGGCATTGAGGGCACCCAGCGCGGCTGCGGCTCCGACCGGCGCCTGGCTCGGTGCGGGGGCACGCAGCGGCGTGGTGGCCTGCTGACGCACCGCGGCTCCCCTCGTCCCGGTGGCGAGGGTCATGAGACCGATGTCCTCGTTGAAGACAGCGAGCATCGGCGTCCGGGTCTGCAGGGGGACGACGAAGTCCTCGACCAGGCAGCGCATCGCGGTGCGGAAGCTCGGGTACGACGCGACGTTGCGCACGTCCTGCAGGTACTGGATGCCGACCACCCGCAGGTCGCCCCGACGGTCGGCCGTACCGGTCGGCGGGGCCCAGTGCGGGGGACGGAGGGCTTTGCAGGCCGCAGGGTCGGGGCGGTCCGCCGGCCCCGCCGTGGTCCGTTCGGCTTCGCAGGCAGTGACGGTGCCGGCGACGGACAGGTTCTTGGGGACCCGCCTACCGAGGATCTGGAGCAGGCAGGCCGGGCGGTCGGTGATGAGCCCATCGACGCCCTTCGCCAGCATGGCCCGCTGGGCCGCCTCGGTGTTAGGGGTATAGGCCAGCACGCGCTTCCCGCCGGTGTGCGCTGCGCCGATGAGCTCAGCGGTCAGGTCGGG
>JANOTZ010000318.1:0-2993 GCA_031416735.1 Frankiales bacterium
GCACAGGCAAAAGCGCCGCAACGAAAGGGGATCCGCTGCAGTGACGTCAGCGACACCGCTCCAGAGAACGTGTCCACGACGATGCATCACGGGCCCTAAAGGAACGTCGAGGACACCCCCAGAGCGGTAGAGAGAAGTGCCGTTCTCCGATGTTCGGGCGGCCCGCTCGGCAGAGCAGGTAAGCGTCGCTACTCATTTCTCTGGGCGCAGGGTGGTGCGGGACTGCTACGGATCGGCAGCCGCGGGTGGTGTTGCCGCGGAGGTCCCCTCCGGTTCCGGATCTTGCCCCGCAAGCGCGTAGCGTTTACGCTACGAACGTGGAGGAGGTCCGGCTGATGCTGCGCGAGGCCAGGCTGGCCGCTGGCTTGTCTGCCCGTGCGCTGGCGCAGCGAGCGGGGACTTCGACGACGACGGTGACGCGGATCGAACGGGGGAGCATGGATCCGACGGTCGGCATGTTGCGCCGGCTTATGGCGGCAGCTGGTCAGGCGGTGGTGGTCTCCACGCGGCCTGCGCATCGCTCGGCGTCGTTGCAGTTGGCCGACCTGACGGATGCCTGGACGCGGACGGCGGTGGGGGACCGGCCGGATTGGACAAGGCTGCGCGCGCTGCTCGACGGCCTCGCTTTGCGGCCTGACCGTACGTCGGAGGTGATCTCGCGCAGGCCTCGGCCTTCCGGCTCGCCGATGCTCGACGCGTTACTCGCGGGGGTGGCAGACAAGCTCGCCGATGATGCTGGCACGCCTCGTCCTGCCTGGACAGCCGCCAAGAATCGCCGTTTGGCCGAGCCGTGGGAATCGCCGGGTACACCGCGGATGCGGGCAACCGCCCGCGCACTCACGCCGCCGCAGCTGTTGGAGCACGGCATCATCGCCTCCGCCGACAGCCTGTGGCGGCCACGGGAGCCTGCGGGTGTCTGACACACCCCTGGATGGTGCGGCGATCCTGCAGCATCTGGCCGAGTTGGCCGACGAGCTAGGCCCCGCGGGTGAACCTCACGTGGTGGTCCTTGTGGGCGGGTCGCTGCTTGCCCTTCACGATCTGCGGGACACGACGGTGGACGTGGACTCCCTGCTTCGGCTGGACCCCGAGCTGCGGGACGCGGTAGCTGTCGTGGGCGCCCGTCACGACCTGTCGGTTCGTTGGCTGAACGACTCGGCAGCGACGTTTCGACCGGTCACGTTCCAGCAGTCCGCCTGCGAGGTTCTTCTGGACCGCGGTCGTCTCGTCGTGCTGGGCGCGCCTTTTGACCAGGTCTTCCTCATGAAGCTCTACGCAGCCCGCGCTCCGGACTATGACGACCTCGTGGCGCTCTGGCCGCGGTGCGCGTTCGAGTCGCCTGAGCAGGCGGTGGCGTTGTTCTACGCCGCGTACCCACACCTGGAAGCGGACCCCTACCTGGTCGACTACGTCCGTGGACTTGCCGGATCGTGACGCTCCGCCCCGGTGCCGGGATGGTCGCTGAGTGGGGTCGTCGCGCGAGGGTCTCGGAGAGACAAGTGTGTACTTCCCGAAAAAGTTGTTGATCTTGGAGGACGCTCGGGGAGGGTGGCACGCGGAGGAGAACACGCTCGAGGCGCTCGTGCTCGAGCGTGCGCGGATGGGGGACCGCAAGGCTCGGGACGGGAGGGGCAGTGAGCGTGGCGTCCTACACGCACGCGAGCGAGGGAGTCCCTGGACGGCGGCACCTCGCCTGCTGAGGCCGGCCTGGGCCCGGCACACAGGCGGCGGGTGGGCGTCGTGCTCGATCGGGCTCCTGGAGCGCCGCAGGAACCTGGCCACGGCAAACGTCTGAGAGCGCCGCGGCCACCGCCTCCCGCGCGCAGACGGCGGCCACTCCTGGTGTGCGCACGACTCCGCCGAGTAACGCGGTGGCGTGATCTGAAAAGTCGTGCGCTCCGAACCGGCCGAAGTCGTGCGCATTCCGTGCGGGGCATCACGAAGTCGTGCGCCTTCCGTGCGCTTTTGGTGCGCCTCCTCGCGACGCTCGCGGCCCAACGTCCTTCCGCGCCCGAGGAGCTCCCCATGACGACCAGCCCGACCGCAGTCTTCGACCTGGCCCTGTTGCCGCCTGCGCTCGACTTGCCGAGGGCGGCAGCCCTCCTGGGCATCAGCCGGACCGCGGCGTACGCGTTGGTGCGCACGCAGGGCTGGCCAACGCCGGTCCTCCGGCTCGGCCACCGCATCAAGATCCCCACGCAGCCGCTGCTCGAGCTGCTCGGGCTCTCCACAGCCCCGGTGACGAACCCTGGCGCGGCGCCCCGCAGCCAGGCAGGCTGACGAGTAGCGAGGAGGACGCATGGCCGGCACGGTGTTCAAGCGCTGCGGCTGTCGTGACGCGGACGGCCGAATGCTCGCGGCTCGCTGCCCGGAGCTGACGAGCAAGGGGCACGGCTCGTGGTCCTACAAGGTCGAGCTCCCGGCCGGACCGGGGGGCAATCGTCGGCGAGCAGGGCAGGGCGGGTTCGCGACCAAGCGTGACGCCGAGACGGCGCTGACCGATGTGCTCGACCGGGTCAACAAGCGCACCCACGTCGACGCCGGGCGGCAGTCGGTCGCGGCCTACCTCGAGCAGTGGCTGGCCGGGAAGGCGGCGCTGCGCAGCACGACCAGCCGCAGCTACCGCGAACACCTCGACCTCTACCTGTTGCCGGCCCTCGGTCACCTGAGGTTGGCAGACCTTCGGGAGACGGACGTCGAGGTGATGTACGACGCGATGCGCCGGCTCGGCCGGTCCGGCGCGGCGGTGAAGGCCAACCCCGAGCTGGAGGCGATGCTGGCCGCGCGCAAGAGCACCGACTCACCACGTCCGCTCGGCCCCGCCCGGATCCGGCGCATCCACGCCACCCTGCGCTCGGCCCTCAACGCCGCGGTCAAGCGCAGGCTCATCGCCTACAACCCCGCCCTCCACGTCGAGCTCGCCGCGGGCACCCGACCGCGGGCCGTGGTCTGGACCGCCGCCCGCACCGAGCAGTGGCAGCGCTGGCGCGACA
>JANOTZ010000319.1:0-3779 GCA_031416735.1 Frankiales bacterium
AGAGCTCGTAGGTGCCGGGGGTGGCGGAGAGGTAGACCGTCTGGCCGGTGCGCTGTAGGAACTCCTCCCAGCGCAACGGTCGGTTGTCCATCGCGGAGGGCAGCCGGAAGCCGTGGTCGACCAGGGTCCGCTTACGGGACATGTCGCCTTCGTACATCGCGCCGATCTGCGGCACGGTCACGTGCGACTCGTCGAGGACGAGCAGGAAGTCCTCGGGGAAGTAGTCGAGCAGGGTGTGCGGGGCGGTCCCGGCAGCTCGGCCGTCGATGTGCCGGCTGTAGTTCTCGATGCCGTTGCAGAAACCGACCTGGCGCATCATCTCCAGGTCGTACGTCGTGCGCATCCGCAGCCGCTGAGCCTCCAGCAGCTTGCCCTGGGACTCCATCTCGGCGAGCCGCTCGGCCAGCTCGAGCTCGATGCCGGCGGTCGCCCGCTCCATCCGCTCCGGGCCGGCGACGTAGTGCGTCGCGGGGAACACGAAGACCTCGTCGTGCTCGGTGACCACCTCCCCCGTGAGCGGGTGCAGGGTCATCACCTTCTCGATCTCGTCGCCGAACATCTCGACCCGGATCGCCAGCTCCTCGTAGACCGGGAAGATCTCCACCGTGTCCCCGCGCACCCGGAAGGTGCCGCGGGTGAAGGCCAGGTCGTTGCGGGTGTACTGCACGTCGACGAACTTCCGGAGCAGCTTGTCGCGCTCGACGGTGTCGCCGACCTTGAGGCGCACCATCCGGTCGACGTACTCCTGCGGGGTGCCGAGGCCGTAGATGCAGGACACCGAGGCGACGACGATCACGTCCCGGCGGGTCAGCAGCGACATGGTGGCGGAGTGCCGGAGCCGCTCGACCTCCTCGTTCACCGAGGAGTCCTTCTCGATGTAGGTGTCGGTCTGCGGGACGTAGGCCTCGGGCTGGTAGTAGTCGTAGTAGCTCACGAAGTACTCGACCGCGTTGTGCGGGAGCAGCTCCCGGAACTCGTTCGCCAGCTGCGCGGCCAGGGTCTTGTTGGGGGCCATCACCAGGGTCGGCCGCTGCACCTGCTCGACGAGCCAGGCGGTCGTGGCGCTCTTGCCCGTGCCGGTGGCGCCGAGCAGCACCACGTCGGGCACGTCGGCCCGCAGGCGCCGGGTCAGCTCCTCGATCGCGGCCGGCTGGTCACCTGCCGGCTCGAAGTCGCTGACCACCTCGAAGGGGCGGCCGGTGCGCTGCAGGTTGGTGTCGACCCGTGGCACTGACGGCCGGGCGCCGTGGGCCCCGAGGATCGTCTGCGCCATCCCTCCACCGTACGTGGGGGCTACTTCCGGGGGGTGAGGGTCCTGGCCCCTGGCCGGACGACGGCGGGCCGGAACAGGCCGTTGCCGCGGGCCAGTGCGGCCCACTGCTGCCCACCGGTGGTCTGCCAGGACCAGAGCGACACGTGCTGCGCCCCCCGCTTCCTGGCTGTCACCAGGAAGGACCGGACACTCGCCCCCGGGTGCGGGTCCGCGGCGAGGTACGGCGCGTCGAGGCGGCCGTCGTACCCCTGACCGACCGGCATGACGGGCTTGTTGAACCGCTTGAGGTAGGCCATCGAGGTGGTGGTCACGGTCACCGGCGAGCGGTTGTACCAATACGCCATCGGCACCAGGGCGTCCGACAGCGCAGCGGTCCGCGCGTAGGGATAGCTCCCGGTGCGCTTCTCGCTCGGCCACGGGACAGTGGCGAGGATGGCCACGTGGGGCGGCAGGGCCTTCCGCAGCGCGGTGTAGTAGATCGCGACACCCGTCTCGCTGATCCGGGTGCCCTCGGCGGGCGTCTCGATGTCCGGGGCGACCGCGGCGACGCGTGGGCAGCCGCCGCAGTGGAAGTTCGCTGCCCTGGCCATCCGGCGCGCGTCGGCGACCGGGTCCTTCAGGGCCGGGAAGTCCCAGGCGATGACCTTGATGCCGGTGCCCTTGGTCGCCGGCAGCAGGGACCGCAGGGTCGGCGTGCCGATCCAGCCCTTCTTGGAGCTGCCGGTCTGCACGTAGAGCGTCGTGAGGCCGACCCGCTTGGCCCGGGCCACCACGGCCCGGCCGTTGCCGCCCTCGGACCTGCCGTATTCGTGGAGCCACATGCCGGTGCCGGTCGGGAGCCAGCGCTTGACCGCGACCCGCTTGGCGGGTGGCTTCGGAGCGGCCACCTTTTTCGCCGTACGCGGCTTGGGCGCCGCCGGCTTCTTCGTCGGCACCACGATCGGCAGGGCCACCGGGGAGGGAGCGACCTGGGCGGCCACGTGAAGCGCTACGGCGGGCGGCGACTGCTCGGCGGCCCCAGATGCACCCACCGCGCTGGCGCCCAGCAGGAGGACGGCCGTGAGAGCGGCCAGGACCGCACGCACAAAGCGGTGGTCGAGGCGGGCGTCGAGCCCACGCACCGCGGCGGGGGCTTCATGGCGGGCGTTACGCACGAAGAGGACCATAAGTGCTGCCCAGCCATGATCGTGCCTAAACGTCCTCCACCAGCCCGCTACCTTTTGGTTGCTCACACGTCTGCCATCGGCAGGTCCCCGGAATTGCCCAACCGCTTTGGACGGTCAATCCTCGAGAAAGGACTCCCAGAGAGCACGGACCTGTGTCTCGAGCTCCTCCGGTGACCCTGCGTTGTCGAGGACGCGGGTCGCACTGGCCAGGCGTTTCTCGCGGGAGGTCTGGGCCGCGATCCGGACCCGCGCGTCCTGCTCAGACATCCCGCGCAAGCGCACCAGACGGTCGACCTGCACCTCGACGGGCACGTCCACCACCACGACCTCGTCGTACATCGGCTCGAGGCCGTTTTCCACGAGCAGCGCCACGTCGTGAACGAGCACCGGTGCCCCGGAGGCCTCGGCCTGGGCCATCAGCTCGGCGGACCGGACGCCGATCAGCGGGTGCAGGATCCCGGACAGCACCGCCCGCCGGGCGTCGTCGCTGAAGACCAGCGCGCCGAGCGCCTCCCTGTCGAGGACGCCCTCGGGTGCCACCTGCGGCCCGAAGGCCTCGACGACCGCGGCCAGGCCCGGGGTGCCCGGCGCGACGACCTCGCGGGCGATCAGATCCGCATCGACGACCACAGCGCCGTACGACGCAAGGAGCCGTGACACGGTCGACTTCCCCGACCCGATGCCACCGGTGAGTCCGACTGTGAGCACCTGCAGAAACTAGACGAGCCCCTCACCCGGGTGGGTGAGGGGCTCGTCCTAGCTGGTGTTACTGGCCGCCGGAGAGCTTGTCCCGCAGGGCCTGCAGGGCCTCGTCGCTGGCGAGCGTGCCGCCGGACGGAGTGGCCGGCTGGGTGGGCGCGGCAGCGTCCTCGGACGTGCGGGCGCCGTCGGTGCCCTCCTCGCCCTCCTCGCCCGAAGCGGACGAGTAGGCGGTGGGCTCGGCCGCGGCGATGTCCTCGGCCTGCATCCGCTTGATCTGCTCCTGGTGCGCCTCGAAGCGCTTCTGCGCCTCGGCGTACTGCGCCTCCCAAGCAACCTTGGCCTCGTCGTGGCCGGGCAGCCACTCGTTGGTCTCCGGGTCGAAGCCCTCGGGGTAGATGTACTGGCCGGCCTCGTCGTAGTTCGCGGCCATGCCGTACTGCGCCGGGTCGAAGTGCTCGACGGCGATGACGCCGTTCTCGTTGGCCTGCTTCAGCGAGAGCGAGATGCGGCGACGCTCGAGGTCGATGTCGATGACCTTGACGAGCAGCTCGTCACCGACGTTGACGACCTGCTCCGGGATCTCGACGTGGCGCTCGGCCAGCTCGGAGATGTGGACCAGGCCCTCGATGCCCTCGTCG
>JANOTZ010000320.1:0-5483 GCA_031416735.1 Frankiales bacterium
TCGTGCTCTCCGGCCACGCTCAGCAGCCACCACCAACGGTAGGAAATCGCCTTGACTGTGTGGCGACGGCCCAGCCCTCGGCCGCTTCGGGCCGCCGTGCCCGGCTGGTCGCCGGTCGCTGGTCGCCGGTTGCCGGTCGCGGGTCGCCGGTGATGGGCACTGGGCACTGGGCCCTGGGCACTGGGCACTGGGCCCTGGTGATCAACGACGGCTACGACGGGCCGTCCGGACGAAAGGATCACCGGTTACCTGCCCTTCCTGTGGATAAGTTGTTCCCGCTGGAAACGTCGGGGCGTCACGCTGCGGGCCGGCGGGACAGCGGGACGGCGGGACGGCGGGACGGCGGGACGGCGGGTCAGCGGGTCAGCGGGTCAGCGGGTCAGCGGACCAAAGGAGGGTGTCCGGTTGTCGGACCGGAAGGGCCCTGTGCGTTACGGATCCTGGACCGCCGTACCAGCTGCGAATGAACCGTTCGCATCACCTGGACGAACGGAGGTCTGGTCCCTTCGGGCCATCTTTCACGGCTGTCGGCGTGGGGTTGCGCCCTTGCTGTCGCCTATGTCCGATTCTCCGGACAAAAGTTTCTGTGTGGCGCGTCACCCCGGCGGGGCCGGGTCGTTGAGGCTGGCAAGACGGCACGCCCCCGGTACGACTTGTCCGGTTAAAGCGAAACGTCCGAAATGCCGAGACAGTCGCCAACAGGTGACATTCGTGAACAAGGGGACGCACATGACCAGCAACGGACGGGTCGCACGGCTTACCGCCCTGGCTCTCGCCACCGGCACGCTCGTGGCTGCCGGAGTGGGCAGCGCAGCTGCCGGCACCACCACGACCACCGACAAGATCCAGGCCCTCGGCAACGGCCAGGTGATCCACGTGCGCATCGCGCTCCCCGTGGCCCTGCCGCAGGTCGGCCAGATCATCGACCAGTACATCTCCACCACCGACGGCAGCGTCACCACGGTGAACAGCCTCGGCGCGAAGAGCGTCGGCCAGATCGGCAAGGGTGCCGTCCCGGTCATCTCCGACCTGCTCAACGGCACCGCGACCTCGATCCTCGGTGGCAAGGAGACCGACTCGGTCGCCCTCGCTGACCACGACAACCTCGCCGGCCTCGGCCTCACGCTCAAGGCGCTCGTCGCCAAGAGCAACGTTGCCAACCCGGCCCGCGACGGCGTGCTCGCGCACTCCGAGAGCACCGTCACCTCCGTCAAGCTCGACGCCCTCGCGCTGCCGGCCCTCAACCTGGCCACCCAGCCGGTCGTCGACGCGCTCACCACCGCGGTCGGCACGGTCGACGGCACCGCGGACGCCGCGACCGGCACCGTCACCGGCGTGCTCACCAACGCCCTCGACACCCTCGACGCCGCCACCAACGACGCGTCCGCCCCGGTCTCGGCGCCCGTCAAGGCCGCCGTCGCCCAGGTCACCGGCGAGCTCGAGGCTCTGCTCGGTCTCATCCAGACCCAGATCGCCGGCCTGGACGACACCGCCAAGCTCATCGACCTCGGCGTCATGACCTCCGAGCAGACCATCAGCCGCTCCGGCCACCAGGTCACCTCGTACGTCAAGAACCAGCTCGCCGGTCTCTCCCTGCTCGGTGGCCTCGTCACCGTCGACGCCCTCGCCTCGGAGGCCTCCGCCACCGCTGGCGGCAAGGCCGGTACGGCGGCTGTCACGCACGTCCCCGGTGTCCTGACCGTCAAGGTCGCCGACGCGCTGACGCTGAAGATCGGCAAGACCATCGAGCTCACCGGCACCGTCGGTGACGCCCTGCCGGCCGAGCTGAAGAAGACCGTCAACGACACGCTGGCCACCGTCCTCGGCCTGCTCCGCGACAATCTGGGCCTGGACTTCCAGCCCGGCACGTTCGTCGAGAACGTCTCCGCGGACGGCTCCTCTGCCGCCACGACGGTCAACGCCGCCAAGCTGATCCTGAACCCGCCGGCCCTCGCCGCCTTCCTGCCCAAGGGCGAGAAGCTCATCACCATCGAGATGGTCGGCGCCCAGGCTGCCGTCGGTGCCCAGGTCGTCACCATCGAGAGCCAGCCGGTCGTCACCCCGCCGAACACGGTGCTGGCGCTCCCCCGTACCGGTGCGAACCTGCCGCTCACGGGTGCCGCTGCTACCGCCCTGATCGGTCTCGCGCTGGTGGCCCGCCGCCGTCGCATGGCCCACCTCGCGGAGTAACCACCGCACTTCCCCCGGGAAGCCCCCGCTCCTCACGGAGCGGGGGCTTCGCGCTGTTCCGGGGGGTTCGCACTAGGCTGACGGCGTGCGCAGACTCCGGAGAAGGACAGAGGGCGACGGCGTGAGCGCGGTGCTCGCCGGCGCCGCGTCCGCCGCCGCGGCCGAGGTCGAGGCCTCCCTCGTCATCCCCGCCGATCCCACTGCGGCCGCGTTCTTCGACGTCGACAACACGATGATCCGGGGCGCCTCGATCTACTTCTTCGGCAAGGGGATGGCCAGCCGCGGGCTGGTCACCTCCGGCGACCTGCTGCGCTTCGGCTGGCAACAGCTGATGTTCCGGGTCCGCGGCAAGGAGGACCTCGCCGCCGTGGCCGAGGCGCGCGAGAAGGGCCTGTCGCTGGTGGCCGGCAAGAGCGTGGCCGACATCGTGGCCTACGGCGAAGAGATCTACGACGAGCTGATGGCCAAGCGGATCTGGTCCGGCACCCAGGCGCTGGCCCAGTCGCACCTCGACGCCGGCCAGCGGGTCTTCCTCGTCACCGCGACGCCCGTCGAGCTGGCCCGGATCATCGCGAAGCGGCTCGGCCTCACCGGTGCCCTCGGGACCGTCGCCGAGGTCGAGAACGGCCTGTACACCGGACGTCTGGTCGGCGAGCCGCTGCACGGCCCGTCCAAGGCTGAGGCCGTCAAGGCGCTCGCCGAGCTCGAGGGCCTCGACCTGGCCCGCTGCACCGCCTACAGCGACTCGGTCAACGACATCCCGATGCTCTCCTGCGTCGGCACCGGCGTGGCGATCAACCCCGACACCGGACTGCGCGAGGCCGCCCGCGAGAACGGCTGGGAGGTCCAGGACTTCCGCACCGGCCGCAAGGCCGCCAAGGTCGGCGTCCCCGCCACCGCCGGCACCGGGCTGCTCGTCGGGGGCGTGATGGCGGGCCTCGCGCTCCGCCGCCGGCACCTGGACCGCCAGCGCCCGCTGGCCCGGGTCAAGCGCACCCTGCGCTGACCCCAGCCCTGCGCTGACCCCAGCCCGCTGGCCCCAGCCCTGCGCTGGCCCCCCGCCCGCTGGCCCCCCTCCCCGCTTACGTCTGCTCTGCTGGACACGTCGACCTCACCGTCCGGGCAGACGCAAGGAGGGGTGGCACCCGCCGAGGGGCTGGCACAGGGCGGGGTACGGCGAAAGGCGGGCCGGGCCGGGAGGGGCGGCGTTCGGCGTACCGGGGGGAAGAGGGGTTAGAAGAAGACGCTGCGGCGCTGCATGAGCAGGGTGTAGAGCGTCGACTGGATCGTCTCGCGCACCTGGTCGGTGAGTTTGAAGACGAGCATCGGGTCGTCGGCCGCGGCCGCCCCGCCGAGGTGCGCGGTCTCGATCGGCTCACCGAACTCGATGATCCACTTGCTCGGCAGCGGGATCATGCCGAGCGGCCCGAGCAGCGGGAAGAACGGCGTGACCGGCACGTAGGGCAGGCCGAGCAGGCGCGACAGCGTCTTGCTGTTGCCGATGAGCGGGTAGATCTCCTCGGCGCCGACGATCGAGACCGGGATGATCGGCTTGCCGGTGCGCAGGGCGGCGGATACGAAGCCACCGCGGCCGAAGCGCTGCAGCTTGTAGCGCTCGGAGAACGGCTTGCCGATGCCCTTGAAGCCTTCGGGGAAGACGCCGACCAGCTCGTCGGCGCCCAGCAGTCGCTCGGCGTCGGCGTTGCACGCGAGGGTGTTGCCGCTTTTGCGGGCGAGGGGCGCGACCACCGGCATCTTGAACACCAGGTCCGCGCCGAGCAGGCGGAGGTATCGCTGCGCCGGGTGGTGGTCGTGCAGCGCCAGGCTGGTCATCACCGCGTCGATCGGGATGGTGCCGGAGTGGTTGGCCACGATGAGGGCGCCACCGGTGTCGGGCACGTTGTCCAGGCCCCGGGTCTCGACGCGGAACCACTTGTCGTACAGCGGCCGGAGCGGGGGCATCAGCAGGTGCTCGGTGAGGTCGGCGTCGAACCCGAAGTCGTCCACCTCGTAGTCGCCGGTGATGCGGCGACGCAGGAACGCCAGACCCCCAGCGAGCTTGCTCTCCCAGGCAGAGGGCTCCGGGGGCGGCGGCAGCTCGGCGGAGGCCTGCGGTGGCCGCTTGCGCTTCGGCGGCACCTCATCGGTGGGGCGCAGCGGAATGACGCGGGCCTCAGGCACGGGCTGGCTCCTTCGCGTGTCGGGCGAGCAGCGACAGCAACCGCACCTCAGCGGCGGCCACCGTCTCGGGGTTGAGCAGGCGCGGGGAGCGCTCGGCGAAGGTGCGCATCGCCTCCGCCGTGGAGCGGGGCGTCCACTCGAACTCCTTGCGCAGCCGCGAGACGTCGGCCACCCGACCGTGCTCGAGATAGCGCATCTGCTCGGGGCTGAAGTCCACCAGGCCGGCGCGGCGGAACAACGATGCGACCAACGACACGGCCGGTGCGGGGACGGGGAACGAAGGCCGGCCGGCTCGCCGTACGGCTTGAGACAGGAGCAGGATGCCGGTGCCGCCGACGTTGAAGATGCCGGGGTGGTCCTCGACCGTGCACCGGCGCAGCACCTCGATGCCGTCGTCCTCGTGGCAGAGCTGGATGCGCGGGTCGAAGCCGAGCACGGTCGGCACGACAGGGAGCGAGAGGTAGCGGGTCAGCGGCGTCTCGATGACCGGACCGATGAAGTTGGTGAAACGCAGGAGGGACAGCGTCACATCGGGGCGGCGGCGGCCGAAGCCGCGGACGTAGCCCTCGACCTCGACGGCGTCCTTGGCGTAGCCGGACTTGGGCAGCGCCTTGGGCTCGGAGTCCTCGGTGAACATGGCCGGGTCCTTCGGGCTGCTGCCGTAGACCGCGGTGGTGCTCTTGACGACCAGCTTGCGCATCGACGGCGCCTTCTGGCAGGCCGCCAGCAGCTGCATCGTGCCGATGACGTTGATCTCCTTCATCGCCGTGCGGCCACCGGCACCCAGCGGCGTGGCGATGACGTTCATGTGCACGACCGTGTCGACCTCGGCCTGGGCGATGACCTTGGCGATCAGGGGGTTGCGGATGTCGGCCCGGACGAACTCGGTGCGCCCCAGCTGGTGGAGCACCTCGGGGCGCGGCGGGACCGTGTCGACCCCGATGACCCGCTCGATCGAGGGGTTCGCGGCGAGCGTGCTCGCCAGCCGGGTGCCGAGGTACCGGCTGACGCCTGTGCCCAGGACGACGCGTGGCTTCACCGGTCGCTCCTGTCCGTCCGTGGAACCCCTCACCCTACCGGGGTGAGGGGCCCCCGAGGACAGTGAGAACGGT
>JANOTZ010000321.1:0-8237 GCA_031416735.1 Frankiales bacterium
ACGCCCGGTATGCCGCCGCGTCCCGCCGCTCCGCGTCCGGCTCCGGCCGGCGGCCCCGGTGGCGCACGTCCCGGCCCGGCCTCGTTCGCGCCCCGCCCCGGCGGTCCCGCAGGCCCCGGTGGCCCCCGCCCTGGCCCCGGCATGTTCCCCCCGCGTCCCGCGGGTGCTCGCCCCGGTATGCCCACTGCCCGTCCCGGCGGCGCCCCCGGCGGCCGTCCCGGCGGCGCTCCCGGCGGTGCCGGTGGACCCGGTGGTGGTGGCGGCTTCGCCGGCCGTCCCGGTGGTGGTGGCGGCTTCGCCGGTCGTCCCGGTGGTGGCCCGCGTGGTGGCGCAGCCCGTGGTGGAGCAGCCCCTGGCGCGTTCGGTCGCGCAGGCGGTGGACGTCCGGTCCGTGGCCGTAAGAGCAAGAAGCAGCGGCGTCAGGAGTTCGACAACCTGGCCGCTCCGTCGATGGGTGGTGGCGTAGCTCGCGGCAACGGCGAGGTCCTGCGTCTCTCCCGTGGCGCGTCGCTCGCCGACTTCGCCGACCGCATCAACGCCAACCCCGGCTCGCTCGTGCAGGTCGTCTTCACCGAGCTCGGCGAGATGGTCACCGCGACCCAGTCGTGCACCGATGAGACGTTGCAGCTGCTCGCGAACCACTTGGGCTACGACGTCCAGATCGTCACGCCCGAGGAGCAGGACGCCGAGCTTCTCACGAAGTTCGACCTGTCCTTCGGCGCCGACTACGACGACGAGTCCGAGCTCACGCCGCGCCCGCCGGTCGTCACGATCATGGGTCACGTCGACCACGGAAAGACCCGCCTGCTCGACGCGATCCGTTCCACGGACGTCGTCAAGGGCGAGGCCGGTGGCATCACGCAGCACATCGGCGCCTACCAGGTGCACCACCCCGTCGAGGGTGGCGTCCGTGAGATCACCTTCATCGACACCCCGGGTCACGAGGCCTTCACGGCCATGCGTGCACGTGGTGCGAAGGTCACCGACATCGCGGTCCTGGTCGTGGCCGCCGACGACGGTGTGAAGCCGCAGACCATCGAGGCGCTCAACCACGCCCAGGCGGCCGACGTGCCGATCGTGGTCGCGGTCAACAAGGTCGACAAGGAGGGCGCCGACCCGGCCAAGGTCCGCGGTCAACTCACCGAATACGGCCTGGTCGCTGAGGAGTACGGCGGCACGACGATGTTCGTCGACGTCTCCGCCAAGGCGGGCACCGGCCTCCAGGAGCTCTTGGACGCCATCTTGCTCACCGCGGACGCGGCGCTCGAGCTGTTCGCCGACGCCTCCGTCGACGCGCAGGGTGTCGCCATCGAGGCCCGGCTCGACAAGGGCCGTGGCCCGGTCGCGACCGTGCTCGTCCAGCGCGGCACGCTCCGCGTCGGCGACTCGATCGTGGCAGGAGATGCGTTCGGTCGCGTCCGCGCCATGCTCAACGAGCGCGGCGAGAACGTCTCCGAGGCAGGTCCGGCGCAGCCGGTCCAGGTCCTCGGGTTCACCTCCGTCCCCCGCGCCGGCGACAACTTCCTCGTCGTCGGTGAGGACCGGATGGCCCGGCAGATCGCGGAGCAGCGGGCGGCGCGCGAGCGCAACGCCGCGCTGGCCCAGACCCGTGGCCGCCCGACCCTCGAGTCGCTGTTCGAGCGTCTCAAGGACGGCGAGAAGACCCAGCTCAACCTCATCCTCAAGGGTGACGTGTCGGGTTCGGTCGAGGCCGTCGAGGACGCGCTGCTCAAGATCGATGTGGGCGAGGAGGTCTCGCTGCGGATCATCGGGCGCGGTGTCGGTGCCATCACCGAGAACGACATCAACCTGGCGAAGGCGTCCGAGGCGGTCATCCTCGGGTTCAACGTCCGTCCCGAGGGCAACGCCCGCGAGCTGGCGGACCGCGAGCACGTGGATATCCGTTACTACTCGGTCATCTACGCGGCGATCGAGGACATCGAGGCGGCCCTCAAGGGCATGCTCAAGCCGATCTACGAGGAGGCACAGCTCGGCACGGCCGAGGTGCGCGAGGTCTTCCGGTCCAGCAAGTACGGCAACATCGCCGGCTCGCTCGTCCGCTCCGGGGTCATCGTCCGCAACTCCTCCGCGCGCCTCGTGCGTGACGGCGTGGTCGTGGCCGAGAACCTCAAGATCGAGTCGCTGCAGCGCTTCAAGGACTCCGCAACCGAGGTCCGCGAAGGCTACGAGTGCGGTATCGGTCTGGGGTCCTACAACGACATCAAGCCCGACGACGTCATCGAGACGTTCGAGATGCGTGAGGTTCCCCGCAAGTAGTCGAGCACGTACGCCCCCGAGGAGCTCCCAGTGTTCACAGGCAGTCTTGCCCTGGACCTGCTCCTCGGGGACGTGCACTCGCTCAAGGAGAAGCGGTCGCTGGTGCGCCCCGTCGTCGCCGAGCTCAGGCGGAAGTTCGACGTGAGTGCCGCCGAAGCAGGTCATCTGGACCTGCATCGGCGGGCGCTCATCGGGGTCGCGGTGGTTGCCGCCGACGCGGCCCACGTCCGCGACGTCCTCGCTGCCTGCGAACGGCTCGTCGCCGCAAGACCCGAACTGGAAGTGCTGTCTGCAAGGCAGCGGTTATACGGAGAAGAGGACGACTGATGGTGGACGTCGCGCGGGCCCGCAAGCTCGCTGTGCGCATCCGGGAGGTGGTGGCCTCGACTCTCGAGACGCAGGTCAAGGACCCACGACTCGGCATGGTCACGATCACCGATGCCAAGCTCACCCCGGACCTGCGGGAGGCGACGATCTACTACACCGTGTACGGCGACGACGTCGCCCGACAGGACTCCGCCATGGCGCTGGAGAGCGCCAAGGGCGTGCTGCGCAGCACGGTCGGGAAGCAGACCGGTGTCCGCTACACGCCGTCCTTGGAGTTCATCGCCGACGTGGTGCCGGAGACGGCCGGGCGGATCGAGGACCTGCTGGCACTGGCCAGGGCGGAGGACGCCCGGGTGCAGGGAATCGCGAGCACCTCCGCGCCCGCCGGTGACGCAGACCCCTACCGGGTCCCGCGCGTCATCGACGAGGACGCCGACACCGACAGCGACACCGACACCGACACCGACACCGACAGCGACAGCGACACCGACAGCGACAGCGACAGCGACACTGACGCCGACGCGGACGCCGAGGAGTGACCGTCACGGAGCAGGACTGGGCCGCTGCGGTCCGCCTGCTTTCCGACCACGACGAGGTCGCGTTGGTCTGCCACGTCGGACCCGACGGCGACGCCCTCGGATCCATGCTCGGGCTCGGTCTTGCCCTGCGTGCGCAGGGCAAGAAGGTTCGGGCCTCCTTCGGCAGCGAGCCCTTCGAGGTGCCGGCTGCCTACACATCGCTCCCGGGCATGGACCTGCTCGTCCCCGGAGCGGAGATGCCTTCGGCCCCAGGGCTTCTGGTCACCTTTGACACCGGCAGTGTCGACCGGCTCGGCTCGCTCGCCGACCGGGTGCCCGCTGCCCAGGACGTGCTGGTGCTCGACCACCATGTGAGCAACACCCGTTTTGGCACGGTCAACATCGTGGACGTCGCGGCCGCCGCGACGGCAGTGGTCGTCGTGGAGCTCCTCGACAGGCTCGGCCTGCCCGTCACCGCCGAGGTGGCCGCCCCGCTCTACACCGGGCTGGTCACCGACACCGGTTCGTTCAAGTACGCAGCGACTACCCCTTCGGTGCACGAGCTCGCCGCACGCCTGCTGGCCACCGGCATCCGGCACGACCTGATCAGCCGTGAGATCTGGGACACCGCACCCTTCGCCTACGTGCAGTTACTTGGCGCCGTCTGCTCCCGCGCGGTGCTCGAGCCGACCGCGGTCGGCGGTCTCGGTCTGGTGTGGACCAGCATCGAGCTCGCGGACCTCGAGCGGTCCGGGCTGGCACCGTCCGACGTGGAAGGCGTCATCGATGTGGTTCGCGTCAGCCGCGAGGCCGAGGTCGCGGTGATCCTGCGGACCGATCCCGGTGACGGGCTGCTCAAGGTGTCGACGCGGTCCAAGGGCGCCATCGACGTCGGGGCCGTCTGCGTGGCTCTGGGTGGCGGGGGTCACCGGTTCGCGGCCGGGTTCACGTCACACGACGATGCCGTCGTCACCCTGGAGCGGCTCCGGGCCGCATTGGCTGTCGCCCCGCGCCTCCCCGGATGACCGCCCCGGACCGGACGCCCGCCCCAGACCGGATGACCGGCCCGGACCGGACGACCGCCCCGGACGGCTTGGTGGTCGTGGACAAGCCCGGGGGCTGGACCAGCCACGACGTGGTCGGGCGCACCCGTCGACTGGCCCGCACCCGCAAGGTCGGTCATGCCGGCACGCTCGACCCGATGGCCACCGGCGTCCTGCTGCTCGGGGTCGGTAGGGCGACCCGGCTACTGGGTCATCTGGCGCTCACCGACAAGACCTACGAAGCGACGATCCGCCTGGGTCAGACGACCGTGACCGACGACGCCGAGGGTGATGTCCTCGAGACCGCGGACCCCTCACAGGTCACTGACGGTGAGCTGGCGGCCCAGATCGCCTTGCTGACAGGGGATCTGCAGCAGGTCCCGTCGTCGGTGTCGGCGGTCAAGGTCGATGGGGTGCGGTCCTACGCCCGCGTCCGCGCAGGTGAGGACGTGCAACTCAAGGCCCGGTCGGTGACGGTCTCGGACTTCGAGTTGCTCGAGCGTCGGGGCCCCGACATCGACGTCCGGGTCACCTGCACCAGCGGGACCTACATCCGGGCGCTGGCCCGCGATCTCGGTGCCGCGTTAGGCGTGGGGGGTCACCTGACGGCACTGCGACGTACCCGGGTCGGACCTTTCTCGCTGGACGCTGCCCGCACCTTGGAGCAGCTGGGGGAGTCGTTCGACGACGCGGTCCTGCTCCTTGACGACGCTGTGGCACTGTCCTTCCCGAGGCGGGACCTGACGGCCGAGGAGGCCGTCGACCTCTCCTACGGCAAGAAGCTCGGGGCGACGGGGGACCGGGGCACGGTGGGCGCCTTCGACCCCGACGGGCGTTGTGTCGCACTGCTGGAGGACCGCGACGAGCAAGCCCGGCCGACCGTCGTGTTCCGGCCAGCCGGGCAGTAACCACCGAAGAGAGCGGCGACGTCGAGATCGCCCTGCTGGCAGGCGATCTGAGCCCTCTGCCGGGAGTGTGACGACCGCTCGGTGACCCCGACCTGACCCTGCGTCAATAAGCCCAGAATTGTTGCCCCACTCGGGCCTCCAGGGCTGGTGCCCGGCCGACAACAAGCACATGATGGGGCCGCACGGGGCAGCAGATCATGCGCTGTTGGGAGACGTCGATCCGGACGGTCCCCACCGGTGGTCATCCGGACCACGCGGAGACAACGCGGTCGCCAAGACCGTCCGGGAAGTCACTGGCGAGACCGACCCATCCATCGAGCAGGGCTTGCAGCTCTCGCTCATCGGACGGGAGCGTTCATATGTTGAAGACCCACACTCCAAAGTCCCGGCTCGGCCGGGTGTTCGTTCTCGGCGCACTGCCTCTCACCCTGGTCCTGATCGGGGTACCGACCGTCGCGCAAGGCGCGCCGGGAGGGAACGGTCAAGGAAACGGCCAGGCCAACGGCCCGGCAAACGGCCAGGCAAACAGCCATGCCAACGAACGCACGGCCGTCGTTCCACCCCTCAGTGCGCCGACCGAGGCGCCAACGACGAGCCCTCAGCCGCTGTCCAACGCAGACCAGAACGGGACGGGCGCAAACCCCGGCACGGTGGCAGGGTGCGGGAGCTACTGCTCCACCCGCGATGGGTCCGCGTCGGAGAACGGTAACGGCGACGGGGAGGCGGTGGGAAAGCCATGTGCCGGCTGCGTCGGCAAGGCGGACAACAAGAACCCTCCGGGCCAGGCACCCTCGGGCGCGGACAACAACGCGGGCTATGAGTGCGATCGCAACCGTGGCATCGGCCGCACCAACCCGGCTCACACCGGCTGCCTCGCGCCGACTCCGACTCCGACGGCCACTCCGACCGTGACTCCGACGGCCACTCCGACCGTGACTCCGAAGGCAACGCCGACAGCGACGCCGGCTCCGACCCCGACGGCCACGACTCCTGTGTTCACGGGGGGTGGTGGCGGCACCGTCACCAGCCCGTCGCCGAGTAGTGGTGGCTTCACCGGTGGTGGTGGCGGTCTGACCGGAGGGGGTGGACTGCCGTTCACCGGCGACCTCACCGGACTCCTGATGCTGGTTGCCCTGGTGCTTCTCGGCTCAGGTAGCGCCATCGCGCTGGCGGTGCGGCGCCGCTGACGCAACCGATCGGCGGCGAAACCTCACCCCACATCAGCGGGTGAGGCCTCCCGTCGGCGGGGTTCCCCTAGGCTTCGGGTCGTGGAGCGCTGGCGCGGAGTGGACAAGATCCCCGGCAAGTGGGGGCGCTGCGTCGTGACCATCGGCGTTTTCGACGGTGTCCACCGCGGCCACCAGCAGATCATCGGTCGGGCGGTCGAGAAGGCCCGCGAGCTCGGCGTACCCAGTGTTGTGGTCACGTTCGATCCGCACCCGATCGAGGTGGTCCGGCCGGGAAGCCACCCGCCGATGCTGACCGGCCAGCGCTACAAGGCCGACCTGGTCGAGGAGCTCGGCGTCGACGTGTTCTGCGTCCTGCCGTTCACCCTCGACTTCATGCGGCTCACGGCGGCCGAGTTCGTGCACGACGTGCTGGTGGAGAAGTTGCAGGTGAGTGCCGTCGTGGTCGGGGAGAACTTCCGCTACGGGCACGGGGGCAAGGGCACCGTCGCGGCGCTCGGCGAGGACGGGCGTCGGTTCGGCTTCACCGTCGAGGGCTTCCCGCTCCAGGGCACCGGCGACATGAGCTGGTCGTCAACCTACGTCCGGTCCTGCGTGGCTGCCGGTGACATGACCAGCGCTGCCGAGGCGCTCGGCCGTGAGCACCGGATCCATGGAGTGGTGGTCCGTGGTGATCAGCGTGGGCGGGAGATCGGCTTCCCGACCGCCAACCTCGAGCCGCTGCCGTGGAGTGCGGTCCCCGCTGATGGCATCTACGCGGGCCGGCTCGCCCGCGGCAAGGAGCTGCTGCCGGCGGCCATCAGTATCGGGACAAACCCCACGTTCGCCGGCAACGAACGGCGGGTCGAGGCTTTCGTCCTGGACTTCGACGGCGACCTGTACGGCGAGCACGTCGGGCTCGCGTTCACCACGCGGCTGCGCGACACGC
Organism: Frankiales bacterium; assembly: GCA_031416735.1. Classification (GTDB taxonomy): domain Bacteria; phylum Actinomycetota; class Actinomycetes; order Mycobacteriales; family SCTD01; genus RYN-111. Next base: position 7,189 of record JANOTZ010000321.1, read on the forward strand.
TCCGCTTCGACGACGTCCCGGCGCTGGTGGCCCAGATGGGCCTCGATGTGGAGCGCACGCGGCACCTGGTGGGAGATCACCCGTCCGGGTGACGCGTTCACCCCCCGGTTCGGCCGATCTCGGTGGGGAAGCCTTGAAGGGGGTTCCCATGCCGAAGATCCTTGTCGTCGACGATGACCTGTCCATCCGTCAGCTCGTCAAGGACGTGCTGGAGATCGAGGGGTATGAGGTCCTGCTGGCCGAGGACGGGTTCGCCGGGCTGCGCTTCATCGACAGTCAGCGGCCCGACTGCGTCGTGCTCGACGTCATGATGCCCGGGATGGATGGCCACGCCGTGCTTCAACGGATCCGCGCCGCCGAGGGCGGCCTGGACCTTCCGGTGGTGATGCTCACCGCCGCGGCGGACGACGCGCAGGCGTGGAAGGCCTGGACCGAGGGTGTCGACTACTTCCTGGCGAAGCCCTTCGACCCGAACGAGCTGCTGCGCTACCTCAACTACCTGTTCACCGGAGCCTCCGCGGACGCGGGCTCGGCGCTGGTCGGCTGACGTCTGCGCCCCCTGCGCCGCGGGGGCTGACTGGTAGCGTTGAGCGCACGCCGGGGAACCGGTGGTGTGCTTACTTGTCCGGGTGCAGAAAACCCCGGGCACACACCAGACGAAGAAGAGGAAAGCCCGTGGCGCTCACCACTGAGCAGAAGACATCCATCATGGCGGAGTACGCCACGGTTGAGGGCGACACCGGTTCGCCCGAGGTTCAGATCGCGATGCTCAGCAGGCGCATCCTGGACCTGACGGCGCACCTGAAGGAGCACAAGCACGATCACCACACGCGTCGTGGTCTGCTGCTGCTCGTCGGTCGTCGTCGTCGTCTCCTGAAGTACTTGGAGAAGACCGACATCACGCGCTACCGCACGCTCATCGAGCGCCTCGGCTTGCGCCGCTAGCTGTACGACGGGGAGCACCCACACGGGTGCTCCCCTCGTCGTTGTGGCGACCGCCGCAGCGACATCACACGAGCCGTACCCGGGAGCACCACCCCGGAGGAGAC
>JANOTZ010000322.1:0-14929 GCA_031416735.1 Frankiales bacterium
GCCCCGGTCGAGCCCCTTCTCGTCGACGCCGGCGAGACCGACGTCCTGGTACGACGTCGCGGCGTCCTGACCCGCTACACCTACCCGTCGCACCCGTTCGACGTGGTCGGTTGGGACGGGTGTCTGTACCCGCACGCCTTCTCCATCTTCGACTTCGAGCCGATCACCGGGCGGGTCCACCAGCCGCCGACGGTGCACCAGACCTTCGCCGGCCCGGGCTTCGTCGTCTGCTCCTTCGTGCCGCGGATGCTCGACTACCACCCCGAAGGCATCCCGGTGCCCTACAACCACGCCAACGTCGACAGCGACGAGGTGCTCTTCTACGTCGGCGGTTCGATGGGTTCCCGCGCCGGGAGCGGCATCGAGCTCGGCTCGGTCTCGTTGCACCCGGCCGGCTTCGTGCACGGCCCCCAGCCCGGTGCGGTCGAGAAGTCCCTCGGGAAGCAGTCCACCGACGAGCTCGCGGTCATGGTCGACACCTTCGCGCCGCTCGACGTGGCGCCGGGCGCGTTCGCCTACGAGGCCCCCGAATACCCCTGGTCCTGGGCCCGTTGACGCCCACCCTCCCGGTGGCCCCCGGCCTTGCGGTGGCCCCCGGCCTTGCGGTGACGCCCGCGCTCCCGGTGACGCCCGGCCTTGCGGTGACGCCCGCGCTCCCGGTGACGCCCGCCTTTGCGCCGTACCGGCTGCTTCCCTTCCGGCGGCCGGAAGAGAAGGCTTGGCGGGCCCTGGCGGCACGCTCAACGCGACCGGCCCACCCGCTTCCCTTCCGGCGGCCGGAAGGGAAGGTCCGCGGATTCCGGCCGCGTGCCCTCCCGGTGGGCTGCACGTGATCGCGCTGCTGCGCGGGCTGGTGGACGACGCGGGCCTGTTTCCGCCGTCGTTGCTGCCCATGGACGTGGCGCTCAAGCGGTTCCGGACGTCGTCGTCCCCGATGCTGAGCGGCAGGTTCCTGTGCCCCGGTGATCGGGTCGAGGAGCTGCTGGCCCTGCTCGGTCCCGAGGAGCACCTCGACGTCCACCTCATCGGCGACGACGTGATCGCGCTGCCGGAGGACCCTCGCGTCACGGTCCGGGCAGTGGAGCTGCGCTCTGGGGTGATGACCGAGATCCCTTGCTACATCGAGGGAGTCCCACCCCAGGAGCTCAAGGGCCACGACGTCTTCGGCAAGCTGCGGTGCGGGGGCGCCCGCATCCCCTCCGTCGAGGAAGTGGCCGCCTACGTCAACGAGGCGGCCCGTTTCTCCGTGCCCTTCAAGGGAACTGCCGGGATGCACGCCGCGGTCCGCGGCTGGGAGTCGACCGGCGACGAGCCGCACCACGGCTACCTCAACCTGGTGCTCGCGGTGGCCCGGTCCATCACGAACGGCGACGTCGCGGACGTGCTGCGCTGCACCGACGGCCCGGCCCTCGCGGCAGAGGCCCTCGAGCTCTCCGCCGACCTGGTCACCGCCACCCGCTGGATGTTGCACTCCTACGGCTCCTGCGACACCGCCCGTCCCGTCACCGACGCCCACCAGCTAGGACTGCTTTGATGAACTTCGGCCGCGAGGTCCTCCCCTACGGCGTCTTCTCCGTCGCCTCCGGCACGCCCCGGGTCGGGGTGGCCGTCGACGACGGCGTGCTCGACCTGTCCGAGGCGCTCGGCCCGGAGTGGGCGGTACCGTCGTTGAACCCCTTCCTGGCAAGGGGACGCGCCTACTGGACCGAGGTCCGCGCGCAGGTCCGCGACCTCGTCGACCGGCCGCTGCTGCACGGCGTCACCATGCACCTGCCGTTCGAGGTCGCCGACTACGTCGACTTCTACGCCTCCGAGCAGCACGCGACCAACCTTGGACGGATGTTCCGTCCCGACGGCGATCCCCTGCTGCCCAACTGGAAGCACCTGCCCGTCGGCTACCACGGCCGGGCCGGGACCGTCGTCGTCAGCGGCACCGACATCCGGCGGCCACAGGGTCTGCGGGGCCCGCTTCCGTCGTACGGACCGTCGGTGAAGCTCGACGTGGAAGTCGAGGTCGGCTTCGTCGTCGGCACGCCGTCGGAGCTCGGATCGCCTGTCAGCACAGGGGATTTCGAGGAGCACGTGTTCGGGATCGTGCTGGTCAACGACTGGAGCGCCCGCGACATCCAGGCCTATGAGTACGTCCCGCTCGGGCCGTTCCTGGGCAAGTCCTTCGCGACGTCGATCTCCCCGTGGGTGGTGCCGCTGGAGGCGCTCGACCGGGTGCCGGCGCCGGTCCAGGACCCGCCCGTCGCCGACTACCTGCGCACCGAGAGCGACTGGGGTCTGGACCTCGACCTCGAGCTGTCGCTCAACGGCGAGGTGCTGTCCCGTCCGCCGTTCGCCGGGATGTACTGGACCGCGCCTCAGATGCTCGCGCACATGACCGCCAACGGCGCCTCGCTCCGCACCGGCGACCTGTTCGCGAGCGGCACCGTCTCCGGTGAGGCCCTGGACCAGCGCGGATCGCTCATCGAGCTCACCTGGAACGGCCGAGATGCCTTGAACGGCAAGACTTTTCTCGAGGACGGCGACGAGGCGACCATCACCGCCCGCACCCGCAGCGGACTGCCTCTGGGTGACGTGACGGGTCGCATCAGCCCCGCCTGAGTCAGCCTCCGCACGACACGGTGACTAGGCGCGGAGCTCCTGGAACCCCGCGGCACTGAAGTCGCCATCGAAGGCGAGGGCGTCGCGGATCCGGAGCGCCTTCATGAGGACGAAGCTGGTGGCGTCCACGAAGGAGTAATCGCGCTCGTCATGGCGCCGGAGCCAGCGCAGCGCCTCAGTCTCCTGCTCAGGACTGGCCGTGCTCACCTGAAGCCTCGGGGAGCGCTCGACCGCGTCCAGAAACCCGACCGCAGCCCCGTGCCCGGCTCGCCGGCGAAGGAACGTCCAGGTCTCACCCCGGACCTGATTGGAGGTCACCAACCCCGCATCCCCGTGCAGGGACAGGAGCTGCTTCGCCTCCTCGTGTCGCCCGTCAGCGCGGTTGCGGAGAGCGACCCAGAACGAGGTGTCGACGAAGATCACCGGTAGACCACGTCGTCGACCTCGCCGGGCGGAAAGTCGTCGGTGCCGGCCATCTGCCAGAGCGGGTCGGCGGACACGGGCGGCAGGGGACGCAGTCGCTCGCGGACGTACTGCCGGATCAGCCCGGCCTTGGAGGTGCCCTCCTGCAGAGCCTGCCGCTCGAGGGCCTCGTCGAGATCGACGTCGATCATGATCTGCAACCGCTTCACAGTGCTGAGGTTACAGCAGATTTCTGCAGGTGGTGTCACTCGACTAGGTTGGCACGATGTTCACGATGCGCTTCGCGATGCGGGCCCAGACCAGCGATCCGGCGGTGCGCGCCGACCTCTACGCGGCCACCCTCGACATGTGCGCGTGGGCCGACCAGCGCGGCGGCATCGCGATGGTGTCGCAGCATCACGCTTCCGCCGACGGCTACCTCCCGTCGCCGGTGCCCCTCGCGGCGGCGATCGCGGCCCGCACCACGACCATGCCGATCAGCGTCGCCGCCCTGCTGCTTGCGCTCTACGAACCGGTCAAGCTCGCCGAAGACCTGGCGGTCCTCGACCTGATCAGCCGCGGCCGGGTGTCCTACGTCATCGGCATCGGCTACCGGGACGCCGAGTTCGACCTGTTCGGCGTCGATCGCCGTACCCGGGCGAAGCTGGTCGAGGAACGGATCGGGGTCCTGCGGCGGTTGTGGGCCGGGGAGCAGGTCGAGGTCGACGGCCGGCTCGCGCAGATCACGCCGCTGCCCTTCACCCCCGGCGGACCGATGCTCGCCTACGGCGGCGGCACCGAGGCGGCCGCGCGGCGGGCCGGCCGGCTCGGGTTGTATTTCTTCGCCGAGTCCCACGACACGTCCCTGAAGGCCCACTACAAGGACGAGGCGGCCAAGGCCGGCACGCGCGCGGTGGGCTGCGCCTTCCCGGCCGCGGGGGTGCCGCTCACGGTGTTCGTCGCCGACGACCCGGACCACGCGTGGGCCGAGATCGGGGACTATCTGCTCGCCGACGCGGCCGGCTACGGCGCCTGGAAATCTCCCGAGGCGGGTACGGCGTCCGGGTCGTTCGCGACCAGCGTGGACGCACTGCGGGCGGAGCACGGTGCCTACCAGATCCTCACGCCCGACGAGGCCGCCAGCATCGTGGCTCGAGGGATCCCGCTCGGGCTGCAGCCGCTGGTCGGCGGGCTGCCGCCGGACCTGGCCTGGAAGTACCTCGAGGCCGCGGCCGCGGTCGCGGGATAGCGGGCCTACGCCCGCCGCAGCGCGACGACCTGACGGGACTCCGCGACCGGAACCGTCCGCGGGAGGGGCAGCGGTCCCGGATAGCCGAGGTAGTAGCCCTGGCCGTGCGTCACGCCGACCTCCCGCAACGCCGCGAGCTCGTCCTCGGTCTCGATGCCCTCGGCCACGAGATAGGCGCCGATCTCGGTGGCGAAGCTCAGCAGAGCGGCAGCCAGCGCACGGCGGGCCGGGTCGTGGTGGATGCCGCGCACCAGGGCGACGTCAAGCTTCACGATGTCGGGGCGCAGGTTCAGGATGTGCGACAGGCTCGCGAACCCGGCCCCCGTGTCGTCGACCGCCACCCTCACCCCCAGCGCCCGGAAGAGCTCAAGTGCGGCGAGCAGCGAGGAGTAGTCCGCCACCCCGGTGTGCTCGGTCAGCTCCAGCACGATCCGGTTCCGTTGGATGCCGGCACCGCCCAGCAGGTCGAACAGCTCAGGGCTGGTCGCCGTCCCGGGCGACACGTTCACCGACAGGTAGTGCGGCGCCGGCAGCACGGCGAGAGTGGCCAGCGACTGACGGACCGCGGCCAGCTCCAACTCGATGCCCAGACCGACGGCGTCGGCGTCGGCGAACCACTTGTCGGGCCCCTGGATAGGCGCATCGGCGAACCGGGAGAGGGCCTCGGCGCCGACGACCTCGCCGGTGCTCAAGTCCACGATCGGTTGTACGACGATCAGCGGCCCACCGGCCTCGAGCACCGCCAGGACACGGGCCCGCCTGGTCTGATGGTCGTGCCAGGCGACCAGTTGGGCGGTGTGCCGTTCGGTCTCGTCCGCCATCGAGGTCACCACAAACTGCACCGGTCCGTCGTCACCGTCCCGCATCGCTGAGGTGTTGACGCGCAGCCAGCGCCGCTCACCGCCGGGCAGGCCCACCCCCACCATCTGGTCGCGCTGCGGGACGCCGGACTTCAGTGTCACCATGGCGGGAGTCTCCCCGGGGGCTATGGCCGAGCCGTCGGACCAGATCGGTTTCCAATGCGCCGGCATCGGTGCCCGGCCCAGCAGCTCGTCGGCGGTGAGCCCGAGCAGGCGCAGTGCCGCCGGGTTCGCTGCCACCACCTTCTCGTCGGCGCCACGGAGCAGGACGCCGTCGCTCATCAGGTTGAGCAGGGCGGCGTGCAGCTCCTCGAGCTCCTCGGTGCGGCTCAGCACCTCACGCAGCCGGTCCGCCTCCACCGCCAGTTGGCCCTTGAGGCGGCCGAACTCGGCCAGCATCGCGACGAGCACCACGGCGCACGACAGCACCGTGAGGCTGCGCCCCACGTACCAGCCGAGGGTGAAGCGGTGCAGCGAGATCAAGGTGAGCACGGTGTCGCCGAGGACCGCCACGGTCGCCAGTGCCGCCCACCGGACCGGTCCGGACAGCCGGGTCGCCCCCACCACGGCGAGCAGCGCCGCGAGCACGACGACTGGCAAGATGACCGGACCGGTGATCCTGGTCAGGGCACTGGTGTCCTGGCCGTCGATGAGCACCGGGAGCCAGCCGGCGCCGGAGGCAGCCGCCAGGACCACCGCGGCACCGACGGCGATTGCGGCGACGAGCGTCGCGCAGGTGGCCAACCGGCGGGCAGGAGCCTCCACCGCCCGGCTCCAGCGCGCAGGCCACGGCGCGACCGCCACCGCCAGCAGCACCGGGAACCCGGTGTGCCACGCCACCCACAACCACGGGGCGGTCGACGGCCAGGCTCCGAGTGGACCCACGACCCCCAGCACCCCGGGGAACGCGGCGGCGAACCCGCCAAGGACAGCGAGGGAGAAGGCGTACGCGGCGGCCAGGACCAGGGCGCGCCGGTCACCGGAGTTGCGGAACTGCCCTACCAGCAGCACAAGGGAGATCAGATCGAGGCCGATCACCAGGGCCAGCATCGCGGGCATGAAGCTGGGCATCCCTCCGAGATGCAGCGCGGAGAACGGCAGCACGAGGGTGACGACAAGGACAACCGGGACAAATGACAGCAGCAGGCGGCGTGCCGGATGAGGCACGGCGAAGGCATCAGCGGCGGGTCGTGCCAGGGCGGGGGCCCGGTCCTGGGCGATCAAGGCGATCCTTGCATGGTGGGGGATGGGCGGGCCTGGGTAACGGCCCTCTCTGAGACTCATCGGCCGGCAGGGCCACTCCCTGAACACAACGCGGGCGATACCTGTTGAACCACCCGAAGGGACTACCTCCGGTCAGAGGCCGAGGTCGCTGATCATCGTCCGGTAGCGCTCCACGTTGCGGAGCTTGACCTCCTCGAACCCGCGGACCAGCTCGGAGGCGCCGGCAGCGGTCACCGCGGTCGCATAGGTCTCGTCCGACAGCGAGGCGTTGAGCCGCTCGACCAGCGCGAGGTGCGAGGCGAGCAGCACGCGCTCCACGGCCCGCACGTGGGCCCGACCGAACGGGTCGAGCTTGGTCCCGCGCAGCACCCGGCCCTTCGCGGTGGCCTTGAGCAGCGGCCGTGACCACGCGCCGAGCTTGAGCTTCGAGGACATGCCCATCGAGCGCAGCGCCGGCGGGTGCAGGTTGAACGTCACCTTGGTCGCGCCGGGCACCTGGGCCTGCACCTCGTCCAGCAGCTCCGGCCGGGTCAGCAGCCGGGCCACTTCGTACTCGTCCTTGTAGGCCCACAGGTGCGCGACGCCCTTGGCGACGGCCTCGGAGTAGGCGGTCTGCACCATCACGGCACGCTCCGCGTTCCAGGCCCGCTCGACGACCTCGACGTAGTCGCGGGCCGTCTTGCGCCCGGAGTGGTCGAGGAGCAGCTGGGCCCGCACCTCGACCAGCCGACGGGTCTCCCCCGTCAGCGGGGAGTCACCCAGGTCAAAGGCCTTGGGGGTACGGCGGACAGCCGGGCTGACCGCAGCGGCGAACGCCTCCGGGTCGGCGACGGCGACGCGACCCCAGCGGAAGGCTGAGATGTTGGCCTTGATGGCCACGCCGTTGAGCTCGATGGCCTCCTCGACGGCAGCCGCGGAGAACGGCAGAGTGCCGAGCTGGTAGGCCATTCCGACGAGCAGCAGGTTGGCGGGGGCGGTCGTCCCGAACAGCGCCTCCGACGCGGCCAGGGCGTCAATCTCGACCACCTTGACGACGGCCTCGGAGATCTTGCGCACCTGGCCGGGAATGTCGGTCTTGGCTGCCTGCGCGTCCGCGACCTGGGTGCCGGTCGGGGTCTCGGAGGTGGACACGATCGCGATGGTGAACTCCGAGGAGCAGACCGCGAGGTTCTTCGGGTCCGCCGCCACCAGGGCGTCGAAGGCGAGCAGGACGTCGGCGGTGCCGTGACCCACCCGGTTGGCCGGTCCGCGGCCGCCGACCCGCAGGTGCGAGGTGACCGGGCCGGCCTTCTGCGACAGCCCGACCTGGTCCAGGCCGGACAGGCCGGTGGTGTCCAGGTCGCTGCGCAGGGCGGCGGTGGCCAGCAGCTGGTTGACCGTCACGATTCCGGTGCCACCGATGCCGGCGAGGAACAGGTCGGCGTCGGCGGGCAGCACCGGCTCGGCCACCGTCGGGGCCTCGCCGACGCCGGCCTTCTTCACCGGCTTGGTCTTCGCGACCTGGACGGTGAGGAAGGACGGGCTGTCGCCGAGCAGGCAGGAGTAGTCGGTGTTGCAGGTGGTCTGGTCGATCTTGGTCTTGCGACCGAGCTCGGTCTCGACCGGCTGCACGGACAGGCAGTTGCTCTTCTCGCCGCAGTCGCCGCAACCCTCGCAGGTCGCCTCGTCGATGACGACGCGGGTGGTCGGCACCTCCTGCTTGCCGCGCTTGCGCAGCCGCCGGGCTTCGTTCGCGCACTGCTGGTCATAGATCAGGACGGTGACGCCCTTGACCTCGCGCAGCTCCTTTTGCACGGCGTCCATGTCGTCGCGGTGCCGCACCGTCACACCGGCGGCGAGACCACGGGTCTTCTTGTGCTTCTTGGGCTCGTCGCTGACGATCACGATCTGCGTGACGCCCTCGGCGGTCAGCTTCTGGGTCAGCTCGGGGATGGCCAGGCCGCCCTCGGCGTTCTGCGCACCGGTCATCGCGACGACCTGGTTGTAGAGCAGCTTGTAGGTGATGTTGACGCCGGCCGCGACGCAGAACTGCACGGCCAGTTGGGCGGAGTGGGCGAAGGTCCCGTCGCCGACGTTCTGGAAGATGTGGTCGACGTCGGTGAACGGCGCCTGACCGATCCACTGGCTGCCTTCGCCGCCCATCTGGGTCAGGCCGAGCACCGCCTGGTCGGGACGGTCCGACAGGGTGACCATGGTGTGGCAGCCGATGCCACCGCCGCCGAGCGAACCCTCGGGGAGCGGGGTCGAGCGGTTGTGGGGGCAGCCGGAACAGAAGTACGGCGTGCGCTTCGCCGACGACTGCACCGGCGAGAGCGAAAGCATCGTGCGGGCCATCGGGCGGCGGGGGGCGAGCTCGACCCGGTCCCCGAGCAGCGACCGGAGCACACCGTCGAGCCGGTCCGCGGAGATCTGGCCGTCGGCCGGGACGAGCAGGCGGCCGTCAGGGCCGCGCTTGCCGTGTACGGCGGGAGCGCCGGCGACGCCGTACAGGACGTCTTTGATCTGGGCTTCGAGGAAGGAGGTCTTCTCCTCGACGACGAGGATCTGCTGCAGGCCGGTGGCGAACTCGCGGACCAGGCCGGCGCCGAGCGGATAGGGCATCCCGACGCGCAGGATGCGGATTCCCTTGGCTGACAGGGCATCCTGGCTCAGACCCAGGTCGCGCAGGGCCTGCATGGTGGCGTCGTAGGCGGTGCCGGTGGAGGCGATGCCGAGCCAGCCGCCGGGTGCGTCGACGGTGATCTCGTCGACCGGGTTGGCCGCGCCGAAGGCCTCGACGGCGGCCCAACGCGGGCCGACCAGGGCGGCCTCGGCGAGGGTGGACAGGCGCGGGTCCTTCATGAGCAGCTGCTCATACGTCCAGGGTTTGCCTTCCCACTCGAGCGCGGGCAGGGCGATGTCGACGGCCTGGAAGTCACGATCGACGGTCCACAGCCCGTCGGCGACGTCGGCGAGCACCTTGATGCCGACCCAGCAGCCGGACAGCCGGGAGAGCGCGACGCCGTACATGCCGAAGGTGATGAGCTCCTCGCCGTTGCGCGGGGTGAGGACCGGCATGCCGAAGGACGCGAGGGTGCGTTCGCTGGTGCAGGGGACCGTGGAGGACTTGGCGCCGGGGTCGTCGCCGGCCATCACCAGGACGCCGCCCTTGGCGTTGGCGCCGTAGGTGTTGCCGTGCCGCAGGACGTCGCCGGAGCGGTCGACGCCGGGGCCCTTGCCGTACCAGACACCGATGATGCCGTCGGGGCCCTGGTTGCCGGGGACCTGCTGGCTGCCCCAGACGGCGGTCGCGCCGAGCTCCTCGTTGACGCCGGGGACCAGGTGCACGCCGTGGTCGGTCTTGAGCTGCGGGAGGCCGTGCAGCAGCTTGTCGAGACCACCGAGCGGGGAGCCCGGGTAACCGCTTACCAGCGAGGAGGTGCGGGAGCCGTGCGCGGCGTCGCGGACGTTCTGCTCGACGAGCAGCCGGGCGATGGCCTGGACGCCGGTCAGGAGCACCGGACGGGCGCCGGGGACGTACCGGTCCTTGGGCTCATAGCGTCGGCGGGCGGACGCGGTGCGGTCGTCGACGGCCGTCACGGATGTGCTCCAAAGCTCGGTGGAAACCTCTAGCGTCAGCGGTGGCTGACCTCAGCGTCAATCGGAGGCGGGGAGTCTGCGCCTTTTGCGCAGAACAGGGGGAGTTCGCTGGTGCGGACTGCGCGGGCTGCGCAACCCGAAGCAGCCTCCGCGCCTCTGGGCTGGTCCTGCCCGGTGGACCCGGGTCGTACCCGCCTCTCGCCCGGGTTAGCAGCCCGCGGTGCCCAACCGGTCCAGGAGCGGCCCCACCCGGAACGGCACCCTCGTCTTGAGGACCACCTGGGTCGTGGTCGAGACCACCCCGGGCGTCGACAGCAGGGTGTGCACGACCTGTTGCAGGTCATCGGTCGACCGGCAGGCCACCCGGACCAGGAGGTCGCCCGTCGAGCCGGCCACCTCCTCGACGAGCAGCACCGCCGGGTTGTCGGCCAGAGCCGCGCAGGCCTCCTCGATCTCGGCGTGCCGCAGCGAGACCGCCACGATCGCCGAGACGACATAGCCCAACGCCCGCAGCTCGACGCCCCGGTCGTTGGCGCCGAGCACCCCTTCGCGGTGCAGCCGGTCCAGCCGGGCTTGCGCCGTGTTGCGCACCACACCGGCCCGCTCGGCGAGCTCGCTGACCGTCATCCGGGGGTCGGCGACCAGGGCCTGCAGGATGCGCACGTCGATCGGGTCGGGGGTGAACACCTCGCGAGCCTACGACGGTGGTTGCAGGCTCAGCTCGTCGATGGAGGTCTCGCGCATCTTGAACTTCTGCACCTTGCCGGTGACCGTGATCGGGAACTCATCGGTGAGGCGCACATAGCGCGGCACCTTGTAGTGGGCCAGCTTCCCGCGACACCACTCGCGCAGCTCCTCGCCGGTCAGCGCCGACCCCTGCTCGAGGCGGACCCAGGCGCACAGCTCCTCGCCGAGCTTGGGGTCCGGCACCCCGACGACCTGCACGTCGACGACGTCCGGGTGGGTGATGAGAAACTCCTCGATCTCCCGTGGGTAGACGTTCTCACCGCCGCGGATCACCATGTCCTTGCTGCGGCCGACGATGCTCAGATAACCGTCCGCGTCCATCACGGCCAGGTCGCCGGTGTGCATGAACCCGTCGGCGTCAATCGCCTCCGCCGTCGTGTCGGGGTCGTTCCAGTAGCCGAGCATCACGCCGTACCCGGCTGTGCAGAGCTCTCCGGTTGTGCCGCGCTCGACCGGCTCGCCGGTCTCGGGGTCGACCACCTTGACGGTGACGTGGGGATGCACCCGACCCACCGTCGCGGTGCGCCGTTCGAGGGTGTCGTCCGCGCGGGTCTGGGTGGAGACCGGCGACGTCTCGGTCATGCCGTAGCAGATGGTGACCTCCGGCATGAACGCTGTCACCTGCTTCATGATCTCCACCGGGCAAGGCGATCCGGCCATGATTCCGGTGCGCAACGTGCTCACGTCGTACGACGGGAAGCTGGCCTCACCGAGCTGCGCGATGAACATCGTGGGCACGCCGTAGAGGCTCGTGCACCTCTCGGTGCTGACCGCCTCAAGGGTCGCGGCCGGGTCGAAGACCGGCCCGGGAATGACGACGCAGGCACCGTGGGTCAGCGCGCCGAGATTGCCCATCACCATGCCGAAGCAGTGGTAGAACGGCACCGGCACGCAGACCCGGTCGTCCTCGGTGTAGCCGCAGAGCTCGCCCACCAGGAAGCCGTTGCCGAGGATGTTGCGGTGGCTGAGGGTGGCGCCCTTGGGGAAGCCGGTGGTGCCCGACGTGTACTGGATGTTGATCGGGTCGTCGGGGGTGAGGTCACGGTCGGGCAGCGCCTCGCCGTCGAGCGACAGGGCCTCCCACTCCGGCGTGCCGAAGAAGACGGAGTCGACGTGCGGTGCGGCCTCGCGGGCCATCGTGACGTAGTCGCTGGTCTTGAACGTCGGTGCGGCGACGAGGAGCGTCACTCCGGCCTGCTCCAGGACATAGGCCAACTCATGGGTCCGGTAGGCCGGGTTGATGGTGACGAGGACAGCGCCGATCCGGGCGGTGGCGTACTGCACGAGGACCCACTCGCTGCAGTTGGGCGACCAGATCCCGACCCGGTCACCCTTGTCGATGCCGCGCGCCACCAGTCCGCGGGCAAGTCGGTCGACAGCGTCCAACAACTCACGGAAGGTGAAGCGCTGGCCCTGCTGGACGCTGACCAGCGCCTCCCGGTCGCCGAAGTGCTCGACGGCCAGGTCGAGGGTGCCGCCGATCGTCGTGGTGGGGAGAGCCGGAGTGGACGGTCCGATGTCGATCGAAAGGCTCATCCCCCGAGCATCCCCTTGGTCGTCGGGGAGGGGGACACCGGGGCGCGGGTAGCGTCCCGCGTGTGGACCTCTCCGACGACGACTGGCGCCGGCCCGACCCGGCGCTGCTGCGGCTGCGTCGGATCACCTGCCTCGTGGAGCTCGGCGGCCTCACCGCGCTTGCCCTGGTGGCACTGCTCGTCACCGGCCACGGCTGGGAGGCGCTGGCCGCCGCCCTCGCCGGGACGGTGCTGCTCGGTCTCGCGCTGTCGAGCGTCGAGCGCCACTTTCGGGCGTGGGGCTATGCCGAGCGCGACGACGACCTGCTGATCCGCCGGGGCGTGCTGATTCGCCGTACCTCCGTCGTGCCTTACGGGCGGATGCAGTACGTCGACGTCGTCGCCGGGCCGTGGGACCGCCACTTCGGCATCGCCAGTGTCGTGCTGCACACGGCGGCCGCGGCCACCGACGCGACCATCCCTGGGCTCCGCACCGACGAAGCCGCCCGGCTGCGGGACCGGCTGGTGGCTCTCGGCGAGGCCCGCGCCGCCGGCGTCTGAGGTGGAGTGGTCCCGGCTGCACCCACTCACGCCGCTGCTGCGCGGTGGGAGCTACATCCTGCTGCTGGCTGCCGGCATCGGGCAACAGGGCGTCCGGGACGGGGACGCCCGGTTCGCGGGGGTGGCCCTGGTGGTCGGGACCCCGCTCGCGGTCCTCGCCGGTTATCTCTCGTGGCGGACGACCCGCTATCGGGTCGAGGGCACCGAGCTGCACATCACGAGTGGTGTCCTGCGCAAGCGCGACCGCCGGGTGCCACTGCCCCGCGTGCAGAGCATCGACCTGGTACGGCCGTTGGCGGCCCGGATTTTCGGGCTGGCCGAGCTGCGGCTCGAGGTCGTCGGCGGTGCCGACAGCGAAGCCCGGCTGTCCTATCTGCAGGAGGAGACCGCCGTACGGCTCCGCACGTCCTTGTTGGCACTGGTCTCCGGACGCGAGGAAGCGGCCGAGCCCGTCGAACGCAGCCTCGCGACCGTGCCGACCGGGGTGCTGCTCGGCTCGATGGCGCTCGGAGGTCCGCTCGTGGTCGCGCTGGCCGCACCCCTGGTGCTGCTCGCTGCCGCGGCCTTCGCCCCGGAGGCTGTCCTCCCGATCTTCCTCGGCATGTTCACGCTGTTGACCAGCTATGTGGGCATCGCCGTCAAGCGGCTGCTGACGGAGTACGGCTTCTCCGTCTCCGAGGTGCCTGAAGGTCTGCGGCTGCGACAGGGGCTGCTCGACCGTCGGACCCAGACCATCCCGCCGGGCCGGGTGCAGACCATCCGGATCAGCGAACCACTGCTCTGGCGTTGGCAGGGCTGGGTGCGGGTCGAGGTGGACGTCGCGGGTTACGGGGCCCAGGAATCGCACACCTCCACCCTGCTGCCGGTTGCGCCCCGCGCCTTCGCCGAGGCCTTGGTCGCCCGGGTGTTGGGCACCTACCTACCCGCCCCCACCGTCGGCGTTCTCCCCATCGTCCGTTGGCGAGCGCCGCTGTCGCGAAGGCGACTCCGGATCGCCACCGACGGCCGGCACGTCGTGTCCTGCTCCGGCTTCGTCACGACCACGACCGACATCGTGCCGCTCACGAAGGTGCAGAGCCTGCGGCTCACCCAAGGTGCGTGGCAGCGACGGCTCGGCCTGGCGTCGGTGCACGTCGACAGCGCCGGCCGTCGGCTGACCGGCGCGGTGCTCGCGCACCGGGCGGTCGGCGAGGCCGAGGACCTGCTGGCCGTGCTCACCGCCCAGGCCCGCGCCGCCCGCTGACCTGCCGCCCGCTGACCTGCCGGGCGGCTCAGTCGGCGGGCGTCCCGTCGACCCGGGCGGAGACCTCGACGGTCAGGGCCAGGCGCTCCACGTCGTCCTCCGACGAGCGGGCCACCACCACCGTCTGCGGCCCCGCTTCGACGTACCAGCCAGGGAGGGTCACCGGGGTGGGACCGTGGTCCGCCGGGACGACCGCTCCGGCCCCCAGCCGCTCGAGCAGGTACGACGTCTCGGGAGAGCCGGGGTCCCAGAACGCGAACGACCGGGGGGTGAGAACGACCTGGGCGACGATGGTCTCGCCCGGGTCGAGCCAGACCTTGGCGAAGCCCTTGAGCTCCCGGCGCGGCCGGGTCAGCCGGGAGGCTCCGGGCTCGACGTAGACCTGGACGACCTCGGCCCCACGGCAGCTGCCGGTGTTGGTGACAGGCACCTCGACGAGCACCTCGTCGGCGAGGACCGAGGTCGAGAGACTGGCCGGTCCCCAGGTGAAGGTCGTGTAGGAACCGCCTGTCCCAAAGGGAAAGCGGGTCGGGAGGTGCCGGCTGGTGAACCACCGGTAACCGACGAACAGGCCCTCGCAATAGGTCACCGTGTTGTTCTCGCCGGGAAAGGAGCCGTAGGCCGGGGTGTGCTCGATGCGTTCCGGAAAGGTGACGGGCAGACGTCCCGCTGGCTCGGCCTCCCCGAGGAGCACGTCGGCGAGGGCCTCGGCCATCTCCTGTCCACCGAGCCAGCAGACCAGGACGGCCGCCGCGTCCGCAGCCCAGTCCAGCTGCACGGGCGTACCGGCGTTGACGACCACGACGGTGCGGGGGTTCGCCGCGCACACCCGGCGGACCAGCTCGTCCTGGTCGCCCGGAAGGTGCAGGTCGGTGCGGTCGTGACCTTCGGTCTCCCACGCGTCGGTGGTCCCCACCATCACGATGGCGACATCCGCCGC
>JANOTZ010000323.1:0-6636 GCA_031416735.1 Frankiales bacterium
GCTCGGTCGTGGTCGAGCCTGGGGGCGGGTTCCTCTACACACCCGACGCGGGGTTCACCGGACTGGACGGCTTCACATACACCGCGACGGACCCGACCGGCAGCAGCGACACAGCCACCGTGACGGTCGGCGTCGGGCCGACCGCGCCGACGGAGCTGGTCGTGTGGTCGAAGCTGGGCGACGGGCTGTGGACCGGCGGCCCTGGCCGGACGCCGACGCGCCTGATCGGTGGCGAGGCGTGGCAGCCCTCGTGGAGCCCCGATCAGTCGCAGGTGGTGTTCGCAGCCAACCGCGGCGACGGCCAGTGGGACCTGTGGCTCGTCGGCGCCGACGGCAGCAACCTCCGCAAGCTCACCGACGATGCCGCGGGCGACGAGGTGCCCGCGTGGTCGCCGGACGGCTCGCGGATCGCGTTCACCTGTCACGACGGCGATGCCGAGATCTGCTCGGTGGCACCGGACGGTTCCGGACGGCAGCAGCTGACAAACAACGGCGGGTTCGACTACGCACCGGCATGGTCGCCGGACGGCACACGCCTGGCTTGGCGGTCGGGTCTCGACATCTGGACGATGGATGCCGACGGTTCGGGTGCGGCTGCATTGGTGGCGACCGAGGCGGGCGAGGACGATCCTGCCTGGTCGCCGGACGGCTTGACGATCGCCTACACATCCGACCCGTCGGACGGCGACCCGCAGATCCGGCTCGTGGACGCGGACGGCGGCAACGGCCGTTCCGTCGACACCGGCGGCGCCTGGTCGACCGGACCGTCGTGGTCACCTGACGGCAACTACCTCGCCTACACGGTGTCGGCTGCGTTCGCGACCGAGGTCTGGGTCACGGCTTTGGACGGCACAGCACGGCTCAACATCTCGAACGCCGCCAACCACGACCTCGACTCGGACTGGGGACGCAACCCCGTCGACCCGCCCGGGCTGCCGAAGTCCCTCGGCGTGCTCGTGAGCGGGCCGACGCACGTCGTACAAGGCGACGCCCGCACCTACACGTTCACGGTGCACAACGGCGGGCCGACCGAGGCCGCGGGGGTCGTGCTGCAGCTGGGCGCCGGAGCCCCCGGCTTCACCCAGCCGGTCACCGGCACGACGCCTTCCCAGGGCGGGTGCTCGAGCATCACGACCTGCCAACTCGGCACCCTGCCTGCCGGCGCGACGGTGACGGTGACGTCCACGGTCACGGCTCAGCTAGGTATCGACTTCGAGGTGCGGGCCCTGGTCAGCTGCTCCTGCAGCGACCCCCTGGCCGACGACAACAGCGCGTCGCTGCCGGTCACGGTGACGGCGAAGGTCGACCTCACGCTGGGCTGGAAGACCAGCGCACCGACCGGGCCCGGCCAGCCGATCGTCTGGACCGCCTCCGTGCAGGGGCTGAGCGGGGCCCGCGTGCCCAGACTCGTCGTCGAGTTCGACATCCCGACGGGTGTGACGGTCACGGGTGTGACGACCCAGCTGCAGGGCTCGCCGCCCGGCAGCTGCGTCGTGCTCGACAGCATCGTGCGTTGCACATGGTTGCCGGCGTCTGGAACGCCGCGGGTCCAGATCAGCGGCGTGCCGCAGGGCGGCGGCAGCTATGTCATGGTGGGCCGCATCGTCGACTGCGGCGGCTGCATCGACACGAACGCAAGTAACGACCAGGTGGCGTGCCCGCCTGTCGTGGTGCTGAACACCGCAGATCTCTCGATCCGCAAGACGGCGCTCGGCCAGCCTCCCTACTCGGTCGGGGACGTGGTCGGGTGGTCCGTGCGGGTCGAGAACGCGGGGCCGGACCCGGCCACCACCACCCGCGTGCTGGACACGATGCCGACAGGCTTCAGCTTCGTCTCCGCGACGCCCAGTCAGGGAACCTGCACGCTCAAGAAGACCGCGATCACCTGCGAGCTCGGAACCCTCCCGGTCGGGGCGGCTGCCACGGTGCTCGTGCGGCTGCAGGCCACTACTGCCCGCACCGGCGTGGTGAACACCGCTCAGACGTGGTGCGAGTGCTGGGAGGTCGCCGGCAGCCCGTCGAACACCGCCGGCTCGGACCCGATCCGCATCGAGCTGGCGATCAGGCCGGTTGTCGTGACGCCCTGTGGCCAGTTCACGACGGTGGGCTCATGCCAACTCGGTCTCCGGGTGCCCAACCCCAACGGCACGACCCTGCCGCCCGGCGGCACCATCATCATCGGTCCGCTCGACCCGGTGAACGGGCCGCGGCTCCAACCCGACGCGACCTTCCCGAGCGGCATCACCTGCGGCGACCTCGGGACGACCATCCGGTGCACGTTGCCCGGCGTACAGGTCGGCGGGCTGGGCTTCACCCTCCCGCTGGTGTTCACCGGCTCGGGCGGCGCGTGGGTCGGCACCGTCACCTGGACCTGCGGCTGCGGGCCCGGCGGTTCCGTCGTCACCACCCTGCAGCCGCTGCGTCCAACGCAGGCGTGTGTCGGAGGCCAAGTGCTGTTCCACTCGAATGTGAGCCAAGACGAGGACGTCTACGCGGCGCGCCTGGACGGCAGCGGTTGGATCAACCTGACGAACAACACCGTCACCGACGAGGCCGACGCGGTCTGGTCACCGGACGGCCGGCACTTCGTGTTCAACCGCGGCTTCGCGGAGTCGCAGAACCGGCGGCTGTTCCTCGCCGACCTCGACGCCTTCGGGTGCATCGACCGAGTGCGCAAGGTGGTGGGCCAGCCGAACGCCGACAACTACCAGGCCGACTGGTCGGCCGATGGGAGCCGGCTCGCCTTCGTCTCGAAGGTCAACGGCCAGCACGACATCTACTCGATCGGGGTGGACGGCTCCGGACTGCGACGCGTCACCAGCAACGCTGCCGACGAGAGGGCGCCGTCCTTCCGCGAGGACGGGCAGCGGATCGCGTTCGTCCGCAACCAGGGCACCTCGGCCAGGCCGAACTGGGACATCTTCTCGGTGCGGTTCGACGGGTCGGCCGTCCAGTTCCTCGGCGGCGCTGCGACCGGCTACGCCTCGAGCGGCGCGGACTACAGCCCGTCGTACTCGCGGGGCCTGGCCAACGACCGGATCATCTGGCACTCGAACTACGCCGCAAGGAACTGGGACCTGTGGGTCATGAACGGCGACGGCAGCGGCAAGCAGAAGCTCGCCGGGGCGACCTCGCTCGACGAGAAGAACGCCGAGTGGTCCGACAACGGAGGGAAGGTCGTCTACGACGCCGGGACCGGAACGTCGGGGATCTGGATCATGGACCCGAGTGGCAGTGGACGCACGAGGATTGCCGACACCGGGGGCATCGACCAAGCGCCTTCGATCATCAACACGGTGGCGTTCCCGTACCCGTGCGGTGGTCTGTCCGAGAGCGGGGGCGCCGGCGTCACGAGCCGCGTCACTGAGATGGGCCGGACCAGCGGCACGTTCGTGCTCGACTACGACACCTACGTCGTCCCCGACCGCATCGACGTGATCTACCAGGGTGCGGTGATCTGGACGACGGGAGGACCAGTCGCGGCGAACACCAGCGTTGCCATCCCGTACAGCGGCACGTCGACCCGGGTCACCGTGCGGGTCACCGGCGAGACGCAGGGCACGGTGTGGCGGTACCGGGTCCACTGCCCGACATAGCCGACCACCGGAGTGCACTTCGTCGTACAGGCAGGAGGACGTGGAGGGCCGTCGAAGTGAGGCCTGTCGACGGGAGTCCTGATGGCCAGGCACAGATGGATCACCGCACTGTGCGCCGGGCTGTTGGTGGCCGGCTTGACGTCGGCGGGTGCGACCAGCCCCACGGTCACGATCCACGACTTCACCGTCACGTCGACGAGCGACGGCGCCAAGCTCGTGGCTCGTTACTACCGGCCTGCTGCTCGCGGCACCTATCCGGTGGTGCTCGCCCCGCACGGGGGTGGCGGCACGGTCGACTCCGAGGCCCCCCGGGCTGCCCGCTACGCCGCCCTCGGGTTCGTCGGCGTCGTCTGGTCGGCGAGGGGGCACGGCACCTCCGAGGGCCTCTACGACCTGTTCGGACCCAAGACGATCCAGGACACCAAGGACATCCTCCAGTGGGTGATCACCCACCGTGCCGAGACGGGCGCCGACCCCCACCGGGCGGGGGCGATCGGCCTGAGTCAGGGCGGGGCGACCGTCAACCTGATCGGCGCGCATGACAGCAGGATCAAGGTGCTCGCTCCCGGTCAGAGTTTCGCCGGGCTCTCGGAAAGCCTGCACCCCAACGGATGCATGAAGCTCAGCGTGGACACCGCGATCCTGGGCGCCGCCTACACCGCGCAGGGGGCTCGGCTCGACCCGACGCTCACAGCACCGTGGAGCGCCTACTTGGCCACCGGTCAGGGTGCCAGCACCGTCGAGCCGCAGTGGACCAGCCGCTCTCCCAGCACCTACGCCGGCCGGACCACCCAGCCGACGCTGTGGGTGCAGGCCTTCGACGACCCGCTGTTCCCGGTGGACCAGGCCTTGGCGATGCAACGCCTGCGTAGGAGCTCGGACGTCAGGCTGTGGCTGTCCTGGGGCGGGCACTTCGCCGCATCCTCGACCGCCCGTGAGCTCGACCAGCGCGAGACGGCGTGGACCGGTTGGTTGCAGCACACGCTGCAGGGCAAGGCGATCTCGCTCCCCAAGGTGACCTGGTGGTATCGGGCAGCTGACGGCACAACCTTGGTACGACGGTCGGCCACCACCTGGCCGCCAGCCGGTATCCGACAGCTGGCCATTCCCCTGACGTCGGGCTCCGTCATGGCGGCAGGATCGGGCACCGCGGACGACCCGGTCGTCCTGTTCGCCGAGCGGACCCCAGCCCCGGACGGCCAGATCGGCCAGGTCGTCGCTGCCCTGCCCAGCCACTCGCCGGCCGAGACGCTGGTGTCGGTCAGCGCCCCCTTGTCCGTCAACACCCTGGTTGCAGGGGCGCCGTCAGCAGAGGTCGCCTGGAGTTCGACCGCCGCGGACTCCCAGTTGGCCGTCAAGCTCTACGACGTGGCACCCGACGGGTCGGCGGCCTTGCTGTCCCGAGGCTGCGCGGCCGTCAAGGGCGGCCGCGTGAAGCTCGCGTTGTCCCACACCGCGGTCGAGGTCAAGGCCGGCCACCACTTCGAAGTCTGGGTGCAGGGCAGCGACGCACCCACCTGGCTTCCCGCCCAGCAGCCCGCCGTCGACACCGTTGGTCCGCAGTCACGTCTGCTGGTGCCCCTGCTCAAGCCGTGACGCGCGAGTCCCCAGCGGATCCCACTCCCGCGGCTCATCAGGCCGAGGCGGCAGGTCCCGCAGGCTCTTCTGCCACCAGCCGACGTTGTGCCACCTGCCGTGCTTGAAACCGACCTGGCGATAGACCCCGACCAACTCGAACCCCAAGGCTTCGTGCAGTCCGACGCTCGCTACGTTCGGCAGGGCGATGCCCGCGAAGGCCTGCACGTGGCCCAGCTCCCGCAGGTCAGTGAACAACTGCTCGTAGAGCAGGCGCCCAGTTCCCCTACCCGTCTCGGTCGGGTCGAGATAGATGGAGACGTCGACGGCCCAGCGATAGCCCGGACGACTGCGATGCGCTGAGGCGTAGGCGAAACCCACCACCCCGGTGCCGCGATCCGCTACCAGCCAAGGCAAGTAGGGCCTGACGCTCATCCGCCGGACAACCTCGTCGGCATCGGGCGGAACCTCCTCGAAGGAGATGGCCGTGGAGGTCACCACCGGGGCGTAGATCGCCGCGATGCCGGTCGCGTCGCTGGCACCGGCCGCCCGCACGACTAGAGATCCCGACACGGCCACCTACCCGGCATCGGGGTCGCCGAGCTCCTCTGCGCGCACCAGTGTGGTGACGCGAGGCAGTTCGGCGCACCTGTCGGCAGTGAGCTGGTCGACGATGACGGAGAGCCCGAGGAACTCGGCCCCGCAGGACCGGACCAGTGCGGCTGCCGTCGTCGCTTGGCTTCCGCGCTCGGCCCAGTCGTCGACGAGCAGCACCCGGTCGTCCGGCGTCAGCATGCACTGCATGCGCAGCGTGTGCCGCTGCCCGCGGTAGTCCTCGTCGGCCCGAAGCGACGCCTTCGGGCCAGGGAGCATCCCGTCTGCTTTTCTGATCGCGACGAACCCGCAGCCGAGTGCGACGGCGCACGCCCCACCGAGCAGGAACCCCCGAGCCTCGATGCCTGCGACCCGCGTGACCCCCGCGTCGCGCCACGGCGCGACGAGCCCCTCGACCACGAGCCGAAGCGCGTTGGCGTCCGCGAACACCCGCCAGACGTCCGCATGCCCACCCTGCCAACGGAAGTGCTCAAGGACGGCCGCTCGTGCCAGGTCGGTCATCGGCAGCACGCTAGCGGCCCGGGCCCGAGACCACATGACAGGCTGGCGGGATGCGCCGCCGACATCTGCCCAGGGCGGGAGCTCTGGTGCTGGTCGTTCTCCTTGCCTCGAGCGGTTGTGAGACCCCGAGCGGGCGCAGCCTCGGCGATGCCCCCAGCGCCGAGCCACCCTCGTCGTCACCCTCCGCGCCAAGCGGGTCAGCCCTGTCGCTGCTCGGGACGCTGGCGGTCAAAGGGCGGGGACCCAAGACCGGCTACAGCCGCGAGCAGTACGGACCGGCGTGGGCCGACACGAACCGCAACGGCTGTGACACCCGCAACGACATCCTCAAACGGGACCTGACCGAGCT
>JANOTZ010000324.1:0-6450 GCA_031416735.1 Frankiales bacterium
CGCCGAGCTCTGCTGCGTCGCCGACGCCGCATGCTCCTCCGCCGTCGCCAACATCTCCCCCGCCGACGCCGCGATCTGCTCCCCACCACCACGAATCTGACCCACCAACGTCCGCAAATTCCCCAACGTCTCGTTGAAGGCGCCGGACAGACTGCTCAGCTGACCGAGGCCGTCGCCGAGCGGTGCTTGCACGCCGAGGTCACCCTGAGCGGCCTGCTCGAGGACCGCGGACAGCTCCGCCACCCGAGCCTCGAGGATCTTGCGCTCCTGCCGGGCCTGGGTGCGAAGCTCCCACACCGCTGCCGACAGCGAGGAGTTGAACCACGCCACCAACGGATAGGTCACACCGACGAGGACGATGACGCCGACCGACTCGGCATCGAGGGTGTGCGCGATCCAGGAGGCGAGGACCAGGCCACCGCTCGCGGCGAAGCCGAAAAGGCTAGCCTGCCAGGCCTTCATCGAGACGCCGGCGAACAGCACCACCCCGAGGAAGCAGATCCAGAACGGACCGCGCACCCCACCCGTCACCGAGACGGTGGCGGTCGCCCAGATGGTGTCGCTGATGAGGAGGAAGGCCCGGAAGGCCGTGATGTTCTTCAGGACGAAGTGCGACTTCATGGCCAGCGTCGGGAGGGCGGTCAGCAACGTGGCCACAGCCGCACCGAAACCGGACCAGGCGTAGACGGCATACAGATGGATGTGTACGCCGGGCATGGCCCCGAGCTGGTCGATGAGGGTGGCAGCGACGACGCCCACGACCAGGCTGACCCAGGTCATGACCGCGGCAGCGCGGGCGAGCCGGATCGAGAAGTCCACGGGTTCCTCCAGAGGTGGTTCCCTGGAGCATCGGCCTAGGTGTGGTGTTCCTGAAGCCGCCCAGCCGGAGCGGGACATGCAGGACAGAGCTGGCGGAGCGGAAGAGCCGACCCAGGTGACGCAGCGGCTGTGCGGGCAGCTCAGCCGGCGCGGCGGGTCCGGGGCAGCGCCTCGGCCAGCCGGAAGACCGCGTCGAGGTCCAGGACCCCGCAGGGCCCGGCGTCATCGGTGGTCTGGCCGGACATCAGGTCCGCGGCAGCGTCGGGCAGGTGCGCCAGGGACGGCTCGACCTGCTCGTCGTCCAGCAGGTGGGTGCCCTCGACGCCCTCGATCAGCAGCCCGACCGGCACGCCGGCCCGGTTGAGCACGACGAGGCGGGCACGTCGGTCGAGCGGGGTTGCCGTGGCAGCCAGCAGCGGCCGGAGGTCGAGGACCGCGAGGACCCGCCCCCGCCAGTTCGCGACTCCCGCCAGCCAGGTGGGCAGCCCCGGGACGCGGGTCAGCGCAGGTGGCCGACCGACCTCCGCGACTGCCGACATGGGCAGCGCATAGCGCGCCCCACCCAGCCGCACGACGACGACCTCATTCTGACCCCGTTGCTCCTCCACGGGAGGCTCATCGGCCTCCGGGAGCCCCAGGTGTAGCGCCGGGAGGAGGCGGACTCCCGACGCGGGCCACCGCACCGGCCGCGGCGAGCGCACCGAACAGCAGGAACGACAAGCCACGCAGCCCGTCGGTCACCACGACGTCGCCCTCGGGACGGCTCGATCCCAGCAGCAGCGCCACAACCAGCCAGATCACGCCAGGCACGGCCGCTCCGGTGCGGGACTGCAGGATCCGGGCACCGGCCGAGCCGAGCAGCAGGTTTCCGGCCACCGCGAGCAGTGCGGCCAGCGGAAACGCCGTACCGAAAGGCCGTGCCCCCACGAGGAACGCTTCCCAGACCGCGAGTTCCACCGCGAGCACAACCACCAGCGTGTACGACGAAACCCGGCTTCCTCGCACCGGCGCAGCCTAGGGGGCGGGCGCCTCGGTGGGCTCACGCAGGTCCACGTCGCCCCGGCCGCCGGCGGTCTCGAGCACGTCGGTGATCTGCGGGCCGATCAGCTCCTCGTGCTCGAGCAGGGCGTCCCGCAGCGCCTCGACCAGGTGCCGGTTCGCGCCCAGCAACGCCAGGGCGACCGCCTTGTGCCGCTGCAGCAGGGCTTCGGTGGCCTCCCGCCCGCGGTCGTCGGCGAGCACCCGGCCGACGATGTTGGTGTCGGAGAAGGCGCTGTTCTGCACGGCCAGGTAGGACACGAGACTGCCCTCCATGCCGTGCGCGCCGATCATCTCGGCGGCCGTGTTGGTGGCATAGAGCAGGTCGCCACCTGGGCCGGTGGAGACGTCGCCGAAGAACAGCTGCTCGGCGCACTGGCCACCCATGGCGACCTGGATGAGAGCTGCCATCTCGCTGCGCGACCGGGTGTAGACGTCGTCCCGGTCGCCGTGTGCCAGCAGGCCGAGCGAGCCCTTGCGCTTGATGATGGTGAGGATCTCGAGCCGTCGCTGCGGGGCGACGAGGTAGGCCATCGTGGCGTGCCCGGCCTCGTGGGTGGCGATGAGGCGTCGCTCGTGGTCGGTGTACTCCACGGGCTGGCCGGTGCCGACCTCGATCGACATCCGGGCCTGCTCGACGTCGGCATAGCTCATCTGCACCTCACCGCGACGGACCGCGTTGACGAGCCCCTCGTCGAAGAGGTTCTCGATCATGACCGGGGAGTAGCCGATGGTGATGCCCGCGAGGGAGTCGCGGACCTGCTCGGTGTCGAGGGCGTCGACGTGCGCCTTCTTGGCCAGGAAGTGGTCGATGAGCTGGCGGCGACCGGACTTCGGGGGCAGCTCGAAGGCCAGCCGACGGTCGAAGCGGCCGGGGCGCAGCAACGCCGGGTCCAGCGAGGAAGCCCGGTTGGTCGCGGCGATGAGCAGGATGTTGGCGGGCCGGGGAGTGGGCCGCTTGAGCTGCCGGTGGGACGGCAGGAAGAGGTTGACCCGGTCGATCAGCACCCCACCGAGGCGCTGCCAGCCAGTCAGGGCGTCGAACGACTGCATCTGCACGAGCAACTCGTTGATGATCGACGAGGTGTCGCCGCCTGCACTGAAGCCGTTGGTGACCAGGCCATTGGCGCCCAGGCCGTTGGTGACCATGGCCGCGGGGGCGGCGTAGGCCGCGGGCAGGCAGGTGGTGCCTGAGCAGCCGGAGGCAGTCAGCGTGGTCGCCGCCGTGGACACACCGGAGCGGGCCTGCGCGATGACGTCGATCTCCTCGATGAAGCCGATCGCGCCGCCCTCCTTGCGGGCGGCCTTGCGCAGCGCCTTGAAGTAGTTGCGGATCTTCTTGGCACTCTGCCCCTGCCACACCGTCTGGAACGCGGTGCCGCTGACGAACAGGAACGGCACCCCCGCTTCCGCCGCCATCGCCCGTGCCAGGTGGGTCTTGCCGGTGCCGGGCGGGCCCTCGAAGAGCAGGCCGCGACGGGGCGTCCCGCCCATCGCGCCGGAGAACGTCTTGTGAGCGAGGAACAGGTTGAGGGACCGCACCACCTCGTCCTTGACCCCGTCGATGCCCACGACATCGTCCATCCGGGTGGTGATCTGGTCGGCCCGGTAGACCAGGTGCGGCGACTTCCCGGTGAACAGGGTCTGGCCGATCGCGAGCCCCGCGATCAGGCAGAAGAACACGATGATGGTCAGCAGGAACGGGTCGACGTGCGGCAGCGGAATCCAGGGCTCCCCGGAACCCTTCACCAGCCCGCGCAGCGACAGGCCCCCGACCAGCACCCAGATGAGCATGGTGAGGCGGAGAAAACGCGCCTGCCGGGCATCCTCCCGGCTGCGGCCGACGTCGGCGTCGCGCATGCGGAGCAGCGAGCCGCCGGCGTTGATCAGCCCGGTAACGGCATTGGTGGGTTCGGTCTTGTCGGGCATGAGACGCTCCGTCGGCAACTTGCGCGAAGGAGCTCGTGTCCCCCGTTACTCCGTCATCCGACTATCGGTCGACTCACGCTCCGTGACCAGCCTTCGGGCGCGATCTCACCCGGATGGCCTATCAAGTCGCTACGCAGTGCCACCGAAGAGGTCGGATTCGCGACCATCGACCGAGGCGGCCGGCTCACCCCGTACCAGGATGAAGAACTCGACGCCCATGGCCTGCTGCCCGACGTTGTCCGAGAGCGCGAAGAACGGTCCGTCGACCTCGATCTGGGTGGCGTGCGCGCGCATCGCCGCGACCTTGGCTGCGAGGTGGTCGCGGGCGTCGATCTCCGTGGTCACCTCGTCGTCAGGGTTGCCGAAGGGCAGGTCATCGGCCGAGTCCACGCCGAAGAAATTGGTGTCACCGGTCGCTTTCAGGTGGTCGATCCCGGCCTGCAGCACGCTCTTCGGGAACGCCGTGTAATACAGCTTCGTCGGCCGCCAGGGCTGGCCCAGTTCCGGCGCGTACGACGCCTGGCCGGCCTTGTCGAAGGCCTCCACGGTCACTCGGTGGGCCTGGATGTGGTCGGGGTGCCCGTAGCCGCCCTTGGCGTCGTAGGTCACCACTACCTGCGGCCGGACCTCCCGGACGACGGCGACCAAGGCACGGGTGGCCTCGTCCAGATCGGCCTGCCAGAACGCGTCCGGTCGGTCGTTCTGTGGGGTGCCCATCATCCCGCTGTCCCGCCAGCGACCGGGGCCGCCGAGGAAGCGGTGGTCCGTCACTCCGAGCGCCGCGCAGGCCGCCGCGAGCTCGTCGATCCGGTGATCGCCGAGGGCGTCGTGCTGGTCGCTGGCCAGGTGCCCGAGGTTGCTGACGAGCACCTCGCCCTCCTCCCCGAGGGTGCAGGTGACGAGGGTGACATGCGCTCCCTGGGCGGCATACTTCGCCATCGTGGCGCCGGTCCCGATCGTCTCGTCATCGGGGTGGGCGTGCACCAGCAACAGCCGCTGATCGTCAGGCATGGCAGCGAGCCTACGGCGGGTCAGTTGAGGCTGGGGTCCGGCGGGTAGCTCGCGGCCAGGGCCAGTGGCAGGCCCTGACGGCGCAGCACCTGTCGCCAGAGCAGCTCGGGCTCGGTGCTGAACGGGTCACCGGGGAGGGCGTCCAGCACCCACCAGCCACCCTCCTCGACCTCGGCCTCGAGCTGACCCGGGGACCAGCCGGCATAACCGGCGAAGACGCGGACCTCCTCGACGGCCTCGGCGGCGTCCACGTCGAGATCGACGGTGCCGAGCCAGGGCGCGCCCGGCACCACGATGTACGACGGATTGGCCGGCGCCCCAGGGGTGAGCCGGCCGAGGCAGATCGCGGCGGTCTGCTGCACCGGGCCACCCTCGAAGACGACGGGCGGGTCGGGTGTCAGCAAGGCCCAGCCGGGCAGCACCTCCGCGACGTCCGTGCCGGAGGGGCGGTTGACGACCACCCCGACGGCACCGTCCTGCGCGCTGTGCTGGAGCAGCTGGATGACGGTGCGGGAGAACGTCCCCTCGGTCAGCACCGGAGTGGCGACGAGGAGTCGTCCCTCCCACGCATTCATCAGGCCTCGAGGGCCTGCTTCGCGCGCTGACCGCGGTTCTTCTGCCGGTCGTTGGCCAGCAGGTGCACCTTGCGGATGCGCACGGTCGCCGGCGTCACCTCGACGCACTCGTCCTCGCGGCAGAACTCGAGCGCCTGCTCGAGCGACAGCGCCTTGTGCGGGATGAGCGGGACCAGCACGTCCGAGGACGACTGGCGCATGTTGGTGAGCTTCTTCTCCTTGGTGGCGTTGACATCCATGTCATCGCTGCGGGAGTTCTCGCCGACGACCATGCCCTCGTAGACCTCGGTCCCCGGGGGCAAGAACATGGTGCCGCGCTCCTGCAGGTTGGCCAGCGCGAAGCCGGTCGTGGGGCCGCTGCGGTCGGCCACGAGAGAGCCCGACGGGCGGGTGCGGATCTCGCCGGGCCACGGCTCGTAGCGCTCGTGGGGGTGGTGCAGGAGACCGGTTCCGCGGGTCTCGGTGAGGAACTCGGTGCGGAAGCCGATGAGGCCACGGGCCGGGACGATGTATTCCATCCGGGTCCAGCCGGTGCCGTGGTCGACCATCTGCTCGAGGCGGCCCTTGCGCAGCGCCATCAGCTGGATGAGCACGCCCTGGTAGTCCGACGGGCAGTCGATCGTCATCCGCTCCATCGGCTCGTGGATCTTGCCGTCGACCATCCGCGTGACGACCTGCGGCTTGCCGACGGTGAGCTCGAACAGCTCGCGGCGCATGACCTCGACGAGGATCGCGAGCTGCAGCTCCCCGCGGCCCTGCACCTCCCAGGTGTCGGGACGCTCGGTGTTGACGACGCGGATCGAGACGTTACCGACCAGCTCCTTGTCGAGGCGGTCCTTCACCTGGCGGGCAGTCAGCTTCTTGCCGCTCTTGCCGGCCAGCGGCGAGGTGTTGATGCCGATCGTCATCGAGATGCTGGGCTCGTCGATGGTGATCAACGGCAGCGGACGCGGGTCCTCCGGGTCGGCGAGGGTCTCGCCGATGGTGATATCCGGGATGCCGGCGATGGCGACGATGTCTCCGGGGCCGGCGCTTTCGATCGGGACGCGGGTCAGGGCCTCGGTGCCGAGCAGCTCGG
>JANOTZ010000325.1:0-24080 GCA_031416735.1 Frankiales bacterium
CGACCGGCACATCACGGTGGAGCGCCCCGACGCCGAGGGTCGCGAGCGGATCCTCAACATCCACGCCGGCAATAAGCCGCTCGCGGCCGACGTCGACCTGGACCGTCTGGCCTCTCGCTGCCCCGGGTTCACCGGCGCCGACCTCGCGAGCGTCGTCAACGAGTCCGCGCTGCTGACGATCCGCCGCAAGGGCAGCCAGATCGGCATGAAGGACCTGGAGGAGGCGGTCGTCCGCGTCCTCGAGGGCCCCCAGCGCCGTGGCCGGGTCCTCACCGCGGAGGAGCGGCTGCGCGCCGCCTACCACGAGATCGGGCACATCGTCGTCGCGGCGACCCTCGGTCGGCACGAGGACATCCACCGGGTGACCGTGCTCAGCCGCGGCCGCACCGTCGCTGCCGCCACCTTCGGGGACACCGAGGCGACGCTGCTCACCCGCAGCAGCCTCCACAACCAGCTCGTCGCCACCCTCGGAGGTGTCGCCTCCGAGGAGCTCGTCCTCGGCGAGGGCTCCACCGGCGCGGAGCAGGACCTCGAGCACGCCACCGACCTGGCCCGCGACAT
This sequence comes from Frankiales bacterium, assembly GCA_031416735.1. Lineage (GTDB taxonomy): Bacteria > Actinomycetota > Actinomycetes > Mycobacteriales > SCTD01 > RYN-111. The sequence continues at coordinate 562 of JANOTZ010000325.1, forward strand.
GGTCACCAAGTACGGCATGAGCGACGCCGTCGGCCCGGTCCGCCTGCAGGTCAAGGCCGGCGAGGGCTTCCTCGGCGACGACACCCAGCTGGTCGACCTGTCGGACGAGACCCAGCGTGAGGTCGAGGGCGCGATCCGCAAGCTCGTCGAGGACGCCCGCGACGAGGCCAAGGCCATCCTGCGGGCACACCGCCGCGAGCTCGACAGTCTCGCGGCCCGGCTCGACGCCGAGGAGACCCTCGAGGGCGAGGTTCTCGAGGAGGCCCTCGCGCCGTTGATGAAGTCGATCTCGACGCCTCCGGCCGGTGGCGCCAGCGGCCGCCGTACAGCGACTGCCGTGGCCAAGGTGGCCGGGAAGGCTGTGCCGAAGAGCGCGGTCAAGGCTCCGGTCGCCGCCAAGCCCGCAAACAAGGCGACGGGTACGACGATGGGGGGCCGCAGCACGACGACCAAGGCCCGCACGTCTGCAAGGAGCTGAGCATGGGTCGTCCCCGGCTGCGGGCGGCGCTCCTCGCGGGTGCCGTCCTGGTGACCGCTGCGCCGCTGGTGTCGCAGGCGATAGCGCCGCACCTCACCTGCGGGGTCAAGCAGACCGGTCAGTGGGAGCGCATCCCGGTCGACAACTTCGCGCCGATCACCGGCATCAGCGGGTCGCAGGCCGACAGCGTGGCCGCCTACACGGTCGATGAGGAGCGTCCGCAGGACGTTGCCGCGACCAACGGCTACACCGTGCTGCTGTCGCGGACGCACGGCTGCGCCTGGAAGAAGTCCTTCGACCTGAGCGCTGCTGTGACGGGTGGCCAGCCGTTCGTCGGTGGCGCGTCCCGCATCGTGTCCCTCGCCCTGCTCAAGGGACGGGCCATGGCCGCCGTACAGGAGGGCAGCGGTGCTGGGAGCCGGCCGCACGTCATCGTCAGCGACAGCGGCGAGGCCGACACCTGGGCGACCCGCGACAACGGGCTGCCGGCGCAGGGCGCACCCCGCCTGCTCCGGGCCGCCGCTGACGGGCGCACCGCCTACCTGACCATCAGCCCGACGGCGTCGGGGGGCAGTGACGACGGCACGACGACCGGCATCATCCCCGGACTCCCGGGCGGGGGCGGGGGCGAGACCCCCACCGGGTTCCTCTATCGTATCGTTGACGGCGGCGGGACCTGGACGCTGCAGACCGGTTTTGGCGAGTTGTCGGGGGGCGGCACCGGCTTCTCCCAGCTCGACCTCGACCCGGTCGACTCGCAGCGGCTCTACGGCATCGTCGGGGGGCGTCTGGTCACCTCGCGCGACGGCGGAGCGTCCTTCTTCACCGCACCGGGCAGCGGCTACACGGCCCTGACCGCGACGGGCTCCCTGGAGCTGGTGGCGTTCAACGCTGCCGGTGGCCACCGCTCCTCCAACGGCGGAGCGACGTTCACGCCGTTCCCCGCACCGACAGGCATCACCTCCGCGGCAGCTCGCGCCGGGCACAGCGCGATCGCCATCGAGAGCAGCGGCACCCTCCGCCTGCTCGAGCCGAACGGCGAGACCACGTCCATCCCCGCAACCGGCCCCGCCCGGACCGGCTCACTGCTCGGCGACCGCGGCACCCAGTCGAGTTTCCATGCCGTGGCCGGGCATTCGCTGCTGCGCTACGTCGACCCGGTCCCGAAGGGCAACGTGCTGCCGCCGATCGCGATCGGTGACGTGAGCGTTCCGCCGCCGCTGCCGGGCGTGGTCGTCCCGCGGGCCCGCAACGTCACGCTCACGGTCGGCGAGAGCAGCCTGGAGGACTTCACCCTCGAGCTGCCCAAGAACCCGACGCCGCTCGACCTGTTCTTCCTCGTCGACGTGTCCGGCTCGATGGGTGAGCTCATCAGCGACCTCCAGGACAACCTGCGGAACATCGTCAGCAAACTGGAGGCCGACGGGATCGACCTCAAGGTCGGGGTCGGCCTCGTGGGCACGGGGCCGACCAAGGGCGAAATGGACTACCCCCGAGACTACGTCTACCCGCCGCAGCCCAACGCCAACGACCCGACGGGTTCGCAGGCCGGCAAGACCTACACCAAGCCGGCGGTCTACAAGCGGCTGCGCGCGATCGGCGACACCGGATCCGATCTGCAGACGGCCATCGACCGGCTGACGATGGAGACGACCCCGCCTGGCAAGTGGTCCAACTCCGAGGGGCAGCTGATTGCCCTGAAGAACGTCGCCACCGGGCGGGGCACCCGGAACGAGAACGAGTCCGCCTTCAATGTGCCCAGCTGGAGCACGGTGCCCCAGAACCAGGAGGCGGGCTGGAGGCCCGGTCCCGACACGCGAAAAATCGTCCTCCTTGCCACCAACGAGTTCATGCAGGCGCCCTTCGGTGGCGACCCGATGGGCTCGGACGAGGGTGTAGGCAGCACCCCGGAGGAGCCGCGCCTGAACTTCAAGCCCACCATCGCGATGCTGCGCGCCAAGCGGATCCAGGTCATCGGGCTCGACCCTGGGTACGGCGCAGCCCTTGCCGACCTCCAGACCGTCGCCAAGGGGACGGGTTCCCTCGCACCCCCCGGCGGGGTGAACTGCGGCGGCCTGCACGTGCTGCGCGCGGGCGACCCGCTGGTCTGCACGAGCGCCGAGAACTTCAGCGCCGTCATCAGCCGGGTCCTCGCCAGCCTGACCGACCGGCAAAGCGTGCAGGTCGTGCCGCACCAGCGCACGCCGGTGCTCGGCGCCCTCAACGGCAAGGCTCTGCTCGGCCTCGACGTGAAGCAGCCCAACAGCGCGCCGTTCCAGGTGCGGGTCAGCTGCATCGACGTGCCGCCTGGCTCCTACGTCCAGGACGTCGACCTGCTGCTGCGCCGCACCGTGGTCGGCCAGGCCCGGGTCAACGTGACCTGCGTCAAGGCCGACGCGGCGACCCGGCCCCGGCCGGTGACCCTCAGCAACCCGCCGCCGCCGCCTGCGCAGCCCGTCCCGAACGCCGTCCCGCCGCCGGCTCCCCCGCCGCCGGCCGCGCAGCCGCAGGTCCAGCCGCAGGTGCAGACCCAGGTGCAGCTCCAGCCGCTGACCGCCGGGGCGATGCAGGAGCAGCAGGAGCTGCAGCTCGCCCTGGCCCTCAACGGCACCTACAAGGAGGACGACCCGGCGTTCAACGCGGGTCAGCAGATGGCGATGGTCGACCGGCGCAAGCGTCAGGAGGTCCAGGCCCTGGGCCTGCTGGCCTTCGCCGTCGTCACCTGCGGCGGCCTCGGCCTGGCCCGGTTGCGGGCCCGACCCGAGCTCGGGGTCCGCCGCGCCCGGTAACCGAAAAGGTGAGGTCTGTGTGACCTGAGCGTGTCCACCTCACCCAAGGTCACCCGAAACCTCATAGCCTGCGTCGCATGCCCGAAACAGGACGTGTGTATGCCGGAAGGTCGGAGCCCGAACGCCGGGCCGACCGCAGGGGACGGCTGATCCACGCCGGTCTGGAGCTGTTCGCCAGCGAGGGCTGGGCCGGCGCCACCATCGAGCGGCTGTGCGCCTCCGCCGGGGTCGCGACCCGGTCGTTCTACGAGGAGTTCGCCAGCCGCGAGGCGCTCCTGAAGGCCGTCTACGAGGACATCATGGCCGGCGTCACCACCACCGTGCTCGCCCAGGTCGCCTCCGCACAGGGCTCGCCGGAGGAGCGTATCCGGGTCGGGCTCACCGGCTACGTGAACTACCTGACGGCCGATCCTCGGCGCGCGAAGGTCGCCCACCGGGAGGTCCGGGCAGCGGGTGTCCTCGAGCAGGACCGGTACGCCATGGTGCAGCGCTTCGCCGCGATGATCGCCACCCAGACCAAGCTCGACCAGGGCGCCTCGGGTCGCATCCTGGGCCTCGCGCTGGCCGGCGCGGTCACCGAGGTGCTCGTCGACTGGGTCGCTCATCCCGAGCCGCGCCCGCAGACCGAGCCCATCATCGACACGCTCGTCACGCTGTATGTCGCAGCAATCACGGGCACTCAGGCGTAGTTCCCGCCCCCACGTGGGTAGATAGCGGGTAACCGCCCTCGATCCTGGAGCACCTGTGGCCTCGCCCGACCCGCAACACGCCCCCAACCCCTGGCCTGGCACGCCCTACCCCCTCGGCGCGACGTACGACGGGACGGGCACGAACTTCGCGCTGTTCAGCGAGGTCGCCGAGCGCATCGAGCTGTGCCTGTACGACGACGAGGGCACCGAGACGGTCGTCCCGCTGCGCGAACGGGACGCCTTCGTGTGGCACGGCTACCTGCCGAACATCGGCCCGGGGCAGCGGTACGGCTACCGCGTGCACGGACCGTTCGACCCGGACCAGGGCCATCGGTGCAACCCCACCAAGCTGCTGCTCGATCCCTACGCGAAGGCGATGGAGGGCGAGGTCGACTGGGACCAGGCCTGCTTCAGCTACAGCTGGGACAACGGGGCGTTCAACGACACCGACTCGGCCCCGCACATGCCGAAGTCGGTGGTCATCAGCCCCTACTTCGACTGGGACAACGACAGAGCGCCCAGGACGCCGTACAACGAGACGGTCATCTACGAGGCGCACGTCAAGGGCCTGACGATGACCCACCCGGACATCCCGGAGGAGATCCGCGGCACCTACGCCGCGGTGGCCCACCCGGTGATGCTGGAGCACTACGCCCGGATCGGGGTGACGGCGATCGAGCTGATGCCGGTCCACCAGTTCGTGCACGACAGCCACCTGGCGCAGCGGCACCTGCGCAACTACTGGGGCTACAACACGATCGGGTTCTTCGCCCCGCACAACGCCTATGCCAGCGGCGGGCAGCGCGGGCAGCAGGTCCAGGAGTTCAAGGCGATGGTGAAGAGCCTGCACGCCGCCGGCCTCGAGGTGATCCTTGACGTCGTCTACAACCACACCGCCGAGGGCAACCACCTGGGCCCGACACTGTCGTTCCGCGGCATCGACAACGCGGCCTACTACCGGCTGGTCGACGAGGACCGCGCCCATTACTACGACACCACCGGCACCGGCAACACGCTGCTGATGAAGCACCCGCACGTGTTGCAGCTCATCATGGACTCGCTGCGCTACTGGGTCCTGGAGATGCACGTCGACGGGTTCCGCTTCGACCTCGCCAGCTCCCTGGCCCGGCAGTTCCACGAGGTCGATCGGCTGTCGGCCTTCTTCGACCTGGTCCAGCAGGACCCCGTCGTGAGCCAGGTGAAGCTCATCGCCGAGCCGTGGGACATCGGCGAGAACGGCTACAACGTCGGCGGTTTCCCGCCGCTGTGGACCGAGTGGAACGGGAAGTACCGCGACACCGTCCGCGACTACTGGCGCGGTGAGGACGAGGCCCTCGCCGAGTTCGCGTCCCGGCTCACCGGCTCCGCCGACCTCTACGAGCAGGACGGCCGCCGGCCGTTCGCCTCGATCAACTTCGTGACCGCGCACGACGGGTTCACCCTGCACGACCTGGTCTCCTACAACGACAAGCACAACGACGCCAACGGCGAAGGCGGCCAGGACGGCGAGTCCCACAACCGCTCGTGGAACTGCGGGGTGGAGGGCGAGACCGACGAGCTCGAGATCGTCGCGCTCCGCGAGCAGCAGAAGCGCAACTTCCTCGCCACCTTGTTCCTGAGCCAGGGCGTGCCGATGCTGCTGCACGGTGACGAGCTCGGTCGCACCCAGCAGGGCAACAACAACGTCTACGCCCAGGACAGCTCGATCGCCTGGATCGACTGGGAGCGGGCCGCCGAGTTCGAGGTCCTCACCGACTTCACCGCGCGGCTCGCCAGGCTCCGTCGCGAGCACCCGGTCTTCCGGCGGCGGCGCTTCTTCCGGGGCCGCCCCGTGAAGGGCAGCCCGATCGAGGACATCGCCTGGTACACCCCTGCCGGTGAGGAGATGTCGGACGAGGACTGGGACGGCGGCTACGCCCGATCGCTGTCGGTCTTCCTCAACGGAGAGGCGATCCGCGAGCCCGACCGGCGCGGCCAGCACGTCACCGACGACCAGTTCTGGCTGATGTTCAACGGCCACTACGAGGCGATGGACTTCGTGCTGCCCGACGTCGGAGCCGGTGAGCGGTGGGAGGTCGAGATCGACACCTTTGCGCCGATGCTCGACCACGCGGAGCAGCGGTCGCCCAAGACCGGCGAGAAGATCCCGCTCGAGGCCCGCTCGGTGATGCTGCTGCGGAAGGTCTTCTAACCGATGCAGCCCGTCAGCACCTACCGGGTGCAGCTCAGACCGGAGTTCGGCTTCGACCAGGCGGCCGCCGTCGTGCCTTACCTGGCCCGGCTGGGGATCAGCCATCTCTACTGCTCCCCCTGGCTCGCCTCGGCTCCCGGTTCGGCCCACGGTTACGACGTCATCGACCACAGCCGGGTGGACGACGAGCTCGGCGGCCCAGCGGCACTGGACCGTCTCGTGAAGGCCTGCCGCGGGGCGGGCCTGGGCATCGTGCTCGACCTGGTGCCCAACCACATGGCCATCAGCGAGCCGGAGTCGCAGAACGCAGCGTGGTGGTCCGTCCTCCGGGCCGGCCCGCTCTCGCCGTACGCGGCCTGGTTCGACGTCGACTGGTCGCGCGGCAAGCTGCTGGTGCCGGTGCTCGGCGGACCGCTGGCGGAGGTGGTTTCCGACGTGACGATCGACGGCGACCGGATCCGCTACTACGGGCACGAGGTGCCGATCGCGCCGGGGACGCTCGTCGAGGGTGACGTGCTGAAAACCCTTGAGCAGCAGCACTATCGGCTCGCCGACTGGCGCACCGGCACGGAGGAGAGCACCCACCGTCGGTTCTTTGACGTGTCGACCCTGGCAGGGCTCCGGGTCGAGGACCCCGAGGTCTTCGACGCCACCCATGCCCTCGTGCTGCGTCAGCTGTCCGACGGTGCCATCGACGGGCTGCGGATCGACCATCCCGACGGGCTGGCCGACCCGGAGGGCTACCTGGCCCGACTCGCCTCCCGCACCGGCGGCGCGTGGGTGGTCGTGGAGAAGATCCTCGAGCCCGGCGAGCTGCTCCCCCGCACCTGGGCCTGCGCCGGCACCACCGGCTACGACGCGCTGAACCTGGTGATGGGGCTGTTCGTCGACCCGGCCGGCGAGCAGCCGCTGACCTCGCTGTGGCAGTCGGTGACCGGCGAGAGCGCCGCGTACGACGAGGTCGTGCGCACCGCCAAGACCCAGGTGCTGCACGAGGTGCTGGCCGCCGAGGTCGACCGGCTCGTCGACCTGGCCAAGCCTGCCTGCGACGAAGCGAACCTCGACGTCACGCGACGCGGGTTGCGCGAAGCGCTCGTGGAGATCCTCGTCGCGTTCGAGGTCTACCGGGCCTACGTGCCCGCCGACGGTCCCGCCGACGACACGGCCCGCGAACACGTGGGGCACGCGGTGAGTGTGGCCCAGCAAGCCCTGCCACGGCGCGCCCAGGAAGCCGGCATCCTCGGTCGGATGGCCCTCGGTGAGGAGCCGCGCTGCCCCGAGTTCGTCGTCCGGTTCCAGCAGACCTGCGGGCCGGCGATGGCGAAGGGCGTCGAGGACACCGCCTACTACCGGCACCTGCCGCTGTCGGCCCTCAACGAGGTGGGCGGCAACCCGGCCCACTGGGGGACGTCGGTCGCGGCCTGGCACCAGGCCTGCGTGGAGCAGCAGCGGGACTGGCCGCTGACCATGACGGCCCTGTCGACGCACGACACCAAGCGCTCCGAGGACGTCCGCGCCCGGCTCGTGCTGCTCTCCCAGCAGCCCAGCGCCTGGGGTGAGGTGGTCACCGAGTGGACCGCCCGACTCCCCCGGCGGATCGACGCCGTCACCGAGCAGCTGGTGTGGCAGACCCTCGTCGGAGCCTGGCCGATCGACGCGGACCGCGCCGTCGGTTACCTGGAGAAGGCGACCCGCGAGGCCAAGGGCCGCACGTCCTGGCTGGACCCTGACACCACCTATGACGATGCGGTCAGCGACCTGGTGCGTGCGGTCCTGGCCGACCCTCGCCTCACCGCGGAGCTCGCTGCCTTCGTCGCGCAGCTCGCGCCTGCCTGGCGGACCACCGTGCTGGCCCAGAAGCTGGTGCAGCTCACGATGCCCGGGGTGGCCGACACCTACCAGGGCACCGAGCTGGTGGACCTGTCCCTCGTCGATCCGGACAACCGCCGTCCCGTCGACTACGACCGCCGCTCGCACCTGCTCGACGACGGCCTGGGCGAACGGTCGGTCGACGGCCTGGGTGGCGGGGCGGTCGACGGCCTGGGTAGCGGGGCGGTCGACACCGACAAGCTGCGGGTCGTGGCCACGGCGCTGCGGCTGCGTCGCGAGCATCCCGACTGGTTCCTGCACGGCACCTACGCGGCGCTCGAGACACCTGCCGGCGTGCTCGGCTTCGTCCGGGCCGGGCAGGTGCTCACCCTCGTGCCGGTGCGGGGCGCCGGCGTGTCCGGCTCGGTCACCTTGCCCGACGGTCGATGGACGGACCTGCTGTCCGGAACGGCCTGGGAGGGCACCGTCGACGTCGAGCAGCTGTGGAAGGACTTCCCGGTCAGCCTCCTCCTCCGCTCCTGAGCACTGTTCGGGGCGGACGCGGGTGACGCGGACAACCGTCGTACACGGTGGGGCAGGGTGTTGCGGCGGAGCGCAGTGGGCAAGAGTGAGACTGTGACTGTCTTTCGCGTGTGGGCCCCTGCCAGCGAGCGCGTGGACCTGGTCATCGACTCCACCACGCTGCCGATGAAGCGTGACGGCTCCTGGTGGTCGGCCGTCGCGCAAGGTTGCGACTACGGCTTCTCTCTCGACGGCGGTCCGGTCCGGCCCGACCCGCGCAGCGGGTGGCAACCCGACGGAGTGCACGGGCTGTCGCGGGTGCTCGACCACGGCGCGTTCCCCTGGACCGACCAGCTGTGGCGCGGCGTCCCGCTCGCCGGGGCCATCCTCTACGAAATGCACGTCGGGACCTTCACCGCCGAAGGCACCTTCATGGCAGCGATCGAGCGGCTCGACCATCTGGTCGACCTCGGCGTCACGGCCGTCGAGCTGCTGCCGTGCAACGCCTTCGACGGCCGCTGGGGCTGGGGCTACGACGGGGTCGCCTGGTTCGCCGTGCACGAGCCGTACGGCGGGCCCGAGGGGCTCAAGCAGTTCGTGGACGCCGCCCACGGCCGTGGGCTCGGGGTCGTCATGGACGTCGTCTACAACCACTTCGGGCCGGCCGGCAACTACCTCCCGGAGTTCGGGCCCTACCTCACCGACGCGCACTCGACCCCCTGGGGCGCGGCCGTCAACCTCGACCGCGAGGGGTCCGACGAGGTCCGTCGGTACATCCTCGACAACGCCCTGATGTGGATGCGGGACCACCACATCGACGGTCTGCGGCTCGACGCCATACACGCCCTCGTCGATGAGAGCGCCACCCACCTGCTCGAGCAGATGGCGGTGGAGGTCGCGGCCCTCGGGGCGCAGCTCGGGAAGCCCTTGTGGCTGGTGGCCGAGAGCGACCTCAACGACCCACGGCTGGTCGAGTCGCGGGAGACCGGCGGCCTCGGGCTGGACGGCCAGTGGTGCGACGACGTGCACCACTCGCTACATGCCCTGCTCACCGGCGAGACCTCCGGCTACTACGCCGATTTCGGGTCCCTGGAGGTGCTGGCCAAGTCGCTGACCGGAGCGTTCGTCCACGACGGGACGTGGTCGTCGTTCCGGGGTCGCGTGCACGGCAGACCGGTGCCGAGCATGGTGCCCGGGCATCGCTTCGTCGCCTACCTGCAGGACCACGACCAGATCGGCAACCGCGCTGCCGGCGACCGCATCGCCCTGTCCCCCGGCCTGCGCCTCATCGGCGCCGCTCTCTATCTCCTCTCCCCCTTCACCCCGATGGTCTTCATGGGCGAGGAGTACGGCGCGAAGACGCCGTGGATGTTCTTCTCCGACCATTCCGGTGAGCTCGGCGCGGCAGTGGTCAAGGGTCGGCGTGAAGAGTTCAATCGGCACAGCTGGGCTACCGAGGATGTGCCCGACCCGCAGGACCCGGCCACCTTCGCGGCCTCCAAGCTCGACTGGCACATCGACGAGGAGGTGCTCTCCTTCTACCGGTCCCTGATCAGGTTGCGCCGATCACGGCCTGACCTGTCGGACGGGCGCCGCGACCAGGTCTCCGTGACGTGGGACGACGACGCCCGGTGGGCGGTGGTCCGCCGCGGCCAGGTGGCGGTGGCGTGCAACTTCGCGCTGGGGCGGCAGGCGATCCCGCTGCCGGGGTCGCCGACCCAGAAGCTCCTGGCCAGCACCGATGGCTGGTCGTTCTCCGACGGTCGGGTCGACACCGACGGCGAGAGCGTCGTGGTGCTCGAGCTCGTCTGATCCCCTGCGCTGCAAGGGATCGGGCTAGCGGAGGCGGCCGAGGACCAGCTCGTGCCGGGCAGACGTGGAGTCGACGAAGGCGCCGTACACACTGCCGTCAGGGGCGAGCGCGACGTCGATGAAGTCGAGGACGGCGTCGTTGCAGCGGCCCGGGCCGCAGGCGCCATAGACGAGTGGCGCGTCAGGCACCGTGACCGGCAGCGCGACGAAGGTGGGCCGGCGGTCGAGCGGCCGGGGCAGGAGACCGAGGTAGCCGGTGAACGTGACGCCCTTGTAGGACGAGGTCCACGGCTTGCCCGGTGAGTTGCTGCTGGCCAGGTAGGCGACCGCCAGCCGGCCCTTGCTGTCGAGGTCGAGGGCCGGACCCCAGGCCTCCTTGACCCCCTTGGGCGCCACCTTCAACGGTGCACCGAACGTGCGTCCGTGGTCGCGGGAGACCGCGAGGTAGGGCAGTCGGTCCAGCCCCACCCAGAGGAAGAAGACGTTGCCCTTGGCGTCGGCCATCACGGTGGCCTGGTAGTCGCTCTGGCCGCTCCCGGGGGCGACCAGCCCGAAGCCACCGCTGGTCGTGGTGTTCATGCCGTTGGTCGCCACCTGGGTCCGGGTCCAGGTCAGTCCCTCGTCGCGGCTGACTGCGAGCCACAGCTGGCCGCACCAGCCGCGGGGCACATAGAGGGTGCCGTCAGCGGCGGCGTGGATCGCGCCCACGTCCCCGAGGCAGTGGTAGGGCACCCCCGAGTCGCCGGCCGGCGCCCCCGGGTCGTTGAAGGCGAAGCTGCCGGTGGGCGCCCAGGTGGTGCCGCCGTCGAGCGACTTGTCGCAGCCACTCGCCGCGCTGTAACCGTTGTAGCCCACGGTCTGCGAGCAGTTGTAGACCACATGCGGGTAGCCGACGGTCGGGCTGCTGACCGGCGGAGCCGTCGTGATGCTCTGGTGGTCCGACAGGTTGCACGCCGCTGGAGCGGACTTCCAGGTCACGCCTCGGTCATCGCTCCACGACAGCAGCTGGCAGGTGCCTGCCAGGTCGGACTTGTAGACCCGACCGGTGACCTTGTCGACGTACAGGAAGGGGTCGAGGGTGGCGAGGTGCCCGGGCGGCGTGATCGTGGAGAAGGTCTTCGCGTTGTTGGTCGAGCGCACCGTCCTGGTCATCGCGGTTGCGTAGATCGTGCCGTCCTTGGCGATCCCGATGTTGGGCTCCCCCGACCCGGTCACCCCGGTGCGGAGCAGCTCGGCGCGTGGTGCGCCGGCACCAGCATGTGGGGCGAGGGCCACGGTCAGGACGGCCGCGACCGCGAGCAGGACCCAGGGACGTCGCATGCTCAGGGACTTCGACGACGAGGCGCCGATCCCTGCCCGTCACACCGTGTCGTGGTCCACCGGCTGGTTGCGGCCCACCATCCTGGCCAGCGTCGCCGCGAGCTCCTCGATGTCGATCGGCTTGGTCACATGGGCGTCCATGCCTGCCTCGAAGGCCCGCTCGACATCGCCCTTCATCGCGCTGGCTGTCAGGGCGATGATCGGGATCCGTTGGCCCGGCAGCTCCTTCGCCCGGATCACGCGGGTCGCCTGGTAACCATCCATCCGCGGCATTTCGCCATCCATCAGTACCGCGTCGTAACGGCCCCGCCACACCGCCTCGACAGCCTCGACGCCGTCGGAAACGGTGTCGACCCGATACCCGAGCCGTTCCACCAGGAGCACAGCCAGCCGCTGGTTGACCGCGTTGTCATCGACCACCAGCACCCTCCCGGTGGCCGCTTCCCTCGGGGCGGCAGTGGGTGCGCCTCGCTCGACCGGAGTCATCCCCACCGCGGTCGTGACAGCCTCCAGGAGCTGGGCTCGTCGCGCAGGCTTCACCAGGAACCGGACGACGTTGCTGCCCACGACGGTCCGTGCCTCTTCGCGTCCTCCCGCAGAGGACAAGATGATGACCGGCGGGCCTCCACCTGGCTCCGCGGAGAGCCTCGCGGCGAGACCGATCCCGTCGAAATCGGGCATCTGCAGGTCGGTCAGGACAACGTCGTAAGGCCGCCCGCTCAGCTCGGCCGCCTGCGCCTCTCGAAGTGCCGCGTCCCCGCTCCGGCACGGGACGACCTCGACTCCCCACATCGCCAGCTGGGCCTGCAGGATCCTGAGGTTCGCCGGGACGTCGTCGACGATGAGTGCCCGGATCCCCTCGAGGTCGGGCGGGTGAGTCAGGTGCTCCCCCAGCGCGGTCGGCAGGCGCAGTGTGAACCAGAACCGGCTCCCGCAGCCCGGGGCGCTGAAGACTTCGATGTCACCCCCCATCTTCCGGACCAGGTGACGGGCGATGGTCAGGCCCAGTCCGGTGCCACCGAAACGCCGGGTGGTGGAGGAATCTGCCTGCCGGAAGCGCTCGAACAACCTCTCCTGTACGGCGGTAGGGATCCCGATCCCGGTGTCGCTGACCTCGAACCTGAGGTCAACGAGATCACCGGTGGATCCCTCGACGAGGACAGACAGCGTGACCTCACCCACCTCGGTGAACTTCACCGCGTTGGCCAACAGGTTGGTGAGGACCTGCCGCAGCCTTCCCTCGTCTCCACGGACCCAGGCCGGGAGGGAGGGGTCCACCGCGACGAGGAGTTCCAGGGACCGGTCATGGGCAAGCGAGGCGAGGAGCCCTCCCACCTCCTCCACCGTGGCTGTCACGTCGAAGTCGACCTCCTCGAGCTCGAGCCGGCCCGCCTCGATCTTGGAGAAGTCGAGGATGTCGTTGATGATCACGAGCAGCGACTGCGCGGAGGATCGGACGACCCCGGCATACTCGCGCTGCTCCACATCCAGGTCGCTGTCCAGCAGGAGCCCGGTCATCCCGATGACACCGTTCATCGGGGTGCGGATCTCATGGCTCATGACCGAGAGGAACTCCGACTTCGCCCGGGAGGCACCGATCGCCTCCTGACGAGCGTCCACGGTCGCGGTGTGGGCCTTCGCGACGCGACTGCCGGTAGCGAAGGCGATGAGCCCCAGCACCAGAATGGTGATGATGAGCGTGCCTGCCAACGGAGTCTGGTCGGACCAGTCGAAGCGCCGTTGAAGCTTGAACAGGATGCCGGCCGACGCGAAGGGGACGATCGTGCCGATCACCAGCATCCAGCGGAAGACCACGCCCCCGGGATCGCGCTGGAGAAGGAGCGAGGGTACCGACAGCGAGGGATTGGCCAACAACGTCGCGGCGGCGAGCAAAGCCAAGCAGAGGGCAGTCAGTAGCGCCACGGGGTACAGGCCGAACCACGCGCCATACAGGGCCGGCACCGACAGCATCGATCCCACAAAGGTGAACAGCGCCGGGAGCAGGCCGAGGAAGACGGCGGCCTGCCCAAACCGCCTCCCTCGCCGGCCCAGGGTGCAGGACAGCGCCCCGAGACCCAACAGGACCAAGGAGGCAGCGGTGAGCGCCGACATCCGGCCCGGATGGGCCGGTCCCTGGTCATGGAAGAACAGTCCGTCGAAGCGGGTGTCGAACCTGAACGCATACTCGGTGAGGGCGATGGTGCCCACCAAGGCGGCGGCTCCGATGAGCAGGCGCGCGGTTCGGGTGTGCCCGCAGCCCTGGGCAAGGAGACCGATGGCGAAGGCCACCACGGCAATCGCTGCCTGGAACTTCATCTCGGCCGACCCGGGGATGATCGAGCGCAGCCCTGGACGCCCCAGGATCCAACCGAGCGAGACGGTGACCCCGATCGCGAGCACCAGCAGGCACAGCCCGGCAGAGGCCCAACGCGCTGAAACCACAGGCTTGAGGGATACGTCCGCTTCTCGCGGGAGTGCCATAACCACCACCTGCTGGAGAGGACGGCTTCACATATCTATCACCGTGCATGAAGTTCGGGGGCTTGCGGACTCGGCCGGGCCAAGGCGGTCAGCCGACTGATCGCCCGAAGGTACTTCTTTCGATAGCCCCCCAGGAGCATTTCAGCTGGAAAGAGCTGATCAAGTGCAATTCCGCTGGTTGCTACCGGAAGGTCGCGGTCGTAGAGCCGGTCCACCAGCACGACGAGCCGCAGCGCTGCCGCCTGGTCCTCGACCGGCACCACCCGGTCGAGGCACACCAGGTCCAGATCGTCGAGCAGAGCGCCGTACCGGCTGGGGTGCAGTCCGGCCAGGTGCACCAGCAAAGCCTCGAACACGTCGTACGACGCTCGGCCGGCCACTCGGAGGAGCAGCTCGTCCCGGCTCAGCGGGGGCGGGACGGCCGGTAGCCCGCGATGTCGGTAGTCCTCGCCGTCGACGCGAATCGGAAGGAAGTAGGAGGACAGGGCCTGGATCTCGCGGAGGAAGTCACCTGCCGCGAACCGACCTTCCCCGAGGGCGTCGGGGAGGGTGTTGGAGGTGCAGGCGACCCTCACCCCGGCCCCGACCAGCTTCCCGATCAGGGTGCTGACGAGGACGGTGTCACCGGGGTCGTCGAGCTCGAACTCGTCCACGGCCAGCAGTCGGTGGCCGGACAGCGCAGTGACAGTCTGGGCGAACCCGAGCGCCCCCACCAGATGGGTGAGCTCGACAAAGGTGCAGTAGGCCCGCGGCTCCGGGGCGGCGTGCCAGAGCGAGGCGAGCAGGTGTGTCTTCCCCACCCCGAAACCACCGTCGAGGTAGACGCCGGGCAGGGTCCCCGGCGCACTCCTGCGGAACAGTTTCTTCGGTGTCGGGGTGAGGGTCGCCAGGAAGTCCTGCAGGGCCTCGACCGCAGCGGCCTGCGTCGGTTGGGCGGGATCGGGCAGGTAGGTGCCGAAGCGGGCATCGGCGAAACGCGGCGGCGGGACCAGGCCGGCCACGAGCATCCCCGCCGGCACAACTGGCTCACGATCGACGAGATGGACGGCCACGACCGGAGAGCCTAGGAGCAACCGTTAGGTTGCAGCCCATGACCGCTCCCGTTGCCGGCGCCGATCCGGCTGTCGTTGGGCCCTATCTCGCCTCCGCGCTGGACGATCCGGCATGGACGGACCTGTCCGTCACGTTGATCGCAGGCGGCAAGAGCAACTTGACCTATCGGGTCGACTCCCCCGCCGGGTCGCTCGTGCTGCGCCGCCCTCCACTCGGCCAGGTGCTGCCGACCGCGCACGACATGGGGCGCGAGTACGCCGTGATGTCGGCCCTCGGCGGGACCGCCGTGCCCGTGCCGCAGATGCTGCACTTCTGCTCCGACGCCTCCGTGCTCGGGCAGCCCTTTTACGTCATGGAGCGGGTCGAGGGGCACATCGTCACGACCAGGCTCCCTGACGGGTACGCCGACAGCCCCCTGTCGCGCACGAAGCTGTCCAACGGCCTCGTGGACGTCCTCGCTGCCCTGCATGCGGTCGACTACCACGCCGTCGGCCTGGGCGAGTTCGGGCGGCCCGAGGGTTACCTGGCCCGGCAGGTGTCGCGCTGGGGGAAGCAGTGGGACGCGACCCGGATCGAGGGCCTGGACCAGGTCGACCGGCTCGCCGCCGACCTCGCCGCCCAGCTGCCGAAAACCCTGCGATCGACGATCGTGCACGGTGATTACCGGCTCGACAACACGATGCTGCACCCCACTGAGGTGGGGCGGATCAACGCGGTGCTCGACTGGGAGATGTCCACCCTCGGCGACCCGCTCGCCGACCTGGGGATCCTGCTCGTCTACTGGGCCCAGGAGACCGATCCCGACCTGCGCAAGAGCGGCGCCCCCGTCGGCGCCGTGACGTCACTGCCCGGATTTCTCACCCGCGAGCAGGTGGCCGCCGGTTATGCGGCCCGCACGGGTGCCGATATCACCGACCTGCCGTGGTACGTCGCTTTCGCCTTCTTCAAGCTCGCCGTCGTCTGCGCCGGTATCGCGATGCGGGTGAAGTTCGGGGCCATGGTCGGGGACGGGTTCGACGGCTTCGAGGAGCGGGTGCCGCCCCTCATCGAATTGGGGCGCGCCACCCTCGACGACCGAGTGCTCTACTGAGACATGACTGTTGAACCGGGGACCTACCAGCACTGGAAGGGCCGCCAGTATCTCGTGCTGGGTCTCGGCCACGACGCGAATGACGCGGCACGCACGGCGGTGGTCTACCTGCCGCTGTACCCCATCGACGGACCCCCGTTCGCGGTGCGGACCGTCGAGGACTTCACGGCCTGGGTCGATCCGGAGACCGGCGACGCCACGCCCGAAGGCGTGGGCGTCCGCCGGTTCACCTGGCTCGCTTAAGCCTTGCGGAACAGGCCGCGTCGCTGCGGCGGCGTTGCCCGGGCAGCGTTCTCGAGCTGCTCGACCCGCCTGGTCAGGCTGGTGACCTGGGCAGTGAGCGTCGTGATCAGCGTGGCCTCATCAGCCGGCTTCTCGACGGCCACGGGGGGCTTGGTCGCCATGACGGGGCGCGGCTCCGACGGTGCCTTCTTGGCGGGCGGCCTTTTTGCTGCGGGCTTCTTGGCGGCGGGCTTCTTCGCCGCGGGCTTCTTGGCAGGTGTTGCTCCCCCGTTATCGCCGTGGGCCGCGTGCCAGGCGTCCAGCACCTCCGGCGAAAGCCGACCGCGGTCCCCCACATCAATTCCCTTACTCCGGGCCCATGCGCGGAGCTCTGCCGTGGTCGGTGACGTCTTTTTCATAGGTCATGTTTAGCCGATCATGACGGCTGGACAAAAAGTTGCCGCCAACGACGCGTGAACTGCTACCGCCCAGGCACCGATCTACCCGGTCGACGGACCCGCCCTGAGCCGCTAAGCGCGGCCGCGTGGTGCACCCCTGCGGCGCACCGCTTCGAGCCGCTCCCTGGTCGCGGCCGCGAGGACGGGGTCGTCGGTCGCCGACCATTCCGCCACCTCGTCGGCGGCGGCCTCGAAATGGCCGTCGAGTTCGGCGAGCAGCCGGGTGGTCGCGTCGATCGCGAGCGCTACGACGGGCAATCGCTCCGGGAACATCGGCCGGCCGCGAAATTCGCGCCGGTCCCCCGCAGCGCCCTGCCCTGACTCGAGCAGCGCGAGCGGTCCGCCGTCCTCGAGGTACTCCTCGACGATCGCGATCAGGTCGTCGAGCATCGCCCGGGCGCCGGCTGCGGTCGAGCGCAGCGACTGCTCGAGGTCCGCGACCGTGCCGTGGTCGGCATAGAAGGCGCGGAGCACGCCCTCGACCTGCAGGAGCGGCTCCTCCGGAGTGGTCGCGAGCCACACGGCCAGCGCGTCGCGTCCGGCATCGGTGATGGCGTAGCGCTTGCGCGACCGCTTGCCCGCGGACTCCTCGGTGACGGTGGCCCAGCCGAGGTCGACCAGCCGACCCTGCTCGCGGTAGAGGTGCCCCTCGGACACCGGCCACACGAAGCGCAGGCTGCGGCGCACCTGCTGGGTGAGCTCGTAGCCCGTCCACGGGCGGGTGGCGAGCATGCCCAGGACGCCATAGGTGGCCGGTGAAGCGTTCACCCTTGCCACATTACTCGCATTGCGAGTAGCGTGCCCCGCCATGGGGATCGGGACGCTGAAGTGCCAGGTGATCGACGTCGAGGACCTCGCCGTCGCGGAGGAGTTCTACAGCGCGCTGACCGGGCTGGCGGTCCTCCCGTCGGTCTTCCCCGGCCGCTACTCCTATCTCGGCCGGCTGGACCCGTGGGAGCACAAGGTGATCCTGCACAAGGTGAGGACCACCAAGGGCCCGGAGGCCAACCGCTCGCACATCGACATCTGGGTGCGTTCGGTATCGGCAGCCATCAGCGAGATCGAGCACATCGGCGGGGTCCTGAAGATGGCACCGACTATCTACCCGCGCCCGGGATCGATCCCGGGCGAGCCGGCGTGCCTCGACTGGGCTGTGCTGCAGGACCCGTTCGGCAACGAGTTCTGCGTGATCAGCCTGCTCAACCCGGACCAGGTCCGTGCCGTCCAGGAGGCGGCGCAGCTCGGGCCCGGCGACGACGAACACTGGCGCGCGGCAGCAGGCTGCGCGCTCTCACGAGAGGACTGACGTCATGGCCACACCGATCAAGGAACTGCCCATCGAGGTCTCCCAGGGCGAGCTCGAAACGAGGTACGTCGAGATGGGTGAGCTGGCGATCCGCCACGTGCACCTGCCCGCGGGCACCGACATGAGTCCGGTCCTGCAGGGCCTGCCCGGGGACCGCTGCCCGAGCCCGCACTGGGGCATCGTGCTCGAGGGCGCGATCACCATCGAGCACGCCGACGGGGCTTTTGAGACGGCCAGCGCCGGCGAGGTCTTTCACTGGCCGGCCGGACACACCGGCACAACCGACGGCCCGTGCACCTTCCTCGAGATCGGGCCGGTCGCCGAGATGCGGGCCTTCAGCGAGCACGCCAAGAAGCTCTTCGCCCCGGCCTGAGCGACTCCCCGGCCGCCCCCGCGGCCGGGGTCGGGGTCGGCGAGGATGGGTCGATGCAGCTGCCTGTGATGCCACCCGTCGTGCAACACGAGGAGGCGGCTGCGCCGTTGATATACGTTGCGAGTGGCGTATATACTCGCTGAGTGGCCAAGCATCTGATCGACGTCGATGAAGAACGCCTGGGGGCTGCCCGGGCCGAGCTGGGCACCACCACGATCAAGGACACCGTCAACGAGGCGCTCCGTCTGGCGACCACCCAGCGAAAGCAACGCATCGCCGCCGCTCTGGACCGGCTGGGTGCTGCGGACCTCGACGATCGCGCTGACGCGTGGCGCTGACTCACCTCGTCGACACCAGCGTTCTCAAACGCCTCGGGCGACCTGAGGTCCGGGCCGTCATTGAGCCCATGGCGGAAACTGGACGGTTGGGCCGACCCCGGATCTGCGACCTCGAGGTCGGATATTCCGCGCGGAACGTCCGCGAGTGGGACGAGTTGATGGAAGACCTCGACGCCTTCCAGCCCATCGACACCACGGCCGCACACGTACATCGTGCGTCGCAGGTCCAGCGCCTACTGGCTCAGGCCAGCGAACGTGGACGCAAACTTCCTGACCTCCTTGTTGCAGCGGCAGCCGAAGAACGCAACCTGGCCGTCCTGCACTACCACGCCGACTTCGACCTCATCGCCGCAGTCACAGGTCAACGCTGCACATGGGTCGTTCCCGCCGGCAGTGTGGAGTGACTGATGGACCTTCCTGTGATGCCGCCCGTGAAACCGATGCTGGCCAAGAGCGTCGCCGAGGTGCCCGAGGGAGATTTTCACTTCGAGCCGAAGTGGGATGGCTTCCGCTGCATCGTCTTCCGGGACGGCGACGAGGTGGAGCTCGGCTCCCGCAACGAAAAACCTCTCACCCGCTACTTCCCTGAGGTGGTCGAGGCGGTCAAAGCGAATTTCCCCGAGCGCTGCGTGGTGGACGGCGAAATCGTGATCGCCGCCGGGAAGGGACTCGATTTCGAGGCGCTGCTCCAGCGGATCCACCCCGCGGACTCCCGGGTGCGGATGCTCGCCGCAACCACTCCGGCCTGCTTCATCGCCTTCGACCTGCTGGCCTTGGGCGACAGCGATCTCACCGGCCTGCCCCAGAGCGCACGGCGCCAACTCCTCGAGGAAACCTTCGCGCAGGTGAAGCCTCCAGTGTTTCTCACACCGGTCACCACCGAGCCGGCGGTGGCCCGCGAATGGTTCGAGCTCTTCGAGGGCGCCGGACTGGACGGCGTGGTCGCCAAGCCGCTCACCGCGACCTACCAGCAGGACAAGCGGGTGATGCTGAAGATCAAGCACACCCGAACCGCTGACGTGGTGGTCGCCGGCTACCGCTTGCACACATCCGGCCCGATCGTCGGTTCGCTCATGCTCGGCCTGTACGACGAAAGCGGGCAACTCCAGCATGTCGGCGTGGCCGCGGCGTTCCCGATGGCGCGCCGGGCTGCTCTGATCGCCGAGCTTTCGCCGTACCTGTGTGAGGGAGATCACCCCTGGGTGGGTGACGTGGTGCCGGAGCGCAATCCCAACCAGGCTGCGGGATCGCGGTGGAACAACGGGAAGGACCTGTCGTTCGTCGCCCTGCGGCCGGAGCTCGTCGCCGAGGTCGGCTATGACCATATGGAGGGGACGCGTTTCCGCCACACGGCGCAGTTCAAGCACTGGCGGAAAGATCGCGATGCGCTTTCGTGCACCTATGAGCAGCTCGAGGTGCCGATCCGCTTCGACCTCGGGACCGTGCTGGGCAGCTAAATCAGGCGACGACTGTCACCTCGGCCGCGTAACGTCGGTCGGGCTATGACGATGACCCACAAGCCTGCCTCCGACCTCGCGTCCCCCCACCTCTCCCCCACCGAGAAGGCGCCCGAGCCGTCGCGCACCTTGCGGTGGCAGCGGCTCCGGGGGCAGGCCGCGGCGTGGGCGTTGCTCGCGGCGACCCTCGCGGCCCTGGGTGAGACCGCCGGGACCGTCATCGCGGGCCGCCTGGCCGAGAACCCCACGTCGACCCTCATCCTGCTGCTCGCCCTGGGCCTGGTCGGCGGAGCGGTCCTCGACACCGTAGGACGCACCATCTGGTCTCGCGTGGTCGACCGGGCTGAGGGGCGGCTGCGGGCCGACCTGCTTTCCGCGGCCCTCAACCAGCCCCTGGCCGTGCTGTCCGAAACCGCGGTCGGCGAGATCCTCGACCGGGTCGACGACGACACCCACGAGCTGGGCACGCTGCTGCGCCGGATGATCTGGGATCTCACCCGCACGGTGCTGCGCGCGGGACCGATGTGGGTCGTCGCCGGGCTCACCTGGTGGCCGGCTTGGCTGCTGTTCCCGCTGGTCGGCCTGGTGATCGTGCTGGCCGTGCGGCCGCTCGCGACGCAGATCTCGGGGCTGAAGATCTCCGAGGAAATTGCCTGGACCGACCACGCCGCCGCGATGGAGGAGGGGGTGGCGGCCCGCGACGACCTGCGTTCGGCCCTCGGCCAGGCCTACCTGATCCGGCGCTGCGCCGAGCTCTCCGCACGGGTGCAGACCCGGGTCGCGGCCACCTGTCGGGCCGGCAGCCGACTGGGACGACGGGCCGGCTTGCTTCTCCACAGCCTGCTGGCCGGGACGGCCGTGGCGGGCACGGCGCTCGTGTCGACCGGGCAGATGTCGACCGCCTCGTTGGTCACGCTGTTCCTGGTGACCAGCTCCTTCGTCGGGCAGATCGACCAGCTCGCGCGGCACATCCCCGAGCTGCAGGAAGGGCTCGGGGCGCTCGCCCGGCTGCGACAGCTGCTGTCGGTCGAGCCCGAGCCGACCGGCGGTCGCCCGGTGCCCACCGGGCCCCTGGCCGTCTCGGTCCAGAACCTCACCTTCTCCTACCCCGAAGGCACCTTCGCCCTGCGTGACGTCAGCCTGGAGATCCCGGCCGGCCGCACCACCGCCCTGGTGGGACGCACGGGCAGCGGGAAGTCCACCCTGGCGGCGCTGCTGTCCCGCGCGACCGAACCCCCCGCCGGCGCGGTGCACCTCGGCGGGGTCGACGTGCTCGACCTCGACCTGCAACAGCTCAGGAGCGCCGTCGGGGTGGTGACGCAGCGGACCGAAATCCTCGCCGCCACCCTGGCCGAGAACGTCTCGCTGTTCACCGACGTGCCCCGGGCCGCGGTTGTCGACGCCTTGGAAACACTCGGCCTGGGCGACTGGGTGGCCGGCCTGCCCGACGGCCTCGACACTCTGCTCGGGCCCGGCGGCACCACCTTGTCCGCCGGCGAGGAACAGCTCGTCGCCTTCGCCCGGCTGCTCGTCCGTGACGTGCAGGTCGTGGTGCTCGACGAGGCCACCGCCCGGATGGATCCGGTCACCGAGGCGCGGGTCGTGCAAGCCTCGGAGCGGCTCCTTGCCCGCCGTACCGGGGTTGTGGTGGCGCACCGACTGTCGACCACCGCCCGGGCCGATCACGTGGTGCTGCTCGACGCCGGCCGGGTGGTCCAGCAGGGACCGCGGGCCGAGCTGGCCGCGCGTCCGGGTGCGTTCCGCGACCTGTTGCGGGCCTCCGGCGAACCGGAGCACCACGCCGCCCCGCTCGGCTCCGGCGGCGGAGTGGGCAGCGCCCGACGGGCCGGCGACGCCCCACCCGTGATCGACCTCGGCTCCGGACCGGGCCTACTGCGCGGTACGGCGCATGCGCTGGCCATTCACAAGCGGTGGGGGCTCGCGGGGGCGGGGCTGTTCCTCGTGCAGTCGCTGATCGGGGCCTTCGGGGCGCTGAGCGGACTGCTCTTCGGCCGCATGGTCGTCGCGTTGCAGGACGGCCAGACCCCCATCACGTTGACCGCCCTGCTCGCGGGCGGCCTGCTCGCCGCGCCGTTGCTGATGGCGACCGCGATGCGCATCTACCCGCAGTGGTGGGTCGCCGTCATGTTGCGGGTCCGACTGTCGGTGCTTTTGGGCCAGACCAAGCAGCACCGACTGCCACGGACGCCGCCCGGCGAGGTGGTGGCCCGGGCGATGGATGCTGACCGCTTCGCCCGCTATGCCGACCGGTGGGTCGACTTCGCCAACGGCGTCGCGATCGTGGCGATCACCGCCGCGGCTGCCCAGAGCCTGCTGGCCGGCGGGGTGCTACTCGCGGTGTTGGTCCTGTCCGCCGCCACGTCCTCGCTCGGCTCCCCGATCGCCGGACGATCGGTGGCAGCGTCGTCCACCGCCCGTGCCCAGTTCGGCCGGTCCCTGGTCTCGGCCCTCGACTCCGCCCGCACCGTCAAGCTCGCCGCGGCGACCCCCGGCGTGCACCGGCACCTGCAGGAGGTCGACAGCGGGCGGGTCGAGGCCGCGGTCTTCGAGCACCGCGTCCAGGCCATCCTGGACGGCGTCCCGATCGTGCTCGTCAAGGCCGGGGTCGTGGCCGGCTGGCTGGTGTTCCTGCAGGGCGGCTGGGGGTTGGCGACCGCCCTGCTCGTCACCACGGCAGTCAACGGGTTCGACTGGTTCGGTCGGGTCGCCGGCGCCATCATCACCGAGGCTCCCGGGGTCAGCCGCTGGCAGGAGGCCACCTGCCGGCTCGCGGCCGGCGCCGACCTGATGGACCTCCCCGACGGGGTGGACCTCGTAGCCGGCCTCGCACCGACGCCCCCGCCGACAGTGTCCACGCCGCTGCAGGTGCTCGAGCTGCGCGGCCTCGGCGCCGTGCACGACGACGGCACCGTCGGGGTGGAGGGCGTCGACCTCACGGTCCACGCCGGACAGCTGGTGCTGCTGCTCGGCCAGATCGGGTCGGGCAAGTCGAGCCTGCTCTCGGCGCTGGCCGGCCTGGTGCACCACACCGGTTCGCTGCGCTGGAACGGCTTCCCGGTCGAGGACCCACAGGTGTTCCTCCGGCCCGGCCAGGTCGCGCACGTCGCGCA